>JAUNEW010000104.1 GCA_030525365.1 Eubacteriales bacterium
CGGCTCGGTAGGAAGCTTCCCGGAAATCGCCGCCGCTGGTGTGCTTTTCGTGGGCCCGGCCGGCGGCCAATGTTATTTTTACATCCGTCAGCGGGGCGCCGATGAGCACCCCTCGGTGCTCCTTCTGTTCCAAATTTCCCAGAATCAACCGCTGCCAGTTCCGGGGCAGAATATCTTCGGAAAGCGTGCTGTTATACACCACGCCGCTGCCCCGCTCCCCGGGTTCCAGAATCAGGTGCACCTCGGCGTAATGGCGAAGGGGTTCGAAATGGCCCACCCCTTCCACCGTATCCGTAATGGTCTCCTGGTAGATCAGGCTTCCTGTGTCGAAGTCCACGGTGTAGCCGTATCGCTCTTCAATCATGGTGCGGAGGACCTCCAGCTGAATCTGGCCCATCAGCCGAATTCCGATTTCGGAGGTTTCGCTGTTCCAGGTCACGTGGAGCTTGGGATCCTCCTCTCCCAGCGCCCGGAAATGTCTTAGAGCGGTGTGCACGTCCATGTTTTCCGGCACCAGCACTCGGTAGGTCAGGAAGGGTTCCAAGACCTCTCCCTGGTCCGGATCTGCACTTCCCAGAGCATCCCCCGGAATCACCTTAGAGAGACCAGTGACGCCGCAGACCATACCCGCTTCCGCTTCATCTCCGGAACGATACTTCATCCCAGAATAGAATCGAATCTGATTCACCTTCTCTTCCCAAGATTCCCCGTTCTCATCCGTTCCATGGAGGACGGTGCGCACCGCCAGGCGGCCCCCGGTGATCTTCATGAACACCAGCCGCTCCCCCCGTTCGTCCCGGCTCACCTTGAAGACTTTGGCGCCGAAAGATTCCCCGTATTCCGGCTCCAGGGTGTACCGATCCAGGCAATCCATCAGGTATTCGATGCCCTGCATCTTAAGGGCGGAGCCGAAAATGCAGGGGAAAAGCCTCCGGCCCAGCACCGCTTCCCCAATGTCCCCATCGGTCACCGGCAGATCCGACAGCACCTTCTCCGCCAGTTCCGGCACTTCCAACGTCAAATCATCCAGGAATTCCTCGCTCTTCCGGTTCCGGCTGAAGTCCACAAAGCCCTCTCCGAAAGCCGCCTTTAGCTCCTCCACAATAGTCTCCCGCTCTCGCACCGCCAGGTCCATCTTGTTGACGAACACCATCACGGGAATGTTCCGCTGCCTCAGGAGCTTCCACAGGGTCTCCGTGTGACTCTGAATGCCGTCTGGCGCAGAGATAATCAAAAGCCCTAAGTCGATAACCGACAGCACCCGCTCCATCTCTGCGGAAAAATCCACATGGCCCGGCGTATCCAGGAAAGTTACATCCGTATCCCCGGCCTGGAACCGAGCCTGTTTGGAGAACACCGTAATCCCTCGGTTCCGCTCCACCGTATTTCCGTCCAGGAAGGAATCCCCGTGATCCACCCGGCCTAACTTTCTAATTTCGCCCGCCCGGAAAAGCAGGCCTTCCGATAATGTGGTTTTACCTGCATCTACGTGGGCCAGGATACCCATGGTAAGTTTTTTCATCGATGGAATTCCTTTCTTTCTTATGCTATTGTAATGATAACATGGTATGCAATTATTGTGTAAAATTTAAATGAAAAAAGCCGAGACTTCCGAGGAAATGGGGTTTTACATAGATTTTACACTTTCATGATAATTGTTCTTACATTGATATTCTAATATAGGAGTAAATAAAGGAAGCAATCAGGAGGTTCATTATGATATACTGCGTGGAAGATGATCAGAGCATTCGGGATTTGATGCTGTACACATTGAATGCGGCAGGCTTTGCCGCCAGCGGTTTTCCGGACAGCGTACCGTTCTGGGACGCCATGAAGCAGGAGACGCCGGAGCTGATTCTCCTGGACATCATGCTGCCAGGAGAGGACGGAATCTCCATTCTTAAAGAGCTAAAAGCATCTCCTATCACTCGAAATATTCCGGTGATCATGGCCACCGCCAAGGACTCGGAATACGACAAGGTGATTGGCCTGGATCTGGGGGCGGACGATTACCTGTCTAAGCCTTTCGGCATGATGGAGATGGTTTCCAGAATTAAGGCGGTCCTTCGGAGAACCACCCCGAAGGAAGAAGCAGTGGTGCTAATGCAGGGCGGCATCACTATGAACACGGTAAAACATCAGGTCTCCGTCAACGACAAGCCGGTGACGCTGACGCTGAAGGAATATGAACTCCTGCGGACATTCATGGAGAATGTGGGAAAGGCGTTCTCAAGAGAGCAGCTTCTCTCCAGCATCTGGGGCATCGACTTCGTGGGGGAGACCCGAACGGTAGACGTTCACATCGGAACCCTCCGAACCAAGTTGGGAAGCTGTGGCAGCCTGATTACCACCGTCCGAGGAGTTGGGTACAGAATGGAGGATTACAGTGAGTAAGAAGATTTTCCGGTCCATCTGGATGGTCTCTGCAGCCGTTCTAATCGCTGCCCTGGTGATTATCATGGCGGCCCTCTACGATTACGTGGACTCCACCCAGCGAGAACAATTAGTGGACGAAACCCATCTGGCTTCCCGGGGGGTGGCCCTAGATGGTGCAACTTATCTCAAGAATCTGGATTCCGACAACTACCGGATTACCTGGATTGCCAAGGACGGCAAGGTGCTCTACGACAACCGGGCGGATGCTACCGGCATGGAGAATCACAAGAATCGTAAGGAATTCAAAGAGGCAGAAGCCAAGGGCACCGGCGAAAGCAGCCGGTACTCCAGTACACTGGACGTTAAGCAGCTCTACGTGGCCGAGCGGCTTCCGGACAAAAGCGTCCTTCGAATGTCCATCGACCAAAAGCCGGTGTGGATGGTTCTCCTGGGAATCTCTCCTTCCATCATCTTCGTGGCGGTCTTCGCCATCCTCATCTCCATGTGGCTGGCATCGAGGCTGGCTTGGAAGATTGTGGAGCCGATCAATAACCTGAACCTAGACGAAGCCATCCAGCACGTGGACGAAGAGGATTTCCGTGAGGTGGCGCCGCTGATTCGCCGCATGACCCAGCAGCAGGAGCAGCTCCGGAAAGACCGAGACGAAATCGCCAAGTCCGCCCAGATTCGCCAGGAATTCACCGCCAACGTGTCCCACGAACTGAAGACCCCCCTCCACGCCATCTCCGGCTACGCAGAGCTTCTAGAGAACGGCATCGTCAAAGACGAGGACATCAAGCCTTTCGCCGGAAAGATTCGGAAGGAATCCCTCCGAATGGCCAAGCTGGTGGAGGACACCATTGGCCTGAGCAAACTGGACAGCGGTGCCAAGGAAATGAAATGGGAAGACGTAGACCTGTACACCATTGCCGAAAACGCAGTAGACTGCTTGGAAATCCCAGCGGAAGACGCCGGTGTTTCCATTTCCTTAGACGGGGAAAGCTGCCCTCTGTACGGCATCCCGGAAACCCTGTACAGCATCGTCTACAACCTGTGCGAGAACGGCATTAAGTACAACCACCCCGGCGGCTACGTCCACGCTCGCCTGGAGAACGGGACGGATCACATTACCTTAACCGTCCAGGATTCCGGCGTAGGCATCCCGAAAGAGGATCAGGATCGCATCTTCGAACGGTTCTACCGAGTGGACAAGAGCCGTTCCAAAGAAGTGGGGGGCACTGGCCTAGGCCTTTCCATCGTCAAGCACGCGCTCCTCATTCACAACGCCACCATCCAGGTGGACAGCGAACCGGGGAAAGGAACCTGCTTTACGGTGCGGTTTCCGAAGGGGAACCTTGGGGAGTAAGGGAAGAAAGTAGAATTGGTAAGGATGGGTAAGGCTGGGTAAAAGCTGCCGCGGTTGCGGCAGCTTTTTTCGGTGGCTCAGATTCCTGGGGTTGGCCTTTTCTGAGCCACCGAGTCAGGCCTTAGGCTGCATCCAGCAGCTTTTCGGTGGCTCAGATT
>JAUNEW010000105.1 GCA_030525365.1 Eubacteriales bacterium
TCGTCGCAACCACCAGCCCCTCCAGGCCATAATATTTGAGATAATCGTACATCTGCACATCCAGTGCCGTGGGCTCATGTCGAATATCCACCAGCTGAATCACTTTCAACAAGCCCTGCCGTTTGCTCAGGTAGGCGTCCATCATGTCGCCCCACTTCTCCGTCTCCGACTTGGACAACCTGGCATACCCGTATCCCGGCAAATCCACGATTCGGAAATCATCGTTCACCAGATAGAAGTTGATGGTTCTCGTCTTACCCGGACTGCCGCTGACTCTAGCTAACCCTTTCCGATTCGTCAGCAGATTGAGAAGCGACGATTTTCCCACGTTCGACCGACCGGCAAAAGCAATCTCATACCGATTCGGCTCCGGATACTGGGACGGCTTTACCGCCACGCATTCCAGCTCTGACTTCACAATTCTCATGTTATTTCTCGCTTTCTTCTGGAATCAATACCTCTTTGAACGCATCCTCTGCTTTCGTCAGAAGGACGAATTCCAACTTGTTTCTAACGGATTTCGGAATTTCCTGAATGTCCACTTCATTTGCTTTTGGCAAAAGAATCTTCCGAATCCCCTGACGGTAAGCCGCCAGCACCTTCTCTTTGATTCCTCCCACGGGAAGAATGTTTCCGCGAAGGCTCAGTTCTCCGGTCATTGCAATATCTCGCCGGGCTTTCTGTCCGGAGAGCAAGGAAAACAGTGCCGTGCACATGGTGACTCCCGCAGACGGTCCGTCCTTCGGTGTTGCCCCCTCCGGTATGTGAATCTGAATGTCGTATTCTTTAAAAAGATTCGGATCCAATTCATACTTCTCCGACAAGGATTTGATGTATCCCATGGCAATCTGGGCAGATTCCTTCATAACATCCCCCATCTGACCGGTGAGGATTAACTTGCCGTTACCTGGCATCAACACGCTTTCAATCTGAAGGGTTACCCCTCCCACCGCGGTCCATGCCATTCCAGTGGTTACACCCACCTCCGGTTCCGTGGTGAAATCATCATCCCGGAAATACTTCGGTCCCAGATATTTCTCCAGGTTCCTCATAGTTATAGTATAGCGATTTTTCTTCTCTGTGACAATTCGCTTTGCAACTTTTCTGCACACGGATGCAATCTCTCTCTCCAGACTTCGGACACCGGATTCTCTTGTGTAATTCTCAATAATTCCTCGGATTGCCGATTCCGAGAACATCAGCTGGCTCTTCTTGATGCTATTGGCCTTAAGTGTCTTCGGAATCAGATATTTCTCTGCAATCTGAACCTTCTCTTCTTCGATATAACTGGAAAGCTCAATAATCTCCATTCGATCCAACAGCGGACGTGGAATGGTCTGGGTGGTGTTTGCCGTGGTGATGAACATGACATCCGACAAATCAAATGGGACTTCCAGGAAGTGATCGGTAAAGTCCTTGTTCTGCTCCGGATCTAGCACCTCCAACAAAGCTGCGGAAGGATCTCCCTTGTAATTTCCGCCCATCTTGTCCAGTTCATCCAGCAGGAATACCGGGTTCCGTGTTCCCGCCTCCTTGATGCAGTTGATAATTCTTCCCGGCATGGAACCCACATAGGTTCTGCGGTGTCCCCGGATTTCCGCTTCATCCTGAACGCCGCCTAAGGACATCCGAACGAACTTCCGGTTCGTTGCTCTGGCAATGGAACGGGCGATAGATGTTTTTCCCACTCCCGGCGGCCCCACCAGGCAGATAATCGGTCCTCGCAAGGATTTGGTCAGATGCATCACGGCCAGGTGCTCCAGGATTCGCTCCTTCACCTTATCCAGGCCGTAGTGGTCCTCGTTCAGCACTTTCTCCGCTTTCTTAATATTCAGATTGGATTTGCTTTCCTCGTTCCATGGAAGTTCCAGAAGTGTTTCGATGTAGTTTCGAATCACCGCCGCATCCGGGCTCATGGCCGGCATCTTTTCAAAGCGGCTGATTTCCTTCCGTATCTTAGCGTCCGTCTTCTCCGCTAGTTTCAGCTCATCCAGCTTCTTCCGCCACTGCTGCGCCTCCATCTCCTCATCCATCGGGCTATGGTTCAGCTCGTTCTGAATAACTTTCATCTGCTCTTGAAGATAGAATTCTTTCTGACTCTTATCCAGTCTGAACTCGGTTTCCTTCTGCACTTTCCGGATTATTTTTACCTTCTCCGTCTCCTGTTTCAGATATTCAATCATCTGTTTGAACAGATTCGGGATGTAATCGATTTCCAACAGCACCTGCCGTTCGTCAAAGGAAAGGTCTAACTCATTGGCCATGGTATAGATGAGAATTGCCGGCTCATCCAGACGACCCATCACGTCGATGATACTGTCCATCGGGCGTTCCTGAAGTTTCGTATATGCTTCATAGGACTCCATCAGCAGTTTCGAGAGCACTTCCATCTCCGTCTCATCATCGGCTTCCAGTTCCTCTGCCGGAACGTATTCACAGAACATTGCTTCATCCTGGTCGTAGATGCGCTCAATCCGAACCCGTTCTTCGCACATCACGTGAATGCGCACGTAATTGGCGGAATCAGAAGGTTTCCGCACCGTGCGAACTCGTACGAGAACCCCTGTCAGATAACAGTCCTCCTCGTCCGGATCGTTGACATTGGGATCCCGCTGGGCGGATACCACCATTTTTCGATCCCCATTCATGGCAAATTCCAGGGACTGAAGGGATTTGTCCCTGCCAATCTGAATCACTTCCGCAGAATGAGGAAGGAATGTTAACCCCCTTAAAGCGACGAAAGGAATTGTTTTCTTACTTTCCTCAGCCATTACTACCTCCTTCAATTTATACAGAACAGGCGGCAAGTGATACCCTGCCGCCTGATGATTTCATATTGTGCATCGCTGACGCAACGCTATTTTGTCTCCAGAATCGGTTCTGCTCCGTCCTCGACGGTTTCCTTCGTAATGATGCATCTCTTCACATCATCTCTGGAAGGCAGCTCGAACATGATATCTGTCATCATCTTCTCAAAGATTCCCCGGAGACCTCTGGCACCAGTACGCAGCTCAATGGCCTTATTGGCAATAGCTGTCACCGCGTCGTCCTGAATCTCCAGTTCCACACCATCCATCTGGAACAGTTCCTGATACTGGCGAATCAACGAATTCTTCGGTTCCTTCATAATCCGAACCAGTGCATCCTCCGAAAGCTCTCTCAGGGATACAATCACCGGCAGTCTTCCAATTAATTCTGGAATCAATCCGAATCTAAGAAGATCCTCCGGTTCTACTTTCAGCAGAATTTCATGCTCATCCGTCAGATCCTTCTTCTCCTCATCGGAGTTAAATCCGATGACCTTGTTGCCCAGTCTTCTCTTAATGATAGTTGGAAGTCCGGTAAAAGCACCTCCGCAGATGAACAGAACATTCTTCGTATCAAATGGGATGAACTCCTGAAGCGGATGTTTCCGACCGCCCTGAGGCGGAACATTTGCTACGGTTCCCTCGATGATTTTCAGAAGAGCCTGCTGTACACCTTCTCCGCTGACATCTCTCGTGATGGACATATTCTCCGACTTCCGAGCAATCTTGTCGATTTCATCTACATAGATGATACCCTTCTGTGCCCGTTCCAGATCTCCATCTGCTGCCTGATACAGTCTGAGAAGAATATTCTCTACGTCTTCTCCCACGTATCCTGCCTCTGTCAGCGTGGTGGCATCCACAATAGCAAATGGAACATCCAGAATTCTGGCTAAGGTCTGCGCCAGCAGGGTTTTACCACTACCGGTAGGGCCAAGCATCAGAATATTACTCTTCTGAATCTCCACACTATCTTCGTCATTGCCGGTACTCTCTTCCAGATGACGAATTCTTTTGTAATGGTTATAGACGGCCACTGCCAGATTCTTCTTGGCTTCATCCTGTTCGATTACGTAGTCGCTGAGGA
>JAUNEW010000003.1:0-1343 GCA_030525365.1 Eubacteriales bacterium
TGGGGAAGAAATCCGGATGTGACGGAAACCGTGGAATTCTACCCACCGGATGGATTAACGCCGATTGACATCGGTTATATTATCGATGGAAATGTAGATGATAACGACATCACGGCCACGTTCTTCTATCTGGCGGATAAGGGCTATATCGATATCGATGAGTATAAGAAGAACAAGTTTAAATTTACCCGGCTAGGAGATCTTCCGGAATCGGAGAAGCCATCGGTACAGCGCTTCTTCCGAGGAATTTTTGGAAGCTCGGCCTTCAAGGATTATGAGACACTGAAGGAGAAGGATCCGAAGAAGCTGGTGGCTAGAACCAATCAGATTGGCGGAAGAATGAATACGGCTTTCGAGGACATTCCAAGCCTGGTGGATGACGAATTCTCCGGAGCGCATCGCTTATTCACGGCGAAGTCGAAGACTGCCGATGTAATGGGCAAGGGAATTCTCTTCCTAATCCCAATGATGGCGGCGGCCATTCTTCTCTTCCTGAACACAACCCTGTCGCTGCTTTACACAGCGGCAATCAGTCTGATGATAGGAATCTTGTTCGTGGTACTGTCTGGACGCCTGACGAAGGTGTACTACTACCGGAAGAGCCGGAAAGGATCCTCCACGTTTCTTCGGTTTGCCTTCTGGATTCTGATATATGTGGTGGTCGTAATGGTGTATATGCAGTTCGTTTGCTTTGACACCACCTGGGGATTCAACGATGGCCGGATTACCACAGTGCTCTTAGCATTCTTCATTGTAGCACCGCTACTTCTTCTGGGAATGAAATCCAGAAGTGAATGGAGTGCTGGGATATATGGAAGAGTGCTGGGATTCCGGAATTTCATCCGAGATGCCGAACTGGATAGACTGGAAGCACTGGTAGAGGAGAATCCATCCTACTTCTATAATATCCTTCCCTACGCTTATGTGTTCGGAATGACGAAAAAGTGGGCCAGCAAATTCGAGAACATTGCGGTAGAAAGACCGTCCTGGTATTCGCCATACAATGCGGCAGACGATTCCTATTTCGACATCGTGATGATGGATTCCATGCTGAACCATGTTTCCACCGGTGTAACCGAAGCTATCGAAGACAGTATTGCGAAGAGTTCCGATTCCGGCGGAAGCGGTGGATTCTTCAGTAGTGATAGCGGCGGAGGCGGCTTCAGTGGAGGCGGCTTTGGCGGCGGAGGTGGCGGTGCCTGGTAGCATGGCCGAAAATATTTTTACCCCTGCCAATCGGCGGGAGAAAGGAGCAAGCGTATGTTAATTGCTATTCTGGTGGTTGTAGTGCTGATTGTAATCTGGGGAATCAGTGCGTACAACGGTTTTGTAAGAGGTGAGAA
>JAUNEW010000003.1:1443-30854 GCA_030525365.1 Eubacteriales bacterium
CGAGAGGACGGGCGCCCTGCTTGCAGGGCGCTTTTGGTATTTCAAAGAACGGAGACCGATTGCAATGAAGGAATTGTACAAGAAGGGATATACGCAGAATCGAGAACTTTCCTGGCTCCGGTTTGATGAGCGGTGCCTGGAAGAAGGGGCGGATTCGGAGGTTCCGGTGCTGGAACGAATGAATTTCATTCGCATTTTTTCCAGCAATCTGGATGAATTCTTCATGGTCCGTGTGGGCAGCTTGCAAGATCTCAATCAGGTTGCGCCGGAGAACTTGGATCCTTTATCCGGAATGACGCCGAAGAAGCAGATTCGGAAAATTTGCAAGGAGACCGGGTTTCTCTATTACAAGCGGGATCAGATCTACGACTGTGTCTGTCGCGATTTGCGGAATCAGGGAATCTGGTTGAAAGAGTGGGGAGATTTGGATTCAAGCGAAAGGGAAGTCGGTAGAGTGTTCTTTCGAGATAAGTTGCGGAAATCCGTATCGGTGCAATTCTTCACCGGCTGGTCGAACCTTCCAGTGCTAGAGGATAAGCAGATTTACTTCTTAGGGGAACTGAATTCCGAGAAAGAAGATTACTTTGCGCTGGTGTCCATTTCGGCGGATTTTCCAAGGCTACTTACGGTAAAAGAAGAAGAGAAGCGATTTTCGGAGGTGTTGGTTTCGGACCTGCTTCTGGAATATTTCGAGGAGCTGATGCTCCCTTTTGAGGTAAAAGGAAAAACCATGCTCCGCATTACCCGAAATGCGGAAATTCAAGATTCCGACCGCGAAGAACTTCCGAAGAACTTCCGTATCAAAATGGAGAGGTTGCTTCAGAAGAGAGAACACCGGGAGGCAGTACGGCTTGAAGTGCACGGGGACTGTCCGGCAGAGTTGCGAGATTGCCTGGTGAAGGCCACAGGAATCGCCAAATCCCAGTGTTTCATAAGCAGAAGTCCACTCGATTACAAGTTTCTTGATGAGCTGAAAGAAAAAGTTCCAGGTGGATTTCTCCGAGCCAACAGCTATCCAGTCTATACTCCGAGAAGTTATCCAACCTTCTTTGGCGAGAAGGTGATGGAATACGTCCAGAAACAGGATATATTTTCGTCTTACCCCTATGACTCGATGATGCCGCTGCTGAGACTACTGAAAGAAGCAGGCGAGAATTCCAGGGTACAGGAAATCCGCATGACCATCTATCGGCTGAGTAATCCCGCTACCATTGCGGATTATCTGGCCCAGGCGGCGGAGAATGGAAAGCGAGTTCGCGTACTGATTGAATTGCGGGCAAGGTTTGATGAGCAGCACAACATCGACTGGTCGAAACGCCTGGAGCAAGCCGGCTGCCAGGTGTACTACGGAAGCCAGGATTTGGATGATTACAAAGTGCACTGTAAAGTGTGCCAGATAGTCCTGAACGAAATGGGTGAGAAGCGGTATATCACTCAGGTTGGCACCGGAAATTATAATGAAACAACCGCCCGGCAGTACACGGATTTCTCCCTGATTACCTATAATCAGAAGCTGGGGAAGGACGTGTCCCGGTTCTTCAAGAACATCTGCAAGGAGAACTATTTCAAGGATTACAAGTATATTCTAGCAGCCCCCCAGAGCTTCAAACCGGAAATAATCCGTCAGATTGACCGGGAGAAAGCTCGAGGGAAGAAGGGGAGAATTTTTGTAAAAGTAAATTCCGTAACAGATCCAGATGTAATCCGGCACCTGTCCGAGGCCTCCAACGAGGGGGTCCAGATTCGGATGATTGTCCGGGGAATCTGCGGAATTCTGCCTGGGGTTCCGAAGCGGACGGAGAATATTGAAATAGTTAATGTGGTGGGTCGGTATCTGGAGCATTCCCGGGTATATATTTTTGGCCAGGGCAAGAATGAGCGAATGTACATCAGCTCCGCAGATCTCATGACCCGAAATACGGAGAAACGAGTGGAGCTAGCATTTCCGGTGACGGATTCGAAAATTCGAAAGCGAATTAAGAATATACTGCTTCTGAACTATATGGATAACGTGAAGGGAAGAAGTCTGGGCTCCGACGGCGGTTATCGGAAAAAGAGCCGAAAAGGCGAAGCTCTGGACAGCCAGAAAATGCTGATGGAAGAAGTGATGGATTAAACCTCAAATGAGAAAGAAAGGAGAGAGTATGACAGTCGAACAGATTGCAATGTATTTCCTAATATATTCGTTCCTGGGATGGACAGTGGAAGTGATTTATCAGGCTTTGACCAAGGGTCTGGTAGTGAACCGTGGGTTCCTGAACGGCCCGGTATGTCCTATATACGGATTCGGTGTAGTGGGGTTATTCCTGCTTCTGAATTCGGTGACCAGCGAAAATCCTCGTGAGATAAGTTTCTGGAAGGTGTTCCTGGCAGGAATGGTTCTGGCCACACTGATTGAGCTGATCGGCGGATGGGTGCTAGACCGATGCTTCCACGCGAGATGGTGGGACTATAGCGGGAATCCCTACAATTTCCACGGATATATCTGCCTAGAATTCAGCATCATATGGGGGTTCGCCATTGTATTAGTTGTAAGGGATATTCATCCCTTCATTCGCACTGTGTTCGGTCATATCCTGTCTCATGGATATGCGATTCCACTGATGATAATCCTATATATTGCGTACTTTGCGGATTTCGCCGTTTCGGTATTCATTATGATTGGACTGAACAAGCGATTTGCCGAACTGGACGAGCTTCGAGATCGGATGCGCGTAGTGAGCGATGAGCTAAGTACAAGGATTGGGACCAATGCCCTGGAGACGGCGCAGAAAATGGATGAGGCCAAGCTACAGGGATCCTTGGCCAAAGCAGAACTTCGGGATGCAGTGGATGATGGCCTTAAGGAACTGGATCAAACAGTGGATGAACGGGTACAAGAGCTTCAAGAAGAACTGGAAGAATGGCGGTCTGAAATGGAGCATCGAAAGGAAGAATTCTACCAGAGCTACCGGAAACGTCGCCATTTCGGATTCGGTCGTGTGCTGAGGGCATTCCCACAGCTGCGCTTCCACGAACACGATGTACTGGTAAAAGAACTCAAAGACTACATCCACAAGGATTAAAATTGTTGACTTTTAATAAATTCTATAATATATTATATTAGTTAGAAACTAATTTTACGGTGGCGCATAGCAACCATCGGATACTTCGGATTGAAGTAAGTTGCTTTTACCCACTAGACAAATAGACGGAAGGAATTAGAGTATGTTTGAAAATTTATCAGAAAAATCCGTCGCAGAGACTCAGGAAGAACAGGTCCAGCATTGGAAAGACATTGATCTTCTGGATCGCTGCGTGAAGGAAAGAGAAGATTGTCCAAGCTTTGTCTTCTTCGAAGGACCGCCAACTGCGAATGGTAAGCCGGGAATTCACCACGTTATGGCAAGAACGCTGAAGGATTCCATTAACCGCTATAAGACCATGAAGGGTTTCCAGGTTAAGAGAAAAGCGGGATGGGATACCCACGGACTGCCGGTTGAAATCGAGGTAGAGAAGCAGCTGGGCATGAACGGAAAGCAGGACATCGAGAAGTACGGCATTAAGGAATTTAACGAGAAGTGCCGTGAATCTGTGTTCAAATATACCAGCATGTGGACGGATATGTCCGACAGGATGGCATACATGGCCGACCTGAAGGATCCATATATTACATATAAGAACGATTACATTGAATCCGGCTGGTGGATTCTGAAGAAATTCTTCGATGCCGGACTGATTTACGAAGGCCACAAGGTGCAGCCATACTGCGCAAGATGTGGAACAGGACTGGCTTCCCATGAGGTAGCACAGGGATACAAAGAAATTTCCGTACTGACCGTTACCTGTAAGTTCAAGCGCAAGGGAATGGATAACGAATACTTCCTGGCATGGACCACTACCCCGTGGACATTGCCTTCCAACGTGCTGATTACCGTAGGACCGGAAATCGACTACATTCGTGCAAAGATGCTAGAAGGACCAGAAGAAGGAAACATCTTCGTGGTGGCACAGGCTCTGGCAGACAAAGTTCTGGGAGAAGGAAAGTACGAAACACTGGAAGTGGTTAAGGGCAAGGACCTGGAATATCAGGAATATGAACAGCTGATGCCTTTCGTTAAGATGGAGGACGGCGATAAGAAAGCCTTCTTCGTTGCATGTGCAGACTATGTCAGCACAGAGGATGGTACCGGTCTGGTACATACGGCATATGCTTTCGGTGAAGACGACTACAACACATGCCGCCGTTACAATGTTCCGTTCGCAAGACCGGTGGATGAGAAGGGTAAGTTCACAGAGACTCCATGGAAGGGTCACTTCGTAATGGAAGATGGACTGGATGTGGAGATTCTCAAGTACCTGGCAGGCGAGAATAAGGTATATTCTAAGCAGAAGATGGTCCATAACTATCCACATTGCTGGAGATGCGGAACTCCGCTGGTATACTATGCAAAGCCGGGTTGGTACATTGAGATGAGCAAGCTCAAGGATCAGCTGGTAGAGAACAACAATACCGTGAACTGGTATCCTCCTTTCGTTGGGGAGAAGCGTTTCGGCAATTGGATTGCAGACGTGAAGGACTGGGCGATTTCCAGATCTAGATATTGGGGAACACCAATTCCAATCTGGCGCTGCGAGTGCGGACATTTGGAATGCATCGGCAGCAGAGAAGAACTCAAGGAAAAGGGCATCGAAGCGGTAGATCCGGAGACAATCGACTTGCACCGTCCATATGTGGATGACATTCATTTGAAGTGCCCAGAATGCGGAAAGACCATGAATCGTATTCCAGAGGTAATGGACTGCTGGTTCGACTCCGGCGCAATGCCTTACGCACAGTGGCACTACCCATTTGAGAACAAGGAGCGTTTCGAGAAGGAACTGTTCCCAGCAGACTTCATCTGCGAGGGAATCGACCAGACCCGTGGGTGGTTCTATTCGCTGATGGCAATTTCCACTTTCATCATGGGAAAAGCACCGTATAAGAACGTTCTGGTCAACGACCTGATTCTGGACAAAGAGGGCAAGAAAATGTCCAAGTCCAGAGGAAATACAGTATCGCCTTTCGAATTGCTGGATAAGTACGGTGCAGATGCGCTGAGATGGTATCTGGTATCCACTTCGCCGGCATGGACTCCGACAAGGTTCGATGAGGAAGGCGTGAAGGACGTAGTCAGCAAATTCTTCGGTACACTGAAGAACATCTACAACTTCTTCGTTCTGTATTCAAACCTGGAGGATTTGGATGTAGCAGCTATTGATGTTCCGTATGAGAATCGTCCGGAGCTGGATCGCTGGATTATTTCCAGATACAACAAGTGCATCAAGGATGCCACTGCGGCACTGGATGCATATGAACACATGAAGATGGTTCGCGTAGTGAATGACTTCGTGGTAGAGGATCTGTCCAACTGGTACATTCGCCGTGCAAGAAGAAGATTCTATGCAGAGGGAATGGATGAGGATAAGAAGAGCGTATTTGCAACCACTTACGAAATTCTAGTGGGCGTATCCAAGCTGATTGCGCCGATTGCTCCGTTCATTGCCGATGAGATGTACATCAAGCTGACTGGTGCTGAGACGGTGCACACCGCTTACTACCCAGAAGCGGACGAAAGTCTCATCGATGAGAAGGTTGAAGAGCGCATGGGTCTTGTCAAGACTCTCGTGAACCTGGGAAGAGGAACTCGTGAGAAAGAGAAGCTCAAGGTTCGTCAGCCGCTGCAGGAAGTCATCATCGACGGAAGCTATGAAGCCATCATTAGCGACCTGGTGCCGCTGATTCAGGAAGAGCTGAATGTGAAGAACGTAGTATTTGAGCCGGAACTAGACAAATACATGAACTTCTCCATCAAGCCGAACTTCCGTGAAGCAGGTAAGGCCCTGGGTAAGAATGTAAAAGAATTCGGCAAGAAGCTGGCAGAATGCGATGCGAAGAAGCTGATTGCAGAAGTCCACAATGGTCCGGTGACCATGAATCTGGGCGGAGAGGATTACGAGATTCCGGAAGAATATCTGGATGTTCGTATTTCTGCGAAGGATGGATTCGTGGTAGGCATGGAGAACAATGTGTTCACCATCCTGGAGACTACTCTGACTCCGGAACTGATTCAGGAAGGTTATGTACGTGAGATTATCTCCAAGATTCAGCAGCTCCGTAAGCAGCACGACTTCGAGATGATGGATCACATCCACATCTACTTGGATGCGGATGAAGAGATTCAGAGTGCAGTAGAGTCTGCGAAGGATCACATCCAGTCCGAGACATTGGCAGAGGACATCACTGTAAAAGCAGATATCGAGAAGTTTGACATCAACGGTCATGAAACTGGTATTGCAGTAGAAAGAGTGTAATGGATTATTCAGTAAAAGAATTAAAGAATATCCTTGGAAGCGATCCCGACGAATTAGTCGGGGTCGTTTCTGAGTTGGGCGAAAAAAATTTCCGAGCAAAGCAGCTCTTCGGGTGGTTGTCGAAAGGGGTTACCGATTTCGATCAGATGAATAATATACCGAAATCTTTTCGAGAGAAACTGAAAGAGCGTTACTGCATCGATATTCCTTCGGTGATTTATGACCAACAGTCTCGAACCGACGGAACCCGGAAGTGCCTGTTTGAATTCCGGGACGGAAGCCGAGTGGAATCGGTTTTCATGAAATACAGCTATGGAAATTCCATCTGTATCTCCTCCCAGGTGGGATGCCGGATGGGATGTTCATTCTGTGCGTCCACTCGAAAGGGATTAGATCGGAGTCTGACGGCCGGAGAAATCTTCGCACAGGTATTAGCCATGAGAAATCTGACGGGAGAGGACATTAACCATATTGTTATCATGGGAATCGGAGAACCCTTTGATAATTATGAGAACGTTTCGAAGTTCCTACAGTTGATTCATCAACCAGAGGGCTATAACCTCAGCTATCGGAATATCACAGTATCCACCTGCGGCCTAATCCCGGGAATCCAGCGATTCGGGAATGAATTTCCCCAGGTAAATCTGGCGGTGTCCCTTCACGCACCGAATCAGGAAATCCGGCAGAAGTCCATGCCAGTGTCGAGAAAGTACGGATATGACGAACTGATGAATGCATGTCGGGAATACACAAAGAAAACCGGTCGCCGGATTACCTTTGAGTACGCATTGATTGATGGATTGAACGACTCCAGGGAGAATGCGTTAGAGCTGGCCCGCCACCTTCATGGATGGCAGACCCACGTGAATCTAATTCCACTGAACAAAGTAGAGGGAACCGGCTACGAAACATCCCATCGGAAATCCGTTCGTCGCTTCAAAGAGACGCTGGAAGAAAAGCACATTGCTGTAACGGTAAGACGTACGCTAGGCGCAGACATTGATGCGGCATGCGGACAGCTCAGACTCCGCTGATTGCCGGAATTAAAGAAAAAGAAGCGGAATTGGGAATAGTATGATATAATATTCTACTGACGTATGCGCACGAAGATTGTAAGCAGTAATTGAGAGTAGAAAGAAAGCAGGACAATAGAATGAATATATTGATTGACGGCATGGGCGGAGACCATGCACCAGAAGAGATTGTAAAAGGAGCGGTTCAGGCCGCAAAGGAAATCCCCCATACGGTTTCCATAATTGGACAGGAAGAGCGGATTAAAGAGTGCCTTTCGGAAATGAATTGGAATGGCGATAACATTGAAGTTATCAATGCCACAGAGGTAATTTCCAACAATGAATCTCCGGCAATGGCGGTACGGAAGAAGAAGGATTCTTCCATTGCAAAGGGAATGCGGCTTCTGAAGGAAGGAGAAGTCGATGCTTTTATCTCCGGCGGAAGTACCGGTGCACTCCTCTCCGCAGGCCTTCTGATTCTGGGACGCATTAAGGGAATTAAGAGACCTGCCATTGCGGCATTCTTCCCGAAAATTGGCATGAACGATACATCTCTTATTCTGGACTGTGGCGCCAATGCCGAGGCGAAGCCGGAATACCTGCAGCAGTACGGAATTATGGGCAGCATTTTCGTATCCAATGTGAAAGGCGTGGAGAACCCAGAGGTGATGCTCCTGAACGTAGGCGCTGAGGATGAGAAGGGAGATACGACACACAAAGAAGCTTTCGAACTTCTTCAGAATTCCGACATCAACTTCAAGGGAAACTGCGAAGGCCGAGATGTTCCTTTCGGCTGCTGTGATGTGGTGGTTACCGATGGCTTTTCCGGAAATGTATTTCTGAAGACCGCAGAAGGCGTTGCCATGGCAGTGATGAAGCGCATTAAGCAGAAGATGACAGAGGGCGTCATGGCGAAGGCCGGTGCACTTCTTTCGTATAATAAGCTAAAAGAAATCAAGAAGGAGTTTGACTATTCCGAGGAAGGCGGAGCACCGATTCTGGGTCTGAAGGGACCGGTTCTCAAGATTCACGGAAGTTCGAAGGCCAATGCTGTCTACAACGCGATTCTCAAAGCAGTTCCATATGTGGAACAGGATGTGACCCATCTGATTGAAAGTGCAATCCAGTCGAAAGCTGGTGAGGAAGAAGCGTAGATGATGAATTATTCAGAACTGGAAAACAACCTGGGGTATAAGTTCCAGGATGCTACATTGCTGACTCATGCTCTGACCCATAGTTCTTATGCGTCGGAGCATGGTTTGGCGTATGTTGAAAACAACGAACGACTGGAGTTCATTGGAGATGCTTATCTGGATGCGATTATTGGAAACAAACTCTACGATATCATGCCGAACCAGCCGGAGGGAGTGCTGTCGAAAACCAGAGCCAGCATTGTCTGCGAAAATTCTTTGGCTATGGTAGCTCGGCGGATTCAGCTGGGAAAATACCTGCGCCTAGGAAATGGAGAGGAGATGCATGGCGGCTCGGATAAGGATTCTATTCTGGCGGATGCCATGGAAGCCATTATTGGGGCGATTATCATTGAAGATGGATATGAAACAGGAGACCGTGTGGTGCTGAGTCTTTTCAAAGAGAATATTCTGATGGCACTTCAAGGGAAACTCCACCACGATTACAAGAGTGCTCTTCAGGAAGTGCTTCAGGGAAAGCACAAGAGCGTGCAGATTCAGTACGAGCTGATATCGGAGTCCGGACCGGATCATCGGAAGAATTTTTCCGTTCAAGTCTGTGCCAACGGAAAGGTGCTGGGACAGGGGAGTGGCCACAGCAAGAAGGCAGCAGAGCAGGAAGCGGCCAGAAGCGTACTGACGAAAGGGGTCTAAAGAATTGCAGTTTAAACGAATTGAAATGCAGGGATTTAAATCCTTTGCAGATCCGGTTTGCATCGAATTGAATGATGGAATCACCTGCATCGTCGGTCCGAACGGCAGCGGCAAGAGTAATATCAGTGATGCGCTGCGGTGGGTTTTGGGAGAACAGAGTCCAAAGCAGCTCCGCGGCAATAAGATGGATGAAGTTATTTTTGCCGGTACCGAGAATCGTAAGCCGAAGAGCATGGCGGAGGTATCCCTGGTAATCGACAATACATCGGGCACGCTTCCGGTGGATTACAGTGAGGTGTCGGTAACTCGGCGCATGTATCGGTCCGGGGAGAGCGAATACCTGATTAACGGGAACAACTGCAGATTGAAAGATATTAAAGAGTTGTTCATGGATACTGGAATCGGTGTAGATGGCTATTCGATTATCGGTCAGGGAAAAATACAGGAAATTGTCAGCACGAAACCGGAGAACCGCCGGGAAATCTTTGAAGAAGCGGCGGGAATCGTCTTTTATAAGAACCGAAAGCAGGAAGCAGAGCGGAAGCTAGTGTCTGCCAGCGATAACCTGGAAAGAGTGCGGGACATCATTTCGGAGATTGAAGACCGAA
This sequence comes from Eubacteriales bacterium, assembly GCA_030525365.1. Taxonomy (GTDB): domain Bacteria; phylum Bacillota; class Clostridia; order Peptostreptococcales; family Anaerovoracaceae; genus Mogibacterium_A. Next base: position 11,242 of record JAUNEW010000003.1, read on the forward strand.
TTGACGGCCTTCAAGAAGATTCCGAGAAGGCCCAGGAATACATTAAGCTGCGAGATCGATATAAGGTCTTGGAGGTGAACATTATCCTGCACAGCATTGGAAATCTGGAACGGAATGTGGAAAGCGGCCAAGAAGAGCTGAGAGAGCTGGAGCAAGAATTCGCTGAAGTGATGGCTCGAAATGAGGAGCTGGAGCAATCCGTAGAGAAATGCCGAATTCTGGATGCGGAACTAAGTCAGGAATACGAGAGAAACAACCGCCTTCTTCGGGAGAAAACCGAAGAGCTGAACATGATTACCAACCGGGGACAGATTAACTTGGAACGGCTGGACCATATCGAAAACGATTTAGCTCGTCTAAAGCAGGTAATCGAGGATACTTCGGTGAAGAGAGATGAAGTTCGTGAGAACCGAAAGGCACTGGAAGAAAAGGCGGATGTGCTGGAAGGGGAGAAAAAGCGAATTCTGAAAGAGCTGGATCAAGCCGTTTTTCGTCTGAATGATCAGACCCAGAAGACCGGAGCAGTTCGGACCCGAATTGAAAATAACCGGGAAGCGGTCATGGATCTGGGAAACAAGAATGTGTCTCGGCAGGCCGAAATTAATACCCTGCGAAATTATCAGGAGACCCTTCGTAATCGGAAGGAACAGATAGAAAAAGAAAGTGAAGGCAAGGATGAATCCGTCCTTCAGAATCAGAAGAAACTGAAGGAAATCCGAGAGACATACGAGGAGAAAACCTCTACACAGTCGAAAATGAACTCCCGAATTCAGGAAATTTCGGAGGAAATATCTGCCAGAAAGCATAAGATTGCAGCGGCATCCAAGAGACTGGAAGAAATCGTTCTACAGATGAATCGCCTTACCGCTCGTAAAAACACCATCGAAGAGATGGAAAACAATTACGAGGGGTATAACAACGCGGTTCGAAGAGTGATGCAGAAGAACATTCGTGGAATCATCGGCACCGTTTCGGATTTGATGACCGTTCCAGATGGATATGAGCTGGCCATCGAAACCGCTTTAGGCGGAGCCATGCAGAACATCATCTGTGAGAATGATTCGTCGGCAAAGCAAGCAGTGGAATGGCTGAAGTCCGCGAAAGCCGGACGTGCCACATTCCTGCCGATTTCCTCCATTCACGGAAGAGCAAGCCACGCAGACCGGGCAGAGCAGATGGAAGGATATCTGGGAATCGCGGCGGAGATGATTGAATGCGATTCCACCTACCGGGAAATCTACGATTATCTTCTGGGACGGGTCATTCTGGTGGATACCATGGATCACGCCATCCGGATTTCGAAGAGAGTCACCGGAGGTTTTCGTATCGTAACCCTGGAGGGAGAGATTATCGCCTCCAGCGGAGCCATTACCGGTGGACGATACCGGAACAAATCCGCGAATCTTCTGGAGCGAAAGAAAGAAATCACAACGCTGGAAGAAGAAATTACTCAGCTAAAAGCATCTCAGGAGAAAGGCATCCACTACCGGGAAAACTGTGAAAAGGAACTTCAGGATTTCCAAAGCGAACAGGATGAACTCGCCGCAGGACTTCAGAAGCTGGAAGTGGAGATGAACGTTCTTCAAAGCGAAAAGGATCACATGGAAACTCTGGTTCAAGAAAGCGATAATGCGGCTACCCGTTATACCGAGGAACTATCCAATATCGATAGCGACTTGAATCGAGCAGAGGCCATGATTACCCGCTATCAAGATGAAATTGTTTCAGCGGAGAAGCAGATTCAGGAAATGGAGCAGGAAACCGAAGAACTGACAGAAAATTCCAGACGGTATTCGGACGAAATGGAGAAATGTCAGGAAACGGTGGTTTCTTGTAAAGTCCAGTTGGGAGAACAGGAACAGAAAATCCTTAGCATAAATGAAAGCATCGAGAGAACCATTGATGATTTGACGGAACTGGAAGATGCTTGCAATGATGCAGAAGAGGAATACGAAGAACTGAGCAAGCAGCGGATTCTCCTCACCACATCCGGTGCAGAATCGGATGAGAAACAGGAAATTCTCCAGAGAGAAAAGACGGAGCTGGAAGAATCCATTTCGAAATTGACGACGGAATTGGATCAGAATCGAGCATCCCAGCAACAGTATATTTCGGAGCAGAAGAAAATGTCTGCACAGGTATCGGATGCCCAGGACCGAAAGTATAAGCTGGAAATCAAGAACACGAAGAATGAGACATTACTATCTTCTCAGAAGGACAAGTTATGGGATGAATTCGAGATGTCCTATGCGGAGGCTCGAACCCTTCAATCTTCGGACTTCGGAATTACTGCGGGAAATAAAGAGGTCAAGGAGATTCGTCTTCGGATGGCCGAACTGGGGGATGTGAATATTTCCGCCATTGAGGAATACCGGAAAGTCCGTCAGCGATATGATTTCATGACGAACCAAGAATCTGACTTGACGAAGGCTATGGAGGAACTGGAGTCCATTATTCGAAACATGGATCGAACCATCCGTGAAAAGTTCAAAGAAAGCTTTGATCAAATTGAGGTTCATTTTGAAAGCACTTTCCGAGAACTTTTCGGAGGAGGGCATGCAGAACTTCGATTGGAGGATGATAAGAATCCGTTGGATTCCGGCATCGATATCATTGCTCAGCCACCGGGAAAATCCCTCAAGAATATTAATCTGATGTCCGGAGGGGAGAAAACCATGACGGCCATCGCATTGATGTTCGCCGTGCTCAAGACCAAGCCGACGCCTTTCTGTATTCTGGATGAGGTGGAAGCGGCGCTAGACGAAGCGAATATCGAACGATTTTCGGAGTACCTTCAGAACTTCCGAGAGGTGCAGTTCGCCATTATCACCCACCAGAAGGTTACCATGGAGCATGCAGATGTGTTGTACGGCGTAACCATGCCGGAACAGGGCATTTCCAGGATGCTTTCTCTGAAGTTAGAGGATGCGCGTGAGATGGATTTGGATTAACAGCGATAGATGTAAGGAGTAGAGATGGGAATTTTCAAACAAAAATCAACATTTGCGAAATTTAAAGAAAAAATCACGAATGTAATCGTGGGAAATCCGAATCTGGATGAAGAATTTCTGGAGGAGTTAGAGGAATCCCTGATTATATCGGATATCGGCATTGAAACCACGGAGAAGATTATGGAAAAACTCCGTGAGAAGGTGAATGCCCGCTATATTACGAAACCGGATGAAGTGCAGAAAGCGTTGGAAAGCGTTATCGCAGAGCTGGTGGACAAAGGAGAACGGAATCAGCTCTGTTCGGAAAGTCCACTCATCATTCTGATGATTGGAATCAACGGCGGCGGCAAGACCACATCCATTGGAAAGATTGCCAATCGATGCGTGAAGGAGGGCCGTTCCGTCATGCTGGCGGCAGCGGACACCTTCCGTGCGGCAGCAGCAGAACAGCTGCAGCAGTGGGGAGAAAGAGTAGGCGTTCGCGTTATTCGCCACGAGGAAGGAACGGATCCATCGGCGGTAATCTACGATTCCATTCAGGCGGCAAAGGCGGCTGGAACCGATGTTCTCATCTGTGATACTGCCGGAAGACTTCAGAATAAGAAGAATCTGATGAAGGAACTAGAGAAGATGAACCGAATTATCGATCGCGAGTATCCGGAAGCTCATCGAGAGACGCTTCTGGTGCTGGATGCTACCACCGGAAAGAACGCGGTGAGCCAGGCCCAGGAATTCTCGGAAATTGCAGATATTACCGGTCTGGTTTTAACCAAATTGGATGGAACGGCCCGGGGCGGAATTTCCATTACGGTAACGGATCAGTTTGACATTCCGATTAAGTTCATCGGAATGGGAGAAGGTATTGATGATTTGTTGGAATTCAATCCAACGGAATTTGCGGAGGGAATATTCAATGAGTAAACCAATTCTTGCGGTAGTGGGAAGACCGAATGTTGGAAAATCCACTTTCTTCAACCGCATTATCGGAGAGAGAAAAGCAATCGTAGAGGATGTTCCGGGAGTAACAAGGGACCGAATCTACGCAGAAACAGAGTGGAACGGAAGAGAATTTGCGATTATTGATACGGGGGGTATCGAAGCCAGCACGGATGATCCGATTCTTTCCCAGATGAGAGATCAGGCGGTGGTTGCCATGGATATGGCGGATCTGATTCTGTTCATGGTGGATGGAAAAGACGGACTAACCACAGCGGATATCGAGGTGGGGGCGATCCTTCGTCGCACTGGAAAGAAAGTAATTCTGGTAGTGAACAAGATTGATAACCCGTCCAAAACCCCGGATACCATCTATGATTTCTATGAACTGGGACTGGGAGAGCCGATTCCAATCAGTTCCGCCAATATGCTGAATATCGGCGATTTGCTGGACGAAATTGTCCAGGGGTTCCCAGACCGAGATTACGATGCCGATGAAGAGAACATTAAGCTAGCGATTATTGGAAAGCCGAATGTGGGAAAATCCTCCATGGTTAACGCGCTGACCCAGGAGAACCGTGTGATTGTGTCACCAATTGCCGGAACCACTCGGGATTCCATCGATACGCCTTTCGAATTCGAAGGAAGCGATTATACGCTGATTGATACCGCAGGCCTTCGGAAGCGCAGCAAGATCTATGATTCCATTGAGAAGTTCAGCGTCATCCGTGCTATCGCAGCGATTGAGCGGTGTGACGTGTGTATTCTCATGATCGATGCGGTAGAGGGCATTACGGAGCAGGACAAAAAAATTGCTGGTATCGCCCACGAAGCCGGCAAGGGCATGATGATTGTCATCAACAAGTGGGATTTGATTGAAAAAGAAACCAATACCATGCGGGATTATGAACGTAAGGTTCGTTCGGAGCTCTTATTCGCTTCTTATGCACCGATTCTGTTCACCTCGGTTCTGGAGGGACGCAGAATCTATGACGTGCTGAGAAAGGCGAAGCAGATTCAGGAAATCCGCATGAGAAGAATCACCACCGGCAAGCTGAACAATCTGATTGAAGATGCGGTAATGATGCGTCAGCCGCCGTCGGATAAAGGAAAGAGATTGAAGATTTACTACGCAGCTCAAATTGGCGTAGCACCGCCGCTGTTCTCTTTCAACATTAACTCCAGAGAACTGATGCACTTCTCCTATGCGAGATATCTGGAGAACCGATTAAGAGAGGCCTATGATTTCGAGGGAACATCGGTCAAGTTTGTATATAATGAGAAAAAAGGAGATCACTAAGGATGTCGATAACATATCATTTGATTATCGTAGCAGTTGTATCGTATTTTCTAGGTAACATTTCCCCATCCATTCTGATTGGTCGGATTCACGGAATTGACATCCGGAAAGAGGGTAGCGGAAATGCGGGAACCACCAACGTGCTTCGAGTGCTTGGTGTGAAAGCTGCTGCCGCAACACTTCTCATTGATGTGCTGAAGGGCTATGTGGCAGTTCGAATTGGTCTGAACTATGGAGACCTGGGTGCAATGATTGCCTTTGTCTGTGTGGTATATGGCCATATTTTCCCGGTGCTGTACAAGTTCAAGGGTGGAAAAGGCGTTGCCACTTCTCTGGGAGCGGCGTTGGCACTGGATTGGCTCAGCGCCTTTGCCCTGATTTTGATTGCGATTCTGATTACGGCACTGAGCCGGAAAATGTCCTTAGGATCGATTATTGCGGCGATTTCCTACCCATTCCTTATCTGGTACTACTATCCATCGGTACTTCCAATGGCGATTGTGCTGGCTATCACTGTAGTGGTAATGCACCGTTCGAACATTGTTCGACTGGTAAAGAGGGAGGAACCTTCCCTCAGTTTTGGAAGCAAATCGAAGGAAAAGAAGGTTTCCTCTGAGAAGAAGCCAGCAGATAGCGAGGCGAAAATAGTTCCCCAAGAAGAAAGCATAGAAAGTGCGGTAGAGGAACAGAATTTGGATAAGAATCCAAATCCAACGGAAAATGCAGAGTCCGTGGATATGAACGAATCGGTAAAAGAAGATTCTCCAGCGGAGGAACCGGCAGAGGGCATCCTTGTGGCGGAATACCTGAATGCAGTATCGGAAAAGGAAGAGGAAGAAGCAAAAGACGAACAGTCTACAGGTCCGGTGGATTACTTCCAGGATGTGCTGATTCCGAAGATTCCGGATAACAAGAAGAAGCGGATTGCCGTAGTGGATGAAAGTCCGTTCGGTCTGGCGCTGGCCAATCGGCTGCTGTATCAGGGACACAATGTAATCTACTACGTTTCCAATAAAGACACATTGAAGGAAATGACCGAAAAGAGAAATTCAAAAATGCTTCCAGATTTGCTTCTCTCGAAGAGACTGCGGTACACCGGCAAGCTGAAGACCGCACTTCACAATCGGGAGTGGATTATCGTTAATCCGGAGAATGGAAAGGCTTGGAACTCTTGCAAAAATATCCTTAAGAACCAGGAGAAAACTACGCTGATTCTGGTAGGTGAACCGGATATGGAAATTCCGAAAGGGTTGAAAAAGCACTCCATTATCTTTATGGAACGCCCGGATTCGATTGCCCCGTTAACCCATAATGAAAAGGTTCGTCTAAATGCGTCCTCGGACGACTTAGGCGCAGCGAAGAAGACTGAAGAAACTCTTCAGGACGAGCATTTTGAAATTGTTTTTAGAGAAGAGGAATAGTACATTTGAACAAGAAATATCATATTATCACGTATGGATGCCAGATGAATGAACACGATTCTGAGAATCTTGCAGGGATGCTGGAAGCTTTGGATTATGAACATACGGATAGTCCGGAGCAGGCAGATGTGGTGGTAATGAACACTTGCAGCGTTCGAGAACATGCCGATAAGAGATTCTTCGGAATGTTGGGGCAGTTCAAGAAGCGAAAGATGAAAGATCCGGAATTCATCATCTGCGTCTGCGGATGTATGCCGCAGCAACCTCACATTGTGCAGGAAATCAAGGAAAGTTTCCACTGGGTGGACATTGTCTTTGGAACTCAGACCATTGCAGAATTTCCTAATCTCTTGAGAGAACGGGTGGAGACTGGAAAGAAACAGTTCTGCATTCTGGCAAACAATACGGAAATCTCGGAGGAGAAGAATCCGAAACGGATGCACCCTCACAAAGCACTGGTGAATATTACCTACGGCTGCAATAACTTCTGCACCTATTGTATCGTTCCGTATACTAGGGGACGGGAGAAGAGCCGGACCCTTCGCGAAGTGAAGCAGGAAGTGATTTCCCTGGTGCACGATGGGGTCAAAGAAGTGATGCTTCTAGGACAGAATGTGAACTCCTTCAAAGATGCGGAGGGAAACAACTTTGCGGCGCTGATTCGAGCCTTGGAAGAAGTAGAAGGTCTGGAGCGGATTCGCTTTATGACATCCCATCCGAAGGATTTGTCGGATGAATTGATCGATTGCTTCCGAAATGGAAAGAAGCTGTGTCATAACATTCATCTTCCGGTTCAGTCCGGCAGCGATGTGGTGCTAAAACGCATGAATCGGCATTACAATCGGGAGCGTTATATGGAAATCGTTAAGAAGCTTCGGGCCGCTTGTCCGGATATCACGATTTCGACGGATATTATCGTGGGCTTCCCTGGTGAGACGGAGGAGAACTTCCAGGATACCTTGAGTCTAGTTCGGGAGGTAGAATACGACTCTGCCTTCACCTTCATCTATTCGCCGAGACAGGGAACTCCTGCGGCGAAATTTGAAGATCAGATTCCGGAGAAGGTCAAACACGATCGTTTCGACCGTCTAGTGGAAGCAGTGAATCAATGTTCTATGAAGAAGAATGCAGAATACATGGACCGCATCGTGGATGTTATGGTTGACGGTCCCAGCAAGAATGACCCATCGGCTTGGAGCGGACGAACCGATACTTTCAAGCTGGTGAATTTCACATCGGAGGTTCCACTGACTGCGGGAGAAATCGTACCAGTTCGCATTACCGAAACCAAGACTTTCAGTCTGGATGGAGAGAAGGTGACAAAGTGAAACAGAGATGGAAACAGACCGGCATTCTGCTCATCATTCTGCTGATGGTGAACATTGCCCAGAACGGATTAACCAATCCGAAAACCTATATCTATAACATGCTCATCGCCCTTCCGGGAATCATCATCGGGCTATCCTTCCACGAGTTCGGTCACGCCTTCGTGTCCGACAAGTTGGGAGATCCCACTCCGAGAATGCAGGGACGAGTGACACTGAATCCACGTGCCCATTTCGAACCCTTTGGATTTCTGGCGCTGATGTTCTGCGGATTTGGCTGGGGTATTCCGGTAGAAATCGATCCGAGATATTACAAGCATCCAAGAAGAGATGAGCTGTTGGTATCCCTGGCGGGGGTAGTGATGAATCTTCTGGTGGCGCTGGTATTTAGTGTAATTGTGCATTTCATTTACGCCAATACCGCTTATGAGACACTGGCTTCGGGAACGGTGCTTGGGACACTGTTCAACATTCTTTTACAGGTGGTTATTGTGAATGTGGTGCTGATGGTATTCAACCTAATTCCGGTTCCGCCCCTGGACGGATTTGGAATCATCACGAATATCTTCAATCTGCGGGAGAAAAGCTTCTACGGCACGCTGTATAATTACGGATTTCCGATTCTCATGATTCTGTTGATAATCGGTGCGGTGGACAAGATCCTCAATCCACTGGTGAACGGCGTCTATGGACTGCTGCTCCAGTACATTATTCTGTAAGGGAATCTGCCAGGAATAACTTCACATAATCTTCACAAGAATTGTTAGCACTCGACACAGTCGAGTGCTAAATTTTAATTGTGAGGAAAAAGAAGTCCGTAACCAATCAATCCATGATTGTTTATATAGATAAGTTATTAATGGAGGTGTTGTGTAATGAAAATTGATAAGTACACACAGAAAATGCAGTCTGCAGTAATGGATGCGCAGAATCTGGCCATGTCCTATGGAAACCAGGCCATTGAACCGGATCATCTGCACTATGCCATTGTCAGTGATGCCGATGGACTGATTGCAAAGCTGCTGGAAGCGATGAATGTGAATGTGGCATCCTACAAAGAGGAGCTTAAACAACATATTGAACGTCTCCCGAAAGTGAATGGCGGTGATATATACGTATCCACTAATCTGAATCGCATTCTGATGAATGCGGAGAAGATTGCGGATGAATTCAAAGACGAATACGTTAGCGTAGAGCACGCCTATCTGGCAATCATTCGTTCTGGAGATAGTGAGAGCAATAAGCTTTTGAACCGATATGGCATCACCAATGATGAGTTTCTCAAGGCGCTAACTATGGTTCGGGGAAATCAGAGAGTCACCAATGCAAATCCGGAGGACAGCTATGACGCCTTGAACAAGTATGGTATTGATCTAGTGGAAGCGGCTCGAAAGGGAAAGCTGGATCCGGTTATTGGCAGAGATAAGGAAATCCGTCGAGCAGTAGAAATCCTGTCCAGAAGAACGAAGAACAATCCGGTTCTAATTGGAGAACCGGGTGTAGGAAAGACCGCAGTTGTGGAGGGTCTGGCGCAGCGAATCGTGAATGGCGATGTGCCGGAAAATTTGAAGGATAAGACCATCTTCTCCTTGGATATGGGTTCCTTGATTGCCGGTGCGAAGTACAGAGGCGAGTTCGAAGAGCGACTGAAGGCCGTGTTGAACGAAATCGAGAAATCCGATGGAAAGATTATTCTGTTCATCGACGAGATTCATAACATCGTTGGAGCCGGAAAGACCGAGGGCTCTATGGATGCCGGTAACCTGTTGAAGCCGAAACTGGCTCGAGGGGAACTCCACTGCATCGGCGCTACCACATTGGACGAATACCGCAAGTACATCGAGAAGGATGCTGCGCTGGAACGTCGTTTCCAGAAAGTCATGGTGGATGAGCCATCGGTGGAAGATACCATTTCCATTCTGAGAGGGTTAAAAGAAAAATTCGAAATTCACCACGGTGTCCGGATTCAGGACAATGCACTGATTGCTTGTGCAACTTTGTCCAACCGTTACATCAGTGACCGGTTCTTGCCGGATAAAGCCATCGATTTGATGGATGAAGCAGCGGCTCGAATCCGTACCGAAATCGACAGTATGCCTGCAGAGCTGGATACCATTTCCCGTAAAATCATGCAGCTGGAGATTGAAAAGCAGGCCCTTTCCAAGGAAGAGGATAAGGGAAGCAAGGCTCGCCTAGAATCCATCGAAAAGGAGCTGGCGGATCTTAATGCAGATAACAACGCCCTTAAGGCAAAGTGGGAGAACGAAAAGAAGGAAATCCACGGTCTGAAGGAGAAGAAACAGGAGCTGGAAGACCTGCGGCATCAAATTGAAACCGCAGAACGAAATTATGATCTGGAGAAACTGGCAAAGCTGAAATATGGAGACCTGCCGAAGCTGGAGAAAGAACTGGATGCGCTCAAGGAAAAAGTCAACCAGAACCAGGAGGACAAGCTACTTAAGGAAGAGGTTGGAGAAGAAGAAATCCGGGAAGTCATTTCTGAGTGGACCGGAATTCCGGCCTCCAGACTGGCCGAAACGGAAAGAGAGAAACTGCTTCACTTGAAAGAAATTCTGCATCAAAGAGTCATTGGTCAGGATGAAGGAATCAGTGCAGTAACCGAAGCCATTCTCCGTGCCAGAGCAGGACTTAAGAATGAGAACCGTCCAATTGGATCATTTATCTTCCTGGGACCAACCGGTGTTGGTAAAACCGAACTGGCAAAGACCCTTTGTGAGACGCTGTTTGATACCGAGAAGAACCTGATTCGTATCGATATGTCCGAGTACATGGAAAAGCACTCTGTGTCCAGACTGGTAGGAGCGCCTCCAGGGTATGTCGGCTACGAAGAAGGAGGTCAGTTGACGGAAGCTGTAAGGAGAAAACCGTACAGCGTCATCTTGTTTGATGAAATCGAGAAGGCCCATCCGGATGTATTCAACCTGCTCCTGCAGCTGTTGGATGATGGTCGTTTGACAGATAACCAGGGTCGTACCGTAGACTTTAAGAATACGGTAATCATCATGACATCCAATCTGCCAGAGGCACAGCTTCACAGTTTCTTCCGTCCGGAGTTTCTGAACCGGATTGATGATATTGTGGTATTTAAGTCTCTGACTCAGGATGAGATTGAACAGATTGTAACACTGACCATGAAGTCTCTGGAAAAGCGTCTTCTGGACCGGGATATTCGGATTGATATGACGAAGGAAGCCACCCATCTGATTGCAGTGGAAGCTTACGATGAAGTCTACGGTGCCCGCCCGGTAAAGCGTTACATTCAGAAGAATGTAGAAAATGAGATTGCGGAACTGATTATCCGCGGCGATTTGATAGAAGGGCACACCGTTCGAATCGATGTATCAAATAATAAATTGAATTTTTCGGTTCAATAGTCTATAATAATGAATCAGATGCTACGAAAGCTGAAATAGGGGGATTCTCCTATTTCAGTTTTTGTGATTTTATTTTGGAGATAATTTAAGGCGGTTCAGATTGAGTAGAAAACAAGGAAATTCTTTTGCGAAAAATGTCCTGATGTTGATGGTGGCACAGCTGATTATCAAACTTCTGGGACTGGTATATAGGCTAGCGATTACCAATATCCACGGATTCGGAGATCTGGGAAACGGATATTATTCAACGGGTTATCAGGTGTACGCAGTATTGCTGGTATTATCCTCTCAGGGTATTCCCGGTGCGGTATCGAAGCTAGTATCGGAACGGACTGCCCGAGGCGAATACAATAACGCACACCGTGTCTTCAAGATTTCCCTGGTGGTATTTGGAATCATCGGACTGGCGTGCTCACTGCTTCTGTTCTTCGGAGCGGACTTTATCGCCACCTATGTAATCAAGGTGCCGCCGGTGTCTTACGTGCTTCGAGTTCTGGCTCCGGCAATCTTTTTCGTCTGCGTGTCCGCCGTCATTCGCGGATACTTTGCCGGACTTGGAACTATGGGTGCCAGCAGCATTTCCCAGTCCATGGAGCAGTTCTTCAACTGCGTGCTGACCATCCTGTTCGTGTACGCAACTATTGGAAAAGATGCTTATATCATGGCGGCGGCGGGAAACGTCTCCACCACACTGGCGGTGCTAATATCTTTCTCCTATTTAATTGTTTATTACAAAAGAAACATTCGGAAGTACCGTGGAGAATCCGATGACCTGGTTCAGACGGATGCTGGCAGCAATCGTCGGTTGGCAAAACTGATTTTCTGGACGGCCATTCCACTGACCATCGGATCCGTAATTTCTGTCGTAACTTCTTTTATCGACACAGTTACCGTCAGCAACTGTATTCAGATTGCCTACAGCGGAATCCTGAGCAGTAAGCAGGCGCTGGAAGAAGAAGCGATGCGGGCCACTGGAATTCTATCCAAGGTAGATACCTTGACGAACCTGCCACTGGCCATCAACCTGTCCTTCTATTCCGCACTGATACCGGAAATCACCTCGCTGCTGACACAGAAGAACTACGAGGAGGCTTCGAAGAAAATCAGCATGTCCGTTACGGTATCTATGTTGATTATCCTGCCTTGTGCGGTGGGATTTGGCGTTCTGGCCAATCCAATTCTGCACATGCTATATCCGAATGCACCGGATGGAGCCCTGGTATTCCAACTCTCCGCAGTAACCATGATTCTGGTGGCGGTGAATCACACCTTGCAGGGATCTCTTTTCGGCCTGGGTCGAATGTACACTCCAGCGCTGGCACTGCTGGCGGGAGCGGTGGTGAAGATTGTCTTAAATCTAATCCTCATCAGCAATCCGAAAATTGGAATGTACGGTGCGCCCATTAGTTCCTTCGTGTGCCAGGTAATCGCCTTTACGATTATCTACGTTACGCTGAAGAAGTCCATTGCTGTCCGCATGGATAAAAGAAAAACCATTCTGGTTCCCGTAGTTTCCGGTGGCGTGATGGGGGTGGTAATTGGAATTATGTACCATTTCGTATCCGGTGTTCTGGGAAATGCGATTACGACGTTGCTGTGCATTTTGCTTGGTGCAATCGTATATGCAGGTATGGTCCTCATCCTGAAGATGTTCACCAAAGAGGAGCTTCTGGACATCCCGATGGGGGGAAAGATTTACGCTGTTGCACACAGATTAGGAATATATAAGGAGTAGAAAATGAAAAGACTGTGGTTTCTAATCGTTCTCTGGGGTTCAAAGTTCGGCCTGGTGCTCTGTAAGCTGCTGGGGAAGAACGGAACTTATATTGCAGGGGCTTTCGCGCTGAAACTTCAAAAGAATTTTATCACCATGTTCACCCACGTGGATCCGGAGAAAACGGTGTTCATTACCGGAACCAATGGAAAGTCCACCACGAACAATCTGATAGTGCACGCACTGCGAGATTCGGGCAAGAAGGTAACTACTAATCTGGAAGGTGCTAATCTCATTACTGGCGTGGCCACAGCACTCATTCGTGATTCTTCTCTTCTGGGAAGGGTCCATGGAGATTACCTGATTTTCGAGACGGATGAGCGCTATCTGGCACAGATTTACGAGCAGCTTCCGGCGAAGAATATCTGCATCACCAACATTCAGAAGGATCAGGTGCAGCGAAACGGAGAACCGGACTTCATCTACAAGAAAATCGCGAAGGTGGTGAATAAAGACACGAGAATCTTTGCGAACAACGAGGAGCCGCGCACACTGTCCTTAGAGGATTATGCCGGTGAGGTAGTGACATACGGTGTGGAACGACATGCAAACTCTTTCGAGAAAAAGGGGTTCTACGACGTCACCATGGGATGCCCGAAGTGCAACAACAAGATTGCCTTCCAGTATTACAACGTGGATAACGTGGGACCTTTCCGGTGTACGGCGTGTGGTTTCCAGAGCCGAGTACAGCCGGGAGTTCTTCTCGCGGATATTGATTTCGAGAATAGGACTTTCTCTTGGGAAGGACACTCCATCTATATGCCGTATACACAGCCGTTCTTCCTGTATAACTACGCACTTACCATTGCTGTATGCAGGATGTTCGGCGTGACTGCAGAGGAAATCGACAAATCCTTCCGGACATTTAAGAACATTGCCGGAAGACTGGAGCTGATTCCATATAAGACGAAGAAAATTAAATATATTCGAATCAAGCAAGAGAATCCGGAAACGCTGACTACAGCCTTTGACTACATTGCACAGGACAAAGAACCGAAGATTTTCATGATTGGCCTGGAACAGCTGGAAGACTTTCAACCATACTACACGAATACTTTCTATTCCTTTGACTGTGATGTGGAGCCCCTTCTGCACGCTAACATTCAGCATTGCATCACATTCTCCGAAGCCGTGGCCTACGATACGGCAAATCGGCTGATTTACGGAGGATTCCCAGAGGACCAGATTACGGTAATTCCATCCGATGAGAATGACGATATTTTCCGTGAGCTGGATCGATACGATTGCGATAACGTATATCTGATTACATGGCTCCATAAGTACGAGCAGATGATGGAGGATTTACCGAAATATGAATAAGTTGAATATTACATGGTGCTGGCCGGATGTCCTGAACCTACACGGAGATCGGGGAAATGTGATGGCACTAGAGCGAATCGGGAAAAAGATGGGCCTTTCAGTGGAGGTTCATAAGACCACGAATTTCGGGGACTCTCTGGATTTCAAGCAAACGGATGTTTTATTGCTGAATCCTGGAGAGTTCAAGAGCAATGAGTATATTGTCAACGCATTTCGGAATGTAAAAGACCAACTGGATGCGTATATCGAAGAAGGGGGTGTAATTCTCACCGTAGGAACCACCGGTGCCGCTTTCGGAAAGACAATACGCAGACTAGATGGGTCTACCATCTCCGGTCTGGGATATTTGGACATGGAATGCGCAGAAAGAGATAACATTGTAGGCGATGATTTGATTACTCGGATGCGAGGCACCGACTTTGAACTGAATGGAAGTCAGATTCAGGTGATGGATACGACCCTTTCCAGTGACGTTGCGCTTTCTGATGTGGAGTATGGTTACGGAAACAATGGATACGAGGAAAAGCACGAAGGCGCTCGGTATAAGAACCTTATTTTTACCAACATGCTGGGACCGGTTCTGGTGAAAAATCCATGGTTGGCGCAGCACCTGATTCAAAAAGCGATGGAACGTAAGGGCGTTTCTATTCCAGAATTGCCAGTGGAAACTTTTGAATTAGAACGTAAATCCCTGGAATGCATTCGGAAGTATAACCGCACGAAGGCGGATAAGTAAATGATAGAGGGAAAAGAAATGAGAGAAGAGAGATATCGTCCCGCGTCCAACGGGGAAGGTCAGATTATGACCTATGCTTGGAAAGTGGATTTCCCCAAGGGAATCGTCGTATTTCTGCATGACCAGGGGAATTATGCGTTGTTCTATAATTCTATGGCAGAATATCTGAATCAGAATGGATATGATGTGTACGCAGCGGATATGGTAGGCCATGGACTGAGCAAACAGGGTCATCCAGGATCTTTTGGAATGAAAAAAGGTGGTTTCTCTGCAGTGGTAGAGGACGTGCACAATCTGGTGATGGATGCAAAACGGAAAAGCGGGTCCAGTATTTCGACGGTGCTAATTGGAATCGGCCTGGGAAGCGTGGTTGCCATGACCTATACGGCAAAGTACAAAGATGTGGAAGCATTGGCACTGTTCTCGGTACCGAACAGTCCGAAGATGGCGAAGTTCATCCGCGTGGCAGCGAAGCAGCATGTTCGACGAAACGGTTATTACAGCATTTCGGAAAGCGTGGCTTCCATGATTACACAGCTGGATTCCATACCGGGAAACAAAGAAGAAAGAAGATATTTCTGGTTCAGTACGGATGAAAGCGAAGTGCAGGCATACAACGAAGATCCGGACTGCGGACAGGTTCTGTCTGCAGGATCCTACTTGGAGCTTCTGGATGCCCATCAAAAGTTAAAAGGAAAGAACGGAATCGCTCAAATTCCGGATATTCCGGTTCTGATTATGGCGGGAGCGGAAGATCAGCTAGGGGACTGCGGCGATGCTGCCGGTCAGTTAGATGCTTTGTTCACCTCCAAGACGAAACATAGCCGGGTAGACATGAAACTCTATCCGGGAGCATATCATGACATTCTTCATGACAAGTGCAAGGACAGCGTGCTCAAGAACCTGGTGAGCTGGATGGCACGGAATGTTACAGAGGAGTAACAAGGGATTTCTTTCATAAAAAAATGGGGCAGCATGCGCTGTCCCATTTCGATTACGTAATGAAATTCCGTGAATTAGAAGAAGTTGGACATTCGGCGGAGTTTGGATTGCTCCATGTGCTTTAACATCGCTTCCCGTCCTTCGATGTAGTTTCGACCTTCAAAGGCGTTGAAAATTGCCTGATGCTCTGCCAGAATTGTTCGGAGATAATCGCCAGAGATGGATTTCGGTGGAGCAGAATGCTTCAAATAGGTCTGATAGGTGTGAAGGGTCTGGTAGAGCATACGGTTCTCCGTACCCTGATAGATGATATTGTGGAACTTGGAATTGAAATCCAGAACCATGGCAATATCACCACGAAGGGTATAGAATTCCATGATTTCTACATTCTCCTTGAGCTTGTCGATATCCTCCTCACTCATGCGCTGGATGGCCCATTCTACGGCTTTCATCTCGAACTGAGCTCTCAAATCGAAAAGATCGGAGATGTCTCTTTTGGAAAGGCCAATGGCAAACGCACCTCGGTGAGGAATGTTCTCGATTAGACCATCCGCCTCCAGTTGGCGGAGCGCTTCTCGCACGGGAGTACGGCTCACATCGTACCGTTCACAGATACGTTGTTCGGTAAGTTTCTCTCCGGATTTGATGGTACCGGAAAGGATGTCTTTCTGGAGTGCCTCAAACAAAGTGGTGGACAGAGGCTGATTGTTCTCTTCAATCTTCTTATACATAGCTAGTCCTCTCTTGTATACTATCCTAATTGTGTATACAATTATACATTCTGTGTACAAATGATGTCAATAGGTGAAAGGAAATTTAATGACAATGTCTAGAATACTCAGCAAAAAGCAGGTGGACGCAGTGCTAGACCTTCTGGATGAAGCCTATCCAGAGGCCGGATGTGCACTCCTCTACGGGAATCACTTCGAGCTTCTCTGTGCAGTTATGCTATCCGCACAGACCACTGATGTTAGCGTGAATCGGATTACACCGAATCTTTTCTCATCTTATCCGAACGCAGAAGCCATGGCGAAGGCAGATGCGGTGGACCTGGAAAACATCATCCGCTCCATTGGATTATATAAGAATAAGAGTCGTAATCTAATACGGATGTCTCAGGCTCTAGTGGAACAGTACGATGGAGAGGTTCCGGGAGATTATAATCAGCTGACAGAACTTCCTGGAGTGGGACGAAAGACCGCCAATGTGGTTCTGGCAGAAGGGTTCCACGAACAGCGGATTGCGGTGGATACCCACGTATTTCGCGTTACGAATCGGATAGGTATGGCGGATTCAACGGATGTACTGAAGACAGAGAAACAGTTGATGGAGCAGATACGGCAAGAGCGTTGGACACGTGCGCATCACCTCTTGATTTTCCATGGACGGAATTGCTGCAAAGCGAGAAAGCCAGAATGTGAAAAATGTCCGGTGCAGGATATCTGTCTGAAACGAATTTAAGTTGAAAAAGCAAACCAAAACTGTTATCATATTGAAGGACTTTATGTATAAGGGGAATTCTATGTTTCATATCGTATTCGTAGAACCGGAGATACCACCTAACACAGGCAATATTGCCAGAACCTGTGCGGCCACCAATACCAGACTTCACTTGGTTCGCCCTCTGGGTTTCAATATTGACGACAAGTCGGTACGAAGAGCTGGACTTGATTACTGGAAGTATGTGGATCTGGAGGTTCATGACAGCCTGGAGGCATTCATTCAGAAATACAGCGATCATCGGTGGTTCCTGGCCACCACCAAAGGTTCAAAGAACTATGCGGAGGTGGAATACAAGGACGAGGATATGCTGATTTTCGGTCGAGAGACTAAGGGCCTTCCGAGAGATTTCATCGAGGCCTACGGGGAGAATGCGATTCGGATACCGATGAGTCTAAATACAAGACTTCGGTCCTTTAACTTGGCGAATTCCGCAAACATAATATTATTCGAAGCGTTACGGCAGAATCATTTCCCGGGGCTTCGATAGAAGAATAATTCAAAGTATGAGTAAGGCATTTCAAGGAGGAGAAAATGGTTAGAGTTGGAATCAGTGGTTTTGGCAGAATCTCTCGTGTGGTAATGCGAGCTGCCCTGGACATGGAGGATGTGGAGATTGCCGGAATCAACTGGCGTAATTCCGATCTGGATTACATTGTGTACATGCTGAAGTATGATTCTACTTTTGGCAGATTCCCAGCTACAGTTGAGAAGTACGACAAGGGAATCATGATTAACGGAAAGAAGATTCCGGTATTCATGGAAGGCGATGCACACGATATTCCATGGGGAGACTGCGGTGCAGAGTACATCATGGAAGGTACCGGTGCGTATAACACTACCGAGAAGGCACAGGCCCATCTGGATGCAGGTGCAAAGAAAGTTATCATTTCGGCTCCAGCCAAGGACAAGACCACACCGACTTTCGTATACGGTGTAAACCACGAGGAATATAAGCCAGAGTATAACGTGGTATCCAATGCATCTTGCACTACCAACTGCCTGGCGCCTCTTTGCAAGGTCATCAATGATAACTGGGGCATTGAGCAGGGTCTCATGTCCACCATTCACGCAGCAACTGCAAAGCAGAAGGTTGTAGATGCTCGTTCCATGAAGGACTGGCGTACAGGAAGAAGCGTATTCGGTAACGTAATTCCATCATCCACTGGCGCAGCAAAGGCCGTGGGTCTGGTTATTCCGGAACTGCAGGGTAAGATGACGGGTATTTCTTACCGCGTTCCGACTTCGGACGTATCCGTTATCGACTTGAACGTAATGCTCAAGGAGCCGACCAGCTACGAGAACCTCTGTGCAAAGATTAAGGAAGCTTCGGAGACCTCGATGAAGGGCGTACTGGAGTACGTTGACGACGAAGTGGTTTCTTCCGATTTCATCGGCGATGCACACACATCCATCTTCGACGCAAGAGAGGGAATTGAGCTGAATGACCGCTTCTTCAAGCTGATTGCTTTCTATGACAACGAATACGGCTACAGCTCCAAGATTCTGGAACTGATTCGCCATATGTACGCTGTAGATCACAAGTAATTGATATGAAAAGCCGCGCTGGTTCCGGCGCGGCTTCTGAACTATTCTACGGTAAAAGTAGATTTCGTATATTAAATGATAGGAGATTATTATGAAGAAAACAGTAAGAGATGTGGAATGGGCTGGAAAGACCGCCGTTGTCCGTTGTGATTTCAACGTTCCAATGCAGAACGGAACGATTTCCGATGAAACAAGGATCGTGGCTGCACTGCCCACAATTCAGTATCTTCATGAGAATGGTGCAAAGGTTGTTCTCATGTCTCATATGGGAAGACCGAAGGGGGAGCCGAAGCCGGAATTCTCTCTGGCACCGGTTGCAGAAAGATTGTCGGAGCACCTGGGCTTTAACGTACATTTCCTGGCATCCGACGTGGTAGTGGATGATGGCGTCAAAGCCGCTGTGAAGGATCTGAAAGCAGGGGAAGTGGCGCTTCTGCAGAATGTCCGTTACCGGAACGAAGAGAC
>JAUNEW010000003.1:30954-66550 GCA_030525365.1 Eubacteriales bacterium
TATTCCATCGGAACCTCTCTGTTGGATGAAGAGGGCTTGAAACTGGTTCCGGAAATCCTGAAGAAAGCGGAAGAGAACCATGTAAAGCTGCTCCTTCCAATTGATACCGTTGCAGCAGACCGCTTCGCAGAGGATGCAGAGTATGATTGCTACGATGCGGACAAAATTCCAGAGGATCGCATGGGACTGGATATCGGACCGAAGACCATTGAGCTTTTCACCGAGACGCTGAAGACCGCAAAGACCATCGTATGGAATGGACCGATGGGCGTATTCGAGATGCCGGCTTTTGCTGTGGGAACCAAAGCAATCGCAGAATGCCTGGCGGAATCCGATGCGGAGACCATTATCGGTGGCGGAGATTCTGCCGCAGCCGTACAGCAGTTCGGTTACGGGGACAAGATGACCCATATTTCCACCGGCGGCGGTGCCAGCCTTGAATTCCTGGAAGGAAAGGAACTGCCGGGAATTGCAATTCTGGACGAAAAATAAATCATTGCAGTATGAGGAGATAACAAGATGAAGAGATTTTTGATTGCTGGAAACTGGAAGATGAACAAGACCTCCGCTCAGGCCGTGCATTATGTAAAAGAATTAAAAGCGCAGAACCTGGAACGTCCGGAGGATGTTGCAATCATTGCGCCATTCACTCAGTTGGAGCCATTGAAGAAGGCCTTAGAAGGTACGGGAATCGCTCTGGGTGCACAGAACGTACACTATGAGCATTCCGGTGCTTTTACCGGAGAAATTTCCGTAGATATGTTAAAAGAAATTGGCGTAGACTACTGCGTAGTCGGCCACTCCGAACGAAGACAGTACTTCGGTGAGACGGATGCCACGGTGAACAAGAAGCTGAAGGTTCTTCTGGAAGAAGGAATCACCCCAATCCTGTGTGTGGGCGAATCCTTGGAGACCCGAGAGAAGAAGCAGGAACAAGCTTTTGTCTGCGGACAGCTAGCGGCAGCCTTTGAGGGGATTTCCCTGGAAGATGCGGCGAAGGTGGTCATCGCCTACGAGCCAATCTGGGCCATTGGAACGGGCCATACCGCAACACCGGAGCAAGCGGAGGAAATGTGTTCCTTCATCCGAGGCATGATGGAAGGGCTTTACGATATCTCTATTGGAGAAAAGCTTTTGATTCAGTACGGCGGAAGCATGAAGCCAGGAAATGCAAAGGATCTTCTTTCCAAGAAAGACATCAACGGTGGACTCATCGGTGGGGCTAGCTTGAAGGTAAAAGATTTTGCAGAAATCGCACATATAGCTGCAGAGTTGGCAGAGTAATTTCTTGTAAGTTGAAGAACAAAACTAAGAAAGCACTAGAATCGGCAATGCCGAAACTAGTGCTTTCTTTATGTGTTCTTATATGTTCTGGAATGGAACGAAATCCTCTAAGCGATGTAAGAAGCAATCTTTTCACCGGTTTCCACGGTGCCGCATACGGCTTCGCCAGATGTTGCGATGTCGCCGGTGCGATATCCGTCCCTGAGGAATTGCTTTACCGCATTCTCAATGGCGTCTGCTTCCGTACCTAGATTGAAGGTGTAGCGGAGCATCATGGCAACGGATAGAATCGTCGCAATCGGGTTGGCCTGATTGGTTCCGGCAATGTCTGGAGCGGAACCGTGAACCGGTTCGTACATTCCGAAATTACCATCTGCCAGGCTGGCCGATGGGAGCATTCCGATGGAACCGGTAATCTGGCTGGCTTCATCGGAGAGAATATCACCGAACATGTTGCTGGTGACGATTACATCGAAGTGCTTCGGATCCCGGATGAGCTGCATGGATGCGTTATCCACGTACATGTTGTCCAGGGTGATGTTGTCATATTCCGAACTCATATCTGCCACTGTTTTGCGCCAGAGTCTGGAACTGTCCAGCACGTTGGCCTTATCTACACTGGTAACGCGGCCTTGTCTCTTAGAGGCCATTTCGAAAGCTGTGCGGGCAATCCGCTGGATTTCGTAATCCGAATATCTTTCGATATCATAGGCGGTTACGGTTCCGTTATCGTCGGTTTCGGTGACGTGATCCCCGAAGTAGATACCGCCGGTAAGCTCCCGGACGATGAGGATGTCCAGTCCACCATCCAGAATGGATGGTTTTAGCGGAGATGCATCTGCAAGCTCCTCGAAAATCATGGCCGGTCTTAAGTTGGCGTAGAGGCCCAGGGCTTTACGAAGTCCCAGAAGCGCTCGTTCTGGACGCTGATCGCCTGGCACGTGATCCCACTTCGGACCGCCTACGGCACCCAGCAGAACGGCATCGCTTTCTTTGCATGCCTGTACGGTGGAAGCTGGAAGGCATTCCCCGTATTCATCAATTGCAGCACCGCCGGCGAGGACGGTGTTGTAATTGAATGTGTGACCATATTTCTTGCCGACGGCATTCAGTACTCGGATGGCTTCGCCGACAACCTCCGGGCCGATACCATCGCCCGGAACAACTGCAATATTGTAATTCAAGAAATTTTCCTCCTATTATTACATGAATTTCTTCACTTTGTTCATTCTGTTAATTGCGCTGACCAGAGCGTTCACAGTAGCCAGGATGATGTCCGGCTGGGTTCCAACGCCCCAGTATTTCTTTCCTTCTTCGTCGGCGATGCATACGTAAGATGCGGCCTTAGAGTTGGAACCGACGGTCATAGCGTTCTCGGAGTAGGTGATGAAATCGTATTTAATATCGTATTTCGTCTTGGTGAGCGCATCCCGAACCGCATCCAGACGTCCGTTGCCTTCTCCATCCAGGTGGAATACTTCATCGTGGATAACCACACGCATCTTCACGTTGTACAGATTCTCTTCCTTAGTAGAGGAGTAGTGGTTGAAGGTGGCATCGGTAATGTCCAGTGGAGTGAAGTCGTTGATGTACTCTTCCGAGAAGTAATCCATAATTTCCTGTGGGGACAGTTCTTCGTGATGCTTGTCGGAAATATCCTTCATCATGTAGCCTACTTCGGCACGCATATCCTTCGGCAGGTCCAGTCCAAAGTTCTGTTCCAGGATGTATGCCACGCCACCCTTACCGGACTGGCTGTTAATACGAATAACGTCGCCGTCGTATCTTCTTCCCACATCGTGTGGATCAATTGGAAGATATGGAACGGTCCACTGATAGAGATCCTTTTCCTTTCTCCAGTTCATGCCCTTGGAAATTGCATCCTGGTGAGATCCAGAGAATGCAGCGAATACCAGCTCACCGGCATATGGCTGTCTTGGTCCAACGGTCATGCGTGTGAATTCTTCATATGCATCGACGATTTCCGGCATATTGGAGAAGTCCAGACCAGTTTCTACACCGTGGGTGTACATATTCATGGCAATTGTAATGATATCGGCATTACCAGTACGCTCTCCATTTCCGAAGAGTGTTCCCTCGATTCGGTCGGCACCGGCCAGAAGTCCCAGTTCCGCATCTGCAACTCCGGTTCCACGGTCGTTGTGAGGGTGCAGGGAAATGCGGACACCGTCTCTGTTGTGAATGTTCTTGTGCATGTATTCCACTTGATTTGCGTATACATGAGGGGAAGACATTTCAACTGTTGCCGGCAGGTTCAGAATCATCGGATGTTCCGGAGTTGGGTTCCAGATATCGATTACCGCATTGCTGACCTCCAGTGCATATTCCGGTTCGGTACCGGTGAAGCTTTCCGGAGAGTATTCGAAGATGAAATTAGTTCCCGGATACTTTGCAGCGTATTCGTTCATCAGCGTAGCACCGTCAATGGCAATCTGCTTAATCTGCTCCTTGGATTTGCGGAATACCTGTTCTCTCTGTGCCACCGATGTGGAGTTGTAGAGGTGAACTACTGCACTCTTAGCACCTTCCAGTGCAGCGAAAGTCTTATCTATAATATGTGCCCGGGACTGAGTCAGAACCTGCACGGTTACATCGTCTGGAATCATATCTTTCTCAATCAGCGTACGCAGAAATTCGAATTCCGTTTCGGATGCGGCAGGGAAGCCCACCTCAATTTCTTTGAATCCGATGTCCACCAGTACCTTGAAGAATGCCAGCTTTTCCTCTAGAGACATCGGAACAATCAGGGCCTGGTTGCCGTCTCGAAGGTCTACACTGCACCAATAAGGTGCTTTCTCGATATGATCCTTCTTTACCCAGTCATACGTGCATTCTGGTGGATTGTAGAAACCCGGCTGATACTTTTTCTGATTTTCCATTGTTAATTCCTCCTAATTCAATGTAATCTCGATGAACAGTCCCATAAAAAAATCTCTTCGCTGTTCATCGCAAACCGATGAAACGAAGAGACGAAATAATTCCGCGGTACCACTCTTCTTGGCCGCGCCGCAATGAGGCAGCCCACTTGTAGAATGTCAGCTCAGGGGTGAGACACCTAACCGTTCCTGCATCCTCACACCACCCGGATGCTCTCTCATAAGGTCCTGCGAAAGGTTTATTCCCGTCAACGCTGTAATATTAAGTTCTTGTCCAATATACTAGATTTTTTGTGAAAAGTCAACGAAAAAGTGATAAAAAATTGAAAAAAATCACTGTAATGATTGTGCTGAAAAACAAAATTGTGTTGACAATTTATTTTCATCCACTATAATTAAAGTATTCAACTAAAATCGACGTACAGAAAGGGTGATATCAATGAAATTGACGGGATCTCAAATTGTAGCAGAAGTGCTGCTGGATCATGGGGTCGACACTATTTTTGGATATCCTGGAGGGACTGCACTGAATATTTATGATGAACTGTACAAATACAGTGATCGAATTAAGCACGTTCTTACCGCACATGAGCAGGGTGCAAGCCATGCGGCAGACGGATATGCCAGAGCGACCGGAAAAGTAGGCGTGGTGATGTCCACTAGTGGACCAGGGGCCACCAACCTAGTAACAGGAATTGCAACTGCATGCCTGGACAGCATTCCGCTGATTGCAATTACTTCCAATGTTCCGGATTCTTTGATTGGTAAGGATGCGTTCCAGGAAATCAGTATTACCGGCGTGACCATGCCGATTACGAAGCACAACTTCTTCGTAAATCACATCGAGGATTTGGCGGATACGCTGAGAGAGGCTTTCGTAATTGCACAGAGTGGACGTCCCGGTCCGGTTCTGGTGGACATTACGAAGGATGTTACTGCAGCAACTTATGAATATGAGAACAAGCGGCCACTTCCGCTTCGTCCGGATCCGGAAATCCGAAAGGAAGATATCCGTGCGGCCGTAAAGATGATTAATGCGGCAGAGAAGCCAGTGATGTATGTAGGTGGCGGTGCCATGCAAGCTTGCGCCAGCGAACTGGTTCAGGAGCTTGCTAGAAAGGCGGATATTCCTGTTGTAAATACGCTGATGGCAACGGGAATCATGGACACCGACGATGATCTAAGCCTGGGAATGGTGGGAATGCATGGATCTGTTGCGGCAAACAGAGCGATTCAGCATTCGGATCTGATTATCGCACTGGGCGCTCGATTCAGCGACCGTGTTGCCCAGGATACCAAGACCTGGGGCAGAAGTGCCCGCATTCTGCAGGTGGATATCGACAACAGTGAAGTGAATAAGAATGTTCAGATTGATAAGGCAGTGATTGCCAACGTAAGGGAATTCCTGGAGAAGGCACTTCCGTTCATCGAAGAGAACACCCATCCGGAGTGGAGAGAACGGACTGTATCTTGGAAGGCCAAAGCTCCTTATGTCAAGGCAACGGGTTGTCCACTTCACCCGAAGGACATTATGAATGTGATTTCAGATTCTGTCGATGATGAGGCGATTTACGTTACAGATGTGGGACAGCATCAGATGTGGGCGGCACAGTATCTCCATCATCGCAAGCCCCACAAGTTCATTACCAGCGGTGGACTGGGAACCATGGGATTCGGTTACGGCGCTGCTATCGGTTCGAAGATTGGTCGTCCGAAGAACCGCGTGATTCATATTACCGGCGATGCCTCCTTCCAGATGAATCTGAACGAAGTGGTTACGGCAGAGACGCAGCACCTGCCAATCATCACAGTAATTCTGAACAACTCTGTTCTCGGAATGGTATACCAGTGGCAGACCATCTTCTATGGTGAGCGGTATTCTAACACCACTCCGAACCGCAAGGTAGATTACGTCAAAGTTGCAGAGGGATTCAACATTAAGGGATTCCGGGCAACGACGCCGGAAGAATTCCAGGATGCTTTTAGCAAAGCACTGGAGGAAGACGGTCCGGTATGGATTGAATGCGTTATTTCTCAGGATGAGCGCGTGCTCCCAATGATTCCGGGTGGCAAGAGCGTGGATGATATGATTATCGGATAGGAGGACGACATGTATAAACCATTGAAACAAGAAATTGTAAGCGTCCTCGTGAAGAACCAGGCCAACGTTTTGACTCGTGTTATTAGCATGTTCGGTCGGAGAGGATTCAACATCGATTCGCTAACCGTATCGCCAACGAACAATCCAAAGCTGTCTAGAATCACCATTATGTTCAGCGCGACGGAACAATCCATGCAGCAGATTATCACCCAGACGGAAAAGCTGGAAGTGGTGGAAGAAGTCATCGTGCTGAGCCGGGAGAACAGCTTGTACCGAGAACTGGTTCTGATGAGAATCGAATGTGAGCCGGAACAGAGAAGCTCGGTGAAAGAAATCGTGGATATCTTCCGTGGGAAGATTATCGATCTTTCGAAACACAGTCTGGTCATTGAGATGACCGGAACTCCGTCGAAGATTAACGGCTTTATGGAAGTTATGGAAGACTACAACATAACCGATGTGTGCCGTACCGGAATTACCGGAATTGAGGGATTGAATTAAACAACAGTAAGAGAAATTCAAAGGAGATTCAAAGAAGAATGTCAAGAATAAGTGATAACGTCACCCAGGGAGTAGAGAAGGCGCCGATGCGGAGCCTTTTCTACGCGATGGGTTATACCAAAGAAGAACTGGACCGTCCGCTGATTGGCGTGGTCTCGGCCCACAGCGAAATTGTTCCAGGCCATATGCACCTGGACAAGATTACAGAAGCGGTAAAAGCAGGTGTCAGGATGGCGGGAGGAACTCCGATTATGGTTCCAGCCATTGGCGTTTGCGATGGAATCGCCATGGGACACGAGGGTATGAAGTATTCTCTGCCGAGCAGAGAGTTGATTGCCGACAGCGTAGAAACCATGGCGAAGGCCCATCAGTTCGATGGACTGGTTCTGGTACCGAACTGCGATAAGATTGTTCCAGGTATGGTAATGGCTGCTTGCCGCATTAATATCCCGTCCATCGTATGCTCTGGCGGACCGATGATGAGTGGACTGGTGAACGGCGAGGAGACCTCTCTTTCCAAGATGTTTGAGGCAGTGGGATCTCGCAAGGCCGGCTTGATTGACGATGAAGGTCTGCGGGCTTTCGAAGAGAACGTGTGCCCAGGCTGTGGTTCCTGTTCCGGTATGTATACTGCTAACAGCATGAACTGCCTTTGCGAAGCAATCGGCATGGGCCTGCCTGGAAATGGAACCATTCCAGCGGTATCCAGCCGCCGTATCATGCTGGCAAAGCACGCTGGCATGGCTATCATGGACCTGGTGGAGAAAGACATCAAGCCGAGAGACATCATCACTGCAAAGTCCGTTCGCAACGCACTGACCTGCGATATGGCTCTGGGATGTTCCTCTAACACCGTTCTCCATTTGCTGGCCATCGCCAATGAGGCAGGGGTTCCGGTGGATTTGAACATGTTCAACGAAATCAGCTCTATCACTCCGAACCTGTGCCATTTGGCACCAGCTGGTGGTACTCACATGCACGACCTGAATAACGCAGGAGGCATCCAGGCGGTTCTGGCAGAGCTGGATAAGAAGGGATTGATTGACAAGACCGCAATCTGCGCCAACGGACATACCGTTGGGGAGAATATCGAAGGAAAGAAGATTCTGGACAACGGTGCAATCCGTAGCATTGACAATCCGTACAGCGAAACCGGCGGCTTGGCCATCCTGTTCGGTAACATTGCGCAGGAAGGTGCAGTTGTGAAAAGAAGTGCGGTAGCACCGGAAATGCTGACACACACCGGCCCGGCCAGAGTCTTTGATAGTGAAGATGAAGCCATTCAGGCGATTTACAACGGCGACATCCGCGATGGTGATGTGGTAGTCATTCGTTACGAAGGCCCGAAGGGTGGTCCAGGCATGAGAGAGATGCTGAATCCAACCAGTGCACTTGCCGGCATGAAGCTGGACAAGACGGTTGCCCTGATTACCGATGGAAGATTCAGTGGTGCCAGCAGAGGCGCCTCCATCGGACACGTTTGTCCGGAAGCGGCTGCCGGCGGCAATATCGGCCTGATTGAAGAAGGCGATATTATCGAAATTAACATTCCGGAATATCGGATTAACGTTAAAGTATCCGATGAGGAATTGGCAGAACGTAAAGCGAAATGGACAGCACCGGAACCGAAGGTAACCAGTGGATGGCTGGCAAGATATGCGAAGCTGGTAGGACCTTCCGCGAAGGGTGCGGTAATGGAAATCTAGGGAGGACTACATGCTAGAGTTAAAGGATTTTGAGAAAGCAACGGAGGTTGTGCAGAGGGTTGTACGACCGACGAACCTGATGTACAGCGATTACTTTTCGGAGATGTGCGGCAACAAAGTATATCTCAAGCCAGAGAATATGCAGCTGACAGGGGCATATAAGATTCGTGGTGCGTATTTCAAGATTAGCACCCTGACCGATGAGGAAAGAAGCAGAGGTCTGGTTGCTGCATCTGCTGGAAACCACGCCCAGGGCGTTGCCTATGCGGCAAAGGCCTATGGCTGCAAAGCCACCATCGTTATGCCCACCACCACACCCCTGATTAAGGTAAACCGCACGGAGAGTTATGGTGCGGAAGTGGTTCTGTACGGAAACGTGTACGATGAGGCGGCGGCCTATGCGATGAAATTAGCCGAAGAGAAGGGAATGACCTTCATTCATCCATTCGATGATTTTACCGTGGCAACAGGTCAGGGTACCATTGCAATGGAAATCATCAAAGAGCTTCCGCTGGTAGATGCTATTCTGATTCCAGTAGGAGGCGGCGGGTTGGCCACAGGTGTTTCCACCCTGGCAAAGATGCTGAAGCCAAATATCAAGATTATCGCCGTGGAACCGGCAGGGGCCAACTCCCTGCAGCGCTCCTTTGAGGCTGGTAAAGTCACCACCATGGATCACGTTCAGACCATTGCAGATGGTACAGCGGTTAAGACACCGGGAGAGAAAATTTTCCCGTATCTTCAGAAGAACATTGACGAAATCATTACGGTTGAGGATGATGAGTTAGTCGTAGCTTTCTTGGATATGGTGGAGAACCACAAGATGGTGGTGGAGAACTCCGGACTTCTAACGGTGGCAGCCCTGAAACATCTGGACTTCAAGGGAAAGAAAGTAGTATCCATCCTTAGCGGTGGAAATACGGATATCATCACCATTTCCAATATTATCCAAAACGGTCTTATCATGAGAGACAGAATCTTCACGGTTTCGGTAATGCTTCCGGATAAGCCAGGTGAACTGGTTCGTGTAGCCCAGACCATTGCAGATGCTCAGGGTAATGTGGTTAAGCTGGAGCACAACCAGTTCGTCAGCGTGGACAGAAACCACAAGGTAGAGCTGAAGCTGACCATCGAAGCATTCGGCACTGAACACAAACAGAAGATTATCCGTGCACTGAAGGAACACGGATTCGATGATACGGTGGAAACAGACATTCTGATGTAATTTTTCTTGCGGAGCAGGGAAGGCATAAGCCTTTTCTGCTTTGCTTTTGTGCAGACTGCAAGTGTATAAAAATAAAAACATGTTGCTAAAAGACAAAGAAAATCAAAAATAATTGTTATCAGAAACAATTTAAATAAACGGATTTATCGCACAAAACAACTTCATGAAACCGCAAAGCATTGAAATATCAACGGTCGAGTAATATGGATGTTGACATTATTTTAATTAAATGGTAGTATACATGAGTGAATTTTTACACAAGAGTCCTAGTTATAGAGGGGGGTTATAAATATGCATACAGTGCTTATGGCAATTCTTCTAATCGTGAGCATTCTGATGATGGTTGCAATTCTGCTTCAGTCCAGTAACAGTTCTGGTTTGTCCGGTTCCATTGCCGGTGGTGCAGAGCAGCTGTTCGGAAAGAGAAAGAGCAGAGGATATGATTCCATTCTGGCAAGAATTACGGTTGTGCTGGCAGTGATTTACATCATCGTTTCGCTGGCAATTGTTACGTTCTTCAACTAATCGATTCCGAAGGAACTCTTTCACATTGTTCATAATTGTGTAAGCGTTGAGGCACTTTTGGGTGCCTCATAATATTTGTTTATTTTTAAATTACTATAAATTATTTATAAGGAGGTTTTAGGCTATGAATTTATGGGTTGCACCTGTCTGCGCCATTATCGGTCTTCTGGTTGCTTTCTGCCTGACATCTTGGGTAAGCAAAGCAGATGCCGGCAACGACAGGATGAAAGAAATAGCCGGATTTATTCACGAGGGTGCCATGGCATTCCTCAAGAGAGAGTACAGAACGATGGTTATCGTTATTGTGGCTCTGTTCATCATCATTGGATTCTGCATCAACTGGACATCCGGTGTGCTGTATGTATGCGGTGCACTTCTGTCCGTACTGGCAGGATACTTTGGAATGAATGTTGCTACCAAGGGTAA
This sequence comes from Eubacteriales bacterium, assembly GCA_030525365.1. Classification (GTDB taxonomy): domain Bacteria; phylum Bacillota; class Clostridia; order Peptostreptococcales; family Anaerovoracaceae; genus Mogibacterium_A. The sequence goes on from JAUNEW010000003.1 coordinate 41,620, forward strand.
CGTTCGTACAGCCAATGCTGCAATGACACACGGAATGCCTCGTGCGCTGCAGGTTGCATTCCGCTCTGGTGCGGTTATGGGACTGTGCGTATCGGGACTGGGTCTTCTGGGCCTGGGAATCGTGTTCGTTACACTGGACATGGCGACCATTCAGGAATGCGTAACCAGCTTTGGTCTGGGTGCATCTTCCATGGCGCTGTTCGGCCGTGTAGGCGGTGGTATCTATACCAAGGCTGCGGACGTTGGTGCGGACCTGGTTGGTAAGGTTGAGGCTGGAATTCCAGAGGATGACCCGAGAAACCCTGCTGTTATCGCCGATAACGTAGGTGACAACGTAGGTGACGTTGCCGGAATGGGTTCCGACCTGTTTGAATCCTATGTTGGATCCATCATTTCCGCAGTGACTCTGGCAGCTGTTGCCGTTAACGAGTCCGGCGAGATGTCTACTTTCAATGAAACAACTGCAGCACTGTTCCCAATGCTGATTGCAGCCGTAGGTCTGATTGCTTCTATTCTGGGCATTCTTGCCGTTCGTGGTAACGATAACGTGAACCCAGCAAAGTCCCTGAATATGGGTACTTATGTCAGCGGTGTCATCGTGATTATTGCTGCTGTTCTTCTCAGCAAGAACATGCTGGGTTCTCTGAACTACGCATGGGCAATTATTGCCGGCCTGCTGGTAGGTATTATCATCGGCCAGTTGACAGAGATTTATACATCCGATGCCCACAAGTTCGTTAAGAGCATTGCAGAGCAGTCTCAGACTGGTTCTGCTACCACCATCATTTCCGGACTGTCCGTTGGAATGATGTCCACAATCTGGCCGATTCTCTTCATTGCTGTTGGCATTATTGTTGCATATAACTTTGCAGGCCTGTACGGTATCGCACTGGCTGCAGTAGGTATGCTGTCCACCACCGGAATGACCGTTGCTGTAGATGCTTATGGTCCGGTTTCCGATAACGCGGGTGGTATCGCAGAAATGTCCGAGCTTCCGGAAGATGTTCGTAACATCACCGATACGCTGGATTCTGTAGGTAACACCACTGCCGCTATTGGTAAGGGATTTGCGATTGGTTCTGCAGCATTGACTGCGCTGGCACTGTTCGCATCCTTCGCAACCACTGCAAAGCTGACGCAGATCAGCTTACTGGATCCAATGGTAATCGTAGGCCTCTTCATCGGTGCAATGCTTCCGTTTGCATTCTCCGCAATGACCATGAGCTCCGTGGGTAAGGCTGCAAATCAGATGATTGAAGAGGTAAGAAGACAGTTCCGTGAGGACAAGGGAATCATGGAAGGAACTTCCAAGCCGAATTACGCACGCTGCGTAGATATCTCCACATCCGCTGCCCTGCACGAAATGGTTGCTCCGGGAATCCTGGCAATTGTTGCTCCGGTTGCAGTAGGACTGCTTCTGGGAACCGAGTCCCTGGGTGGACTGCTGGCAGGTGCGCTGGCATCTGGTGTTCTGCTGGCTATCATGATGGCCAATGCAGGTGGTGCTTGGGATAATGCGAAGAAGTACATCGAAAGCGGTGTATACGGCGGAAAGGGCAGCGAGACTCACAAGGCTGCTGTCGTTGGTGATACCGTAGGTGACCCGTTCAAGGATACATCCGGTCCATCCATCAACATCCTGATCAAGCTGATGACCATCGTATCTCTGGTATTCGCTCCACTGTTCGTACAGTATGGGGGAATCCTGTTCTAATTGAAATCGGATACGTTAGATGAACCGAAGCCGGTGCATTTTTAGATGCACCGGCTTCTTTTATCGTCTGAAATTGTTGATTTAAACAATTTGTAGTGATAAAATACATGAGAGTATATATTAAGCAGACTACAAGGAGGGAATCAGTCATGCTAGAAAGACTAGAATCAATTAAAGAGTTAGGTCTGAAGAAAATCAAAGAGACCGAAAGTCTCGATCAGCTTCAGGCTGTCCGGAGAGAACTCACCGGAAAGAAGGGAGAACTGACCGCAGTTCTGAAGAGCCTCGGTTCATTGGAGCCGGAGATGCGCAAGACCGTTGGAATGAGAGCGAATGAGATTAAGAATCATTTCGCCGAGAAAATCAAAGAAAGAGAAGATGAAATCGTTGAGAATCAGAGTGCGCTTGACGAGGAAATTGACCTGACACTTCCGGGAACCCGTGTGGGTCAGGGTGCACTCCATCCGATTACACAGATGCAGTATGACCTTAATGATGCCTTTCTCTCCTTGGGCTTTGAAATATTTAGTGAAGACGATATCAGCAGTGAGCTGTACGCCTTTGACAATTTGAATTTCCCACCGGATCACCCGGCAAGACAGTCCATGGACACCTACTGGATTGAGGGAACGGAGGACAAGCAGGGGGCAGAGAGACTGTGCCTGAGACCGCACCTGACCGGTGGATCCGTTCGTTATCTCAAGGAGCACGGTGCGCCGGCTCGTTTCGTATACCCAGGCCGTGTATACCGTAATGAGAACACCGATGCCCGTCACGAGAGAGCTTTCTATCAGTACGAGGCACTAATTGTGGACAAGGATTTATCCTTCTCCTCCGGTAAGGTTATGATTCAGGCACTTCTGGAGAAGGTATTTGGTCGTAAGGTGAACGTCCGCATGCGTGAAGGCTTCTTCCCGTTCACGGAACCGGGATACGAAATCGATATGGAGTGCCAGGTGTGCCACGGCAAGGGCTGCAGAGTCTGCAACCAGAACGGATGGATTGAAGTAGCGCCAGGTGGTGTTATCAACCCGAATGTAGTGAGAGCTGCTGGGCTGGATCCGGATGTGTACACCGGATTCTACACCAATATCGGTTTAGACCGTTTCGTTATGATGAGATATGGTATCGATGATGTTCGTTTCTTCCACAGCACCGATCTCAGATTCTTTGAGCAGTTCAAGTAGGAAAGGGAGGAAATTAGCATGAAAGTATCATTAAATTGGGTAAAAAGATATGTTGATCTGCCAACGGATCTGACACCGAAGCAGATTTCATTCGATCTCACCATGAGAACCGTGGAAGTAGAAGATGTCATCGACACTTCCGAGAAATTCCATGATATCGTTGTAGGTAAGATTCTGGAAGTACAGGATCATCCAAATGCCGATCAGCTCCGGGTCTGCATCGTAGAATGCGGAGAAGACGAGCCAAAGCAGATTGTATGCGGAGGTTCGAACCTGTACGAAGGTGAGAAGGTGGTTGTTTCCAAGCCAGGCGCCGAGGTGTTCTGGCATGGAGAGGATTCTCTGGTCAAAATTAAAGAATCCAAGCTCCGTGGCGTACCATCTTATGGAATGATTTGCGGTGCCACTGAAGTCTACCTGGAATCCTACTTCCCGCTGGAAGATGAACACATGATTGTGGATCTCAGCGATGTGGATTGTGAAGTAGGTCAGAACATCGCCGATGTCATCGGCATGAACGATGTGGTTTTCGACATCGACAACAAGTCCTTGACCAATCGTCCGGACCTGTGGGGACATTATGGCATCGCCAGAGAGCTGGCAGCCATCTATAAGTGCCCGCTAAAGCCACTGCCAGAAGCGGGTCTGCCGGAGAATTTACCGGAATACAAGATTGACGTTCAGGCCGAGGATAAGTGCCCGAGATATGCGGCAATCGAAATTGAAAATGTATACGACAAGCCATCCCCAATGTGGATGCAGACCGCAATCATCAACGGAGGCATGCGTCCAATCAATGCCATTGTTGATATTACCAACTACATCATGATGTCGGTTGGACAGCCAACCCACGGCTTCGACCGCACTCATGTGGATGGATCTCACATTATCGTTCGGAATGCGAAGAAGGACGAGAAGCTGGTGCTTCTGGACAGAGCTCTACTGGACTTGACAGAAGACGATCTGGTTATCTGTGATGAGAATTCTCCAATGGCATTGGCCGGAATTCGCGGTGGTATTAAGGATTCCATTCTTCCGGAAACCACCGGCGTTGTTATCGAGGTTGCTACTTTTACCGCCGGAACCATTCGAAAGACGGGAAAGCGCTTCGATGAGAAGACGGACGCGTCCATCCGCTACGAGAAGGGATTGGACACCCAGCGCGTGGATCAGGGTATTGCCATGGCAGCTATGCTGTTCCGCGAGATTTTCCCGGAAAGCAAAATTGTAGCATTTGGCGACAGAAATCCGAAGCCAACACCGCGCAATGTCATTGACGTCACCCAGGACTTCTTAGATGTTCGTCTGGGTAAGGTGCTTCCACAGGAAGAGATTATGGACATCTTGACTCGTCTGGGCTATGACGTGACCTTCGAGAATGGCACCTACCACTGCATCGTTCCGACATACCGCTCCACCGGTGATGTTAGCGTGAAGGATGATGTACTGGGAGATATTGCGAGAGTATACTGCTATGAGAACTTCGAGATGAAGCCGCTGCCGGTGAACTTCGAACACGCTGTTCGTCAGCCGAAGGCTCAGCTGGATCGGAAGATTAGAGAATACCTGGCATTCCGTTGTGGATTCAACGAAATCTTCACCTACCCATGGATTGACGAGAAGTACATCCAGGCAGCAAAGATTGACACCACCCAGGCCATTCGTCTGGCAACACCGCCAGCACCAGAACTAGCCACCCTTCGTCAGTCCTTGATTCCAGGTATGCTGGAGGCCGCTGTAAAGAATCTGAGATACTACGATGAGTTCAAGGTATTCGAAGTGGCTCAGACATTCCATCAGGGTGAATATCACGAATCCTGCCAGGAGGAAACCTTGCCAGTTCACAAGAAGCTTCTGTCTGGTATCGTTGTAGGAAAGGATGCAAAGAAGAATTTCTTTGAGGTAAAGGGCGTTCTGGAGGATATGCCTCGCTTCTGCCACATGGAAGGTCTGACCTTCAAGCAGAAGGAGAAGCCATCCTGGTCGGATGACAAGGTATACCTGAACGTATATCATCAGGGAAAGAATATCGGATCCATCGGTCTGATTTCCGTACAGGCCATGAATGCTGCCGGCATCAGCAGAACCCAGATTGCGTACTTCGAGCTGTGCTTCGACGATATGATTCCGCTGAACTCCAGATCCAATACCTTCGAGCACCTGCCACAGTATCCGCTGGTAGAGGAGGATTTGTCCATTCTGGTTGATGAGTCCATGCACTGGCACGATGTGGAAGAAGCCGTAAGACATATGGTGAAGAAGTACGAATTCATCGAAGAGTACCGCGGCAAGCAGATTCCAGCAGGAAAGAAGTCCCTGGTATTCCGCGTATGGATTGGTAACGACGACAGTACCATGACTTCGAAGCAGATTGATAAGAAGATGAATGCCATCACCAAGGCGCTTCAGAAGAAGTGCGGTGCATCCATCCGTGAGGAATAATTTCTTATAGAATTAAAATAACAGGCGGACGCATTGGAAAGGATGCGTCCGCCTGGATTAGTATAGAGCAACTTCTCGATGAAGAAAACATTTGTGTGCATTACCGATCCCCGGAATATACGATGAGAAGGGTTCCCTTGCGAACTCGAAGGGTTACATGGTCGTCGGCAAATTCATTGCTGACTCCCAGGGTGGAAGCGCGTTTCAATGTGATGTCGTGCACCTCGTACTTTGCCCCTTCAATATCCACTCCCCGGGCGTCGGCATCCAGGGAAATGATGCCGAAGTACTTGTAACGAGGATCTTTGGTCAGTATCCGTTCCGAATTTCGCAGAAGTTCCATCTTGTTCTTGCCATCAATACAAACGATGCGCTGAAACAAATCGTAATACTTGTCTAGAAGACCGATGTTGCCCAGGGTGTGGTCCAGACGGCCACCCATTCCGCCCAACAGGACCACCTGGCTGTACCCCTTCTCAATGGCATGGGAAAGGGCTGCTTCCGTGTCGGTGATATCCTTCTCCGCTGGGTAGGTGATATAGATGCAGTCGAAATCCTCATCCAATGTGGTGGAGTCAAAATCTCCGATGACGCAGTCCGGTTGCAGGCCGAACTCCCGGGCACGGTTCTGGCCGCCGTCCGCAGCGATAATGTAATCGGCCCTCTCGGCAATCTCCTGGGCCATGTTCCGGTCCACGCATTCCATATACGAAAGTAGAATCAGACAGTAATCTCTCATAGCAAGCTCCTTGAAATTGTATTGTGAATGTTATAAAATAACGGTTAGTCTATCGTATGAAGAAAGGATTATTGAATGAGCGAAAGCAGTAAATACTTCAGAATCTCAATGAACCCCCTGCGAATTCGGCAAGCCGCATCCCTGAATCTGAACGGATGCTGGATGCTGTATTCCATCGGTATATTTATATATTACCTCTTTACAGAGGTAACAATCAATATTGTGAATTATTTTTTTCCAACGGGATACATCAATCTTTCCATGGCACAGCTTCCGGCCGATGTGCAGGCTTCTATGAAAGAAGCATCCGTATCCATGCCCCAGATTCCGGTGCTTCTGATTCTGTACATGCTTCTAATGAGTGGAGCCTTCGAATTGGGACGCACGTTCTATACCATGATTGCCCTTCGCGACCGGGTGTTGATTCCGCGTGTGGTATTCGATGGCTTCGGATACTATGTCAAAGCCACGCTGATTTTTCTGGTGCGCTATATTTTGATTGCGCTAGGCTCCATGTTCTTCCTGATTCCAGGAATCTACTTGTTCTATTCCTATCGGCAGGCCTATTACGTCTTCTTGGAAAGCGATCAGAAACTAGGGGTTATTGAAAGCCTTCGGGAGAGCCGCCGTATTATGAAGGGGAACAAGATGAGTCTGTTCCGCTTGGACATCAGTTATGTGTTCTTGATTCTTCTGAGCTACATGCCATCCTATCTATTGGTGGCATATGGCGCGGTGAACGTGCATGGCTTATCCGGCATGCTTTTGTTCTATCTATTGCAGGTTCCGTATTTCATGGCCATGGGGAACTACTACATGGGCCAGACCGTCTTCTACGAACTGATTCGCTTCGGTGACTTCGGAAAATTTCCGTATCACGGGGAAGAGTTCTTCCGGAAAATTGGAGAGGAATAGAAGTGAACCACAAGTTTAGCATACCATTACAATAACTACACTTGAAAAGAAAAACAAATAACGCTATAATTTAAATAGTTATAATTGCTTTAGAAGAAAGGTAATATAAGTATGAGTTTAAAGGCAAAGTTTTTTTCATCTAAGAAAATTTCACATCGCCGCAAAATGGATACAGAACACTCTGTTCATAAATTTCCCATAACAGAAAAAGATAGAAACAAAGTATGGGCATTTTGTGCTGGACAAACCAGTGATGATTTTCGTGGAAATCCTAAATATTTATTTATTTACATTAATAAATATAGAAACGATATTACGGCATATTGGCTTTGCAAAAGCGAAGAGACAATGGAGTTCGTTCGCAATCTTGGATATAAAGCTTATTGCGAAGACACCCTAGAAGGACAGGAAGCTCTGGCTCGTACGGGAGTTCTTGTAGCGGAGCAGGCTAAAAATTTTCTTCCTGCTGCCCTAAAAGATGCCAAATATTTGAATCTTTATCATGGCATTGGCGGTAAACAGGTTGAACGTGATCTTACAGAGGGGCTTCTGGCCGTTACTTTGGCAAAAAAATATATTACAAACAATTCTTTTTACAGAGATCGTCAGCTTTTCTTGGCTACTTCACCGATTACGCAAAAAAATTTTGAAAAAATGTGCGGAATTGATTCGGATAAGATTGTAAAAGGTGGATACCCACGTTGTGTATACCAGAAGCACTTTGATCGTATCGAGACGTTTGATCATGACATCTTGGCGAAGAAGGGATTACCTCCGGATACCAGATTGGCTGTCTATGCCCCTACTTTCCGTAAGGACAGTAAGGATAGTATTTTCACCACGGCTTTTCCAGATCTTGATCGCTTAGTGGATGCCTGTAAGAAGTATCGCTATCTTATGGTATTCAAAATGCATCCAATTATGGAAGATGATTCACAATATCTGTTAGCAAAAGAAACTTATAAAGACTGTCCTTATTTGTATTTCTGGGATAATAAAGACGACTTTTACGAAATTATTGATAAAGTGGATCTCGGTATTGTGGACTATTCTTCAATCTTTACCGATATGCTGGATGCCGGAGTAACACACTATATTCGGTATGTTTATGATTTCGAAGATTATAAACAAAATCTGACCGATCCATATGATGAGATTACTGCGGGAATCAAATGTACGTCTTTCGATGAACTTCTTTCCGCTATGGCGAACTATTCTTCCACAGAGGTTCCCAAAGAGATTCTTAAGCCGATTCATGAACGGTTTTGGGCATACTCTGATAAAGATTCTCTGGAAAACATGGTAAACCAGACGCTGAAATTCACACCGATTGATAGAGTTCGGAAGAATCTTTACAGTTTTGATATCTTTGATACACTGATTAGCAGGAAAGTTGTAGCACCTGAAGGCATCTTCTACTATGTAAAGGAAAAGATGAGACGTTCGGATTTGCATTTTCCAATTCATCTGATTGACCGGTATCCGGAACTTCGTCAAAACTGTGAAAGCAACGCCCGTGAATACTATGCAAAAACACAGGATACGCGACGCGCTCTTCGTAAAGAAATACAATTTTATGAAATTTTTGAGCGAATGGGGGAACTTTATGATCTTAACGATGAACAGGTAGAATTACTTAAACAGTGGGAATTAGAAGCAGAGCTCGAAAATGCAATTCCGGTTACAGAAAATGTTAAAAGATGCTTAAACCTGTGTCATTCTGGGGAAACCGTTGTCCTTATAAGCGATATGTATCTTCCCAAAGAATTTATTCAGAGGATGCTGGCGAAGGTAAGTTCGGAATTAGCCGAGCTTCCTATATATCTATCCAGTGAACGGGGATGGCAAAAGACAACCTCGATGCTTTATTTGGAAGTATATAAAGACTTTGGTGCTGCCTATGATTTCGATCGCTGGATTCATACGGGAGATAACCCTGTTGCCGATCAAAAGATGGCCAGAAAGCTGGGCATTATCACGAAACCTGTAACTCCGATAACATTCAATGAATATGAATCAGATCTCGTTAAACAGCTTGGAACTTACGATGCTTACCTCATTGCAGGTAATATGGCAAGATTTCGTCAGACCCATGATCAGATTCGTGAACAGTTTGCCTATGAATACATTTCTCTATATATGGTACCATATATAGACTGGGCGATTCATGAAGCAGTAAAGCGCGGTGATCAAACGGTGTATTTCATTTCTCGCGATGGTTATCATCTAAAAAGAATTGCCGATGCCATTGTGAGAAAGGAAAACCTGGTTCTCAAAACAAAATATATCTACGCTTCCAGGAGAACATGGCGTGTTCCATCTTTTATTAACGAAATAGATGAAGAATTCTGGGGCAGCTTTGGGAACTTTAGCGGCGTGGATACCTTTAACAAATTACTCCGTGCCCTTGGAATGGACGAGACAACGTTCAGAAAAATGTTCCCTGAACTTCAGGCACTCAATCAAGAAACAATTTTTGATAGAGAATACATTCTTCAACTGGCCGAAATTTTCAAACAGTCCGATGCTTATCGTAAGTATGTACTTGATCTTGCAAAAAACGGACGGGTTTCAGTGTGTGGATATCTCAAACAGGAAATCGCACAGGATGAACAATTTTCCATAATCGAATACTGGGGACGCGGATATACTCAGGATTGTTTTGTCCGCTTGTGGAACCATATCACGGGAAAAGAAGAAGATATATCTTTCTATTATGCCAGAACAATTCTTCCCACACAGGGACATAGCGTAAGATATAACTTCACATCAAATCATACTTCACAGATTTTTGTAGAAGCAATCTTCGCAAATCTAAATTATAAGAGTGTTGAAAGCTACCATTTAGAAGGGAACCGTTACGAGCCGAATCTTGTACCTATCGATTGCGATGAAGTCCTATTACAGGCGATGGAGGATTGTCTTCCAACATTTACAGAAGATTATCTCGACTGTGATTTTGTCGACCGTGCATCCTTAAGAAGAGAACTGTTTGACTTTTCTTTATCTTACTATGCGAATAATCAGACAAATGAGATGTTCCTAGATATCGTCGCGCCATTGGTAGATTCTGTAGATCTTTATGGTCAAAAACGCGAGTTTGCAAAAACTTTTACGATGAAAGACTTGCAAAGTTTTGAAGAAGGAACAAAGCGTGGCCAACTTACGCATAATATACCAATGTCTGTAGCGAGAAGTAACGAGTTGGTACAGAAAAAATATAGAGAACTCTATCAAATTCTGCCGGGAGAGCCACTTAACTCTGGAGGTATTCTGACAAAAGAAGAAATTGGAAATAATCAGGAGTATCAAAAGCAATATCACGAAGAGAATACTTTTGCTCAGGTATTAGCAGAAAGATATGAAGCCTATGCCCAAGCCACCCAAACAGGCAATACTGTTGTAATTTGTGGAAAAGGAAACCTTGTTAAGAAAACTGTTTTCCGTAAACTATATAATCTTCTTATTGAAGACAGCGGCATTAACACCCAGCTTATTTCCTTTGGCAGTGCAACTTTTGACATGGAGCAAGCGGCAAAAACAATGAGTCAGGCTTCGTATATCATTGTTGCACAGAACCTAGGCGAGATTGCTTACCTGCGTGTTCGCCCGGAAACCAAAGTCATTCAATTAGGCGAGGCAGCATTTAACTTCCTTAGCCAGAATAAGTTTAAATTGAAGCATCGACAGATACTTGCTGACTTCAGACGTGAAAGAAAAATCAACATGATGCAGGTACCATCCGAATCTATGATTCCTGTTTTCAAAGAACACTATAGTCTCGATAGTTCTGTAGATTTCTCTTTGAAAGGATGTTGTCAGACTGATTTGTATTTTGATGCCAATGCATGTAGCAAAGCAAGAGAACTTGTATTTACTGCTGAACCTAAGGCTAGAGATAAAAAGATTATCTTTTATATGCCTTATTTCAGATATCGCTCTAAAGAGAGTAAATACATGGAATTTCTGGACCTCTCCGTATTGCAAGAAGCGCTAGGAGACGAATATTTCGTTATCATGAACCTTTCACCGAAGGCCAAAGACAGCAGTAACATTGTAGAGATTCCGGGTTTTGCAGTAAATGTTACGAAAAAAATGTATCTCCGAGAGGCCATTGCAGCAGCAGACATCGTAATTGGCGATTATCGGGATGCTCTATTTGAAGCAACCTTAATAGATAAGCCGGTCTTCATTACTAGTAGCGATAAAAATGCCATTTCAAAGAAGACAACCTATTTTGATTACGAAGATATCATTCCAGGTGTAGAAGTACAATCTGAAGAAGACCTCATCGCTAAAATCCGGGCTATTGAACATTACGATTATACAAACTCAAGGATCTTCCGTGAAAAATATCTCACCTATTGCGATGGAAAATCTTCTAACAGAGTATATGATTATATCAAAAGCAATTTGGGAAAATAATGTAGAATAGTAGAAAACGGCAGGATAGTAGCGATGCTTCCTGTCGTTTTCGTAGTATAAGATTAAATTTCTTTGGTCTCCGCCTCAATGGCACGAATACACTTCCGGATATCCTCCGGAAGCTCTGAGCGAATATCCAGAGGTTCTCCCGTCATTGGATGGTTGAATCGAAGCTCACAGGAGTGAAGCGCTTGCCGCTGTATGAGCCTGGTGTCTCCGCCATACAGTTCATCTCCCAGAATGGGATGACCGATGTGGGAAAGGTGGACCCGAATCTGGTGAGTCCGTCCTGTGCGAAGGGTTAATTCCACCAGAGTATAGGCGGTGCCGTAGTGCTTTAGCACGCGAACATCCGTAATGGCATCCTTTGCATCTTCTGCATCGATATCCAGGACGCAGCGCTGGATGGATTCCAGGTCCGGTCGTCCGATGGGAAGGTGAATGGTGAATTCTTCCGGCTCCACGCATCCAGATACCACCGCGCGGTATTTCTTCGTAGTGGTCTGATTCCGCATCTGGTGGGAGATGTCGTTCTGGGAGTTGGCGTTCTTGGCTACGATGACAATGCCGCTGGTGTCCATATCCAGGCGGTTGGCAAAGCGGATTTTGAAGGACTGGTTTGTATCCGCCATGTACTTCATGATGCCGTTGGCCAGCGTGTGGTCGGGATGCCCCTTGGTGGGGTGCACCGTAATTCCCGGCTGCTTGTCGATGATAAGAATATCCTCATCCTCATACAGCGGGGTGATGGGGATATCCTCTGGCGGGAAATCGCTGGTTTCCTCGGGAAGGCGAACGGTAATGACATCTCCTTTTACCGGGCGCAGAAATCCCGGGGACTGCACGCCGTTCAGATCCACCAACTTCTGGTATTTGATTTTCGTCTTGAAACGGCTGGAGAACTTGAAATTCCTTCTCAGAATCTGATTGATGGTAAGGTTCTCTTCTTGTTCTTCTCCAGTAACGATGTGTGTGTAATTCGACATATTCAATCCTTCTATAGTAGTTTTGATTTGAGCTTGGTCCAGTAGTTGTAATCGTGGAACCGAATCAGGTGGAGACCAGCGCCGGCTCGGTTCACGGTAATCTTTTGAACATCTTCGTAGAGGTAATCGAATCCGTCTACCACTACTTCCAATGTGTCCGTGGAAGACCTTTTGGTAGGGGTCAGGGACATGGACAGGGAGGCTGGGTACAGGATGCTGGAACGGAAGCATCGATATGCGTTGGTATTGGAGGGTGCAATCGGCGTAATCTGCAGGGCATCCAGCTGAGGGGGAATGATGGCACCTCCCAGGGCGTAGTTGTAAGCCGTGGATCCCACAGAGGTGGAGATGAGAAGTCCATCTCCGTAGAACTCCTGGACTAGCGACCGGTCGATTTCGATGGCCAGGTGGGTCAGATGGGTGTGGGGCCCTCGGATGACGATTTCATTCACTCCCCGAAGTTGGTAGGTTCCGTCCGCTGTATCAATGACCGCATCAATGGGCCAGATGTTCTGAAGGGTGTAGTCCTGGGCCATGTAGGAATCCATGAAGGCAGGGATGTCTTCCGTCATGATTTCCTGGAAGAAACCCAGGTGTCCCGTGTTGATGCCGATGATGGGGCTGGACGGGAAGTTGCAAGCGTGCACCAACCGGAGGAAAGTGCCGTCGCCGCCGATACAGGTAATCAGCCCTACGGATTCGTCGTAAGTGTCGGTAATTTCGTAATCTCTTTTGAGTAGCTCATCCACCAGTACCTGGCAGGCCCGGTTGGACTCTGCCGTTTCGTTCTGGTAGATGTAGACTTTCTTTCGATCTAATTTCTTCATCCCAATTATCTCCCTATAACATATGGTTATTCAAAGGCTTTCGCTAATTCGTCCACTAGTTCGGTAAAAGTAGATAGAGCGTTTCGAACCGGTTCTTCCGTGCTCATATTCACGCCGGCAATCTTCAGCAGGTCAATTGGATCCATGGAGTCTCCCAGGGTTAGGAATTTGCGGTAATCCTGCACTGCCGGTGCGCCCTCGGTGAGAATTCGGTTGGCCAGTGCATTGGCGGCGGAGTATCCCGTTGCATACTGGAACACGTAGAAGGAACGGAAGAAGTGAGGAATCCGAGACCACTCATACTGGATGTAGTCGTCGGAATCCATTTCCGGTCCGAAGTACTGGGCATTCAGCTTCTGGTACTCCGCATCCAGGTTCTCTGCGGTGAGGGGTTCTCCAACTTCGGCCAACTGATGGGCTTTCAGCTCGAACTCGGCGAACATGGTCTGACGGAAGAGGGTGGACTTGAACTCATCGATGTAGAAGTTGATGAGATAGCGGCGCATTTCTTCGGATTCGGTGTTCTCAAGGAGATAGTGCATCAGCAAGGTCTCGTTGACGGTGCTGGCCACCTCTGCGGTGAAGATGGAGTGTTCGCCGTAGATATAGGGCTGGGTTCTTCTTGTGTACCAGGAGTGCATGGAATGGCCTCCTTCGTGAACCAGGGTGAAGATGTCCTTGAGGGTGCCCTTGAAATTCATGAGAATGTAGGGGTCGCTGTCGTAGACGCCAAAGCTATAGGCTCCAGAAGTCTTTCCCTTGTTCTCTAAGATATCTACCCAGCGTTCTTCCAGGATGCCTTTCCGGAGGGTGGCCACGTAGTCGTCGCCGAGAGGCTTTAGTGCTTCGCAAGCAATATCCACCGCCTCCTGGAAGGTATAGTGAGTCTCCGGTACAGATACCAGCGGTGTGTAGACGTCGTACATGTGAAGGCTATCCAGGCCCAAGGCTTTCTTTCGGATGGAGACGTACTTGTGCATGGCCGGAAGGGCTTCGTGCACCGCCTGAATCAGGTTGTGATAGACGCTGTCCGGAATGTTCTCTGGTGCCAATGCGGCATTCAAAGCGGAAGGATAGCGGCGGAGCTTGGCCATCAAGACATCTTTCTTCACGTTGTAGTTGTACAGGGTGGAGATGGTGTTGTTGAACTCCTTGTATTTCGTGTAGAGGGTCTCGAAGGCGGACTGTCTTACGGAAGGGTCCTCCGATTCCATCAGAGTAATGAAGTTGCCGTGGGTCAAAGGAATTTCATTTCCCTTGCCATCGATTACGGTACCGAATGCCATATCCGCATCGGTGAGCATGGTATAGGCTTCATCCGGCGCGTCCAGAGCTTCGCTGAGAACTGAGATGATTCGTTCTTCCTCGGCAGAAAGGGTGTGTTCTTTTCCCCTTAGAATAGTCATCAGCATATAACGGTATTCTTCCAGTTCCGGCTTCTCTTTCAGGAACTTTTCGATGCATCCGTCTTGGGAATTCAGAATCTCCGGCGTGAGGAAGGCGGTTTCGGCGGAAATCTGAGCCAGCACGGACATGGCTTTGTTGTTCATTCCCGTGTATTTAGAGTTCCCGTTATCTTCGTCGTGTCTCATCCGAGAATAGACGAAGGCATACTCCGCTTTTCGGATGGCCTTCGTATAAAGCACCAGTGCGTCCAGCAGGGCATCTGCAGAATCGGTGATATGACCTTTCATTTCGGCGAATTTGCCGGAAAGTTCCAGCGCTTCCGCCAGATCAGACTCCCACTTCTTCTCTTCTGGGTACATCTTCTCGATATCCCATTTGTATGTTGAATCAATTTCAGAACGATTTTGAATTTTGTTATTCATTTTTGACTCTCCTTGTGGTATAATGTATGACTGACATATTATAGAAGAGGTATATGTCATTCCTTGTCATTATAGCACAAACGAGAAAGCAAAGGAACAGAATGGATAAGATGGAACTGTATCGCGTTCTGGATATTTCAGAACCGGATGAATTTACATATTATGAGAACATGGCTTCACTGCTAGAAGAGGATCAGCTGATTGAACAAAATCTGCTGGACGACCTTCTTCGGGAGGTGGACTTGGATCACTTCAAGATGTTGCTCCAGTCCTATTTCGATGAATTCCTGAATCGAATTCCCGACGAGGAAAGTGATCTGTACTTCTTGGCAGATACCATGCGTCGCTCGGTAACGGGATGCGAGGATCCAGAGAGCATTTCCGATGCCATCTATCATTTCCGCAAGTGGTATGTGATTACCCCTTCGGTGCGGGACGTGAATACCGGCGAGGAAATCTGCGTGCGGGATGCCAGATATAACATCAGCGCCGCCTCTTTCCTGGGAAAGAAGCCGGAGTACGATTTCCGGAAAGCCTTTGATTACGATATGGACGGCTACGATGTATCCGTTCGGGATATGATTGAGGCAGCGGATAGATAATAACCAGAAAGGAAGAAAGCATATGGAGATGAAAATAATTTCCAGAAGCGGAAAGGCACCTTCCTATGCCACAGAAGGCGCCTCCGGCATGGATCTTCGAGCGTATTTGGAAGAACCTATGACTCTTATGCCCATGGAACGCAAGCTGGTTCCCACCGGAATCTATGTGGAAATACCGGAAGGCTACGAAGGGCAAGTTCGGGCCAGATCCGGCCTTGCCATCAAGAAGGGCATCGGTCTAGTGAACGGAATTGGCACCATCGATTCGGATTACCGAGGCGAGCTGTGCGTCCCACTGATCAACTGGGGAAACGAACCCTTCGAAATTCAAGATGGAGATCGGATTGCACAGCTGGTCATTGCAAAGTATGAACGGGTGCAGATTGAACTAGTTCAGGAATTAGGAGATACGGACAGAGGCGAAGGTGGATTCGGGCATACCGGAATTAAGGGCTAAAATGAACTTTCGAGAAGATATAGAGAACCGGGAATATCAAACCCTGGACGTACGGGCGGCGAAGTCTGGATGTTCCAGAGGTCGGACAAAGTCGGAAGAAAAATGCGAATACCGTACCGCCTTCCAGCGAGACCGGGATCGGATTATCCATTCCAAGTCATTTCGGAGGCTGATGCACAAAACCCAGGTATTTTTGGCCCCAGAAGGAGACCACTACCGGACCCGGCTGACCCACACCCTGGAGGTGGCTCAGGTGGCCAGAACCATCGCGAGAATTCTCAACTATAACGAGGACTTAACGGAAGCCATTGCGCTGGGTCATGATTTGGGACATACGCCCTTCGGTCATAACGGAGAAGCGGTGCTGAATCAAATTCATCTCGGAGGGTTCAAACACCGGGTGCAGAGCCTGCGAGTGGTGGATATCTTGGAATCCACACCGAAACGGCGGGGTCTTAACCTGACTGCGGAAGTGCGGGATGGGATTTTGAACCACAGCGGTCCGGATTTCCCCATGACGCTGGAAGGACAGATTGTCCGGTATAGCGACCGCATTGCTTACATTAACCACGACATCGATGATGCGATTCGAAGCGGAGTTCTTCGGGGGGAAGAGCTTCCAGAAGAAAATATCCAGGTTCTGGGACAAAGTCACTCGGATCGAATCAACAATCTGATTGACGACATCGTGCACGCCAGCGAAGGAAAGGATCGAATTCAGCTAAGTGAACCTTTCCAACAGGCCTTAGACGAACTTCGGACCTTCATGTTTCGGAACGTCTACGAAAGCGCAGAGGTGAAGCGGGAAGCGGATCTCAATAAAGTGGAGGTGGTGATTACCCAGCTCTACGATTATTTTCTAGAACATGAGGGGAAACTGCCGGAACAGTATCAGCGAATTGCCCAAGAGGATGGAGTCCAAGAGGCGGTGAAGGATTACATATCTGGAATGACGGATCGATATGCTGTGTCCCTCTATTCGGACTTATTCGTGCCGAAGTTCTGGAACGAACATTAATCCCTTCATGTTAGCAACATGGTAGATGAAAGGTAGGTGGATGACGCTGGATAGTAACTTTATCGACGAACTGAAGAATCGCGTGAATATCGTAGATGTCATCGGCCGGGAGGTTCAACTTAAGAAGGCGGGTAGCAGTTACAAGGGGTTGTGTCCCTTCCATAGCGAGAAGACACCGTCTTTTAACGTGAATGAGGAACGTCAATTCTACCACTGCTTCGGCTGTGGCGAGAAAGGGGACGTCATTCGTTTCGTGGAGAAGTACAACAACCTATCCTTCATGGAGGCGGTGGAGAAGCTCTGCGATGATTATGGAATCCGGATGCCCCAGGAGAAACGGGGTCCCCGGATTGATTACAACAAATATTACGAGATTAACCGGAAGGCGGCAAGATTCTTTTACCGGAACCTGACCACTGGGAGAAATCCGGGATATACATACATACGGAACCGGGGAATCAAGGACGAGACCATTGTCAAATTCGGGCTAGGCTACGCTCCGGACAGCTGGAGCGCTCTTCTGGATTATCTAACCGAAGAAGGGGTGTCCACTCAGGACATGCTGAAGCTGGGCCTGATTCAGCAGGGCCGGAAAGGGTATTATGACAAGTTCCGGAACCGGGTGATTTTCCCAATTATTAACACATCGGGAAAGGTAATCGGATTCGGCGGCCGGGCCCTGGGGGATATCAAACCCAAGTATCTGAATTCTTCGGAAAGCGATATCTTCCTGAAGAAAAACAACCTGTATGCACTGAATATCACGAAGAAGGATATTTCTTCGGAGGATCAAGTGCTGATGGTGGAGGGCTATATGGATGTCATTTCCCTCTATCAGAGCGGGGTGCGCAACGTGGTGGCTTCTCTGGGCACGGCGCTGACGGAGAATCAGGGACGGCTCATCAGCCGATACACAAAAAATGTGGTGCTTTCTTATGACGCGGATGGCGCGGGTATTAATGCGGCCATGCGAGGAATTGATATTATCCGAAAAGCAGATTGCAATGTACGGATTCTTCAAATCAACGATGGTAAAGACCCCGACGAATTCGTGCAGAAGAACGGGAAAGAAGCCTTCTTGAATTTAATTCAGAATGCAGTACCGGCCACCGATTTCCGGTTATCGGTTCTTCGGCGAGGGTTTGATTTCTCTTCGGATCAGCAGGTGCTAGAGTACATCCGTCGGTGTGTTCCGGTGCTGGAAAGTCTGTCGCCGGTGGAGCAGGATATCTACATCCGAAAGCTGGCGGAGGAATTCGGACTGTCGGAATACGCCATCGCCAGTGAAATACGGGCGGATGGAGAGAAGAAATCCCAGGAACCGGTGCGCTATTCTGGGAACAGGAACCGAAGAGAGAAGAATAACAGTGTAGATTTTCGATTGGATTTCTCATTCTTGATTCTGGCAATATCCAACCGAGACTACGTAGAACGAATGAAAAAAGACCATATCACTTTGATGACGGCGGTGGGAAATCGGATATTTTCCGTCATTGAACCGCTGGCGAAAGAAGATATGCCGGCCGGGGTTCTAGGAATAGACCCTGGGCGTATATATAATCAGCTGGATCCAGAAGAGGAAATCCGGCTGCGGAATGCGATGAAAGTCATTCGAATTGGACCGGATGACGAAGTATTCTATCAAGAATGTCTTTCATCCTATCAGAGAAATCGCAATCGGGAGAAGAAAGCGGAGCTGCAGAGCGAACTATCGACGGCAGAACGAATGGGTAACGAAGAGGAAGTGGCTCGGTTAGCGAAGGAGCTGATGGATTTAAGTAGTAGAGAGAAGAACAGAAAGGCGAGGGGAATTTAATGGCAAAAACTTCAACTCCAAAAAAAGAAAAGTCCGTAGATGCTTTGGTGAAACAGGCGCAGAAGAACGGAAACGTTCTGACCGCTGAGGAGCTGGGCGACTACCTTTCCGAGCTAGACATCGGCAAAGAAGAGGTGGAAATGATCTACGATATTCTGGAGAAAATGGGAATTTCCATCGAAGATTCCAGAGAACCGAATTCGGATGAACTGCATGCAGATGATTCTGACGACAAGGAAGATGACGGTGTAGTTCTGACGAAGACCGGTGAAATCGACGTAGAAGCAACGGTTCCGAAGACACTTCCGACCGACGACCCGGTTCGCATGTATCTGAAGGAAATCGGGAAGGTTTCGCTGTTGACAGCAGATGAGGAAAGAGAGTTGGCAATTCGCATGGAACAGGGCGATGAAGAGGCCAAGAAGAAACTCTGCGAGAGCAACCTGAGACTGGTAGTCAGCATTGCAAAGAGATATCTGAACCGTGGCCTTTCTTTCCTGGACTTGATTCAGGAAGGAAACTTGGGACTGATTAAGGCGGTAGACAAGTTCGATTATACCAAGGGATATAAGTTCTCTACCTATGCAACCTGGTGGATTCGTCAAGCCATCACTCGGTCTATTGCGGACCAGGCCAGAACCATCCGTATCCCAGTGCACATGGTGGAAACCATCAATAAGCTGATTCGAGTATCCCGTCAGCTGCTTCAGGAGTACGGCCGCGAGCCGACATCCGAGGAAATCGCAAAGGAAATGGGAATCTCCGTGGAGAAGGTTCGGGAAATCAAGAAAATTTCCCAGGATCCGGTTTCTCTGGAGACACCAATCGGCGAGGAGGAAGACAGCCATCTGGGCGACTTCATTCCAGACGACGATGTTCCGGCACCGGTGGATGCCGCTGCGTACTCCATGTTGAAAGAACAGCTGATGGAAGTGCTGGACACCCTGTCCGAGCGTGAGAAGAAAGTGCTGATGCTGAGATTCGGCCTGGAGGACGGAAGACCTCGCACACTGGAAGAAGTGGGCAAGGAATTTAACGTTACCAGAGAACGTATTCGTCAGATTGAGGCGAAGGCCCTTCGGAAACTGCGTCATCCGAGCCGCAGTAAGAAGCTGAGAGATTATCTGGAGTAGGCCTATGCGAATTAGCAATCGGCTACAAGCTCTATACGATGCGGTATCACCAGGAGAATCCGTGGCAGATATCGGAACGGACCACGGATATGTGCCTTTGATGCTCCTTCAGAATGGAATATCAGACAAAGTCATCCTTAGTGATATCAGCAACGGTTCCTTGGCGAAGGCGATGGAAAATGTGAAGGATTCCGGGGTAGAAATACCCTCGGAATGCTTTCGCATCGGAGATGGCCTGAGCACGGTGGGCTTTGCAGAAGTGGACGATGTGATTATTGGGGGGCTAGGGGGACGTACCATTCAGATGATTCTGGAGGAGAATCTGGAGAAGACTCGGACCTATAAGAAATTGATTCTACAGCCTCGGAATAACAGTGGAGAACTACGGTACTTCCTGTACTGCAACGGATACGATATTCAGCAGGAGATTCTAGCGGAAGAGGGAAAATTTGTCTGCGAAATTATCGTGGCGGTAACCTCATCGGAAAAGAGAAGACCGGCTCCCTATGACGAGCACGATATTCGCTGGAAGTATCCGGAACAGATGGTTTCCTGTGATTCGAGACTGCTGTCTCAGCGGATTCAGTGGAGAGCAGGACGCATTCTGGAACAGGTGGAAAGCCTGCGAAAGAGTCAAGGAAGTCAAGAAGAGCGGATTCAGCGTCTGCTTGAAGCAAGAGAATACATATTGGGATTAGAACAGAGAAACAAAAAATATCATGCAGAGAAAACTAAGTGTAATTAATATCGCTACCATGTATCTAGGGGCAATCCTGGGGGCAGGATTTGCTTCTGGAAGAGAATGCTGGCAGTTCTTTGGTGTGTTCGGAAACCGGGGATATTTCGGTGCTGCTTTTACCACGGTGGTATTCGTGGCACTGGCATTGATGCTCACGTATATCGCCAGAAGCAAGGGGACTGCGGATCTTGGAAAACTGGTGTCCCCCGTGGACAATCCAAAGCTGGAGGCAGTGATTGGATATGTTCTGGCGGCCATCTATTACACACTCATTATTTCGATGAGTGCCGCGGGAGGTTCACTTCTCCATCAGGAACTGGGATTGGACCGCCGAATCGGCGGAGTCATTATTGTTCTTCTGGTATTGGTGACAGTGTTCGGTGATTTCGAACGGCTATCTAGGGCTTTTGGGATGATTATTCCATTCGTCTTTCTGCTGGGAATCATTACCATATTGCTCGTAATTGTTTCCGGAAAGTTCATCCAGAGCGGAGCCACGTCAGGATTTCAACCGAGCGAGATGGCTCCTTACTGGTGGATTGCAGGGGTGATTTTCGCCGCGTACAACAGCCTGGGATTTATCACCATGGCAGGAAATTGTGCGCTGTCTGCAAAGGATTCCAGAACTGCGTACAGAGGGGCTTTCCTGGGCGCTTTTCTCCCTGGGGTGATGACTCTTTTGTTGCTAACGGCCCTGCTGAAGGACATGGCTTTCTCGGCCACACTGGATTTGCCTATGCTGGGATATTCCCTTCGGATTTCGAGGGTGCTGAATATACTATACGCAGTGATTCTGTATGGCTCCATCTATTCTACAGCCTCTAGCACATTCTATGGATTCAGTACGAAAATTCCAGAGAATCGCTGGAAGAAACCGGTGATGGTGATTGCAGCTTTCGCAGGATTTGGCATCGGTCTTTCGGGATTCAAGAAGCTGGTGGCTTATCTGTATCCACCCCAGGGGTACATTGGAATTCTGATAATCGGAATGATAATTGTGAACTTTTTTCACGAAAGAAAGAAAAATTCACAGAAACAACATATTCAAGCAAAGGTTTAATGTCATTATAATATGCATGGGTAAACCAGACGATCGCGCACTAAGGTGTGAGGAAAGTCCGGGCTCCACAGGGCGAGGATGCCGGATAACGTCCGGCGTAGGTAACTATAGGGAAAGTGCAACAGAAACATTCCGCCGAAACGGGTAATGCCGTGGTAAGGTTGAAATGGTGAGGTAAGAGCTCACCGGCGTTCTGGAGACAGGACGGCCGTGTAAACCCCATCCGGAGCAAGACTAAGAACGGGCCATCGAGTGCAGTTGCCCGCTGCCGCCCTAAGGTAAGTCGCTGGATGCTGTAAGCAATTACAGTACAAGATGGATGATCGTTTAATACAGAACCCGGCTTATGGTTTGCCCATGCATGTTTTATATTATAAAAGGAGGGGTGCGGTGCAGAAATGCATCGTTCTTGTTTTTAAATATGAGATTAGGAATTGATGTAGGATCAACGACAGTAAAACTTTTAATTCTGGATGACAACAACCAGATTCAGTACTCCAGATATGAAAGACATATGTCCAACGTTTTCGAGAAGGTAGGGGAACTCCTTCGGGAACTTCTGGAAGAAAAGGGAGATATGGAGCTGGATGCCGTAATCACCGGATCTGGCGGACTATCTCTGGCCAATCTGTTCGGTATCCGCTTCGAGCAGGAAGTCATTGCCTGCAGTGAAGCAGTTCAGCAGATTATTCCACAGACGGATGTGGCCATTGAGCTGGGGGGAGAGGATGCGAAAATCACTTTCTACGGCTCCACCGTGGAGCAGCGTATGAACGGTACCTGTGCCGGTGGCACCGGAGCCTTCATCGATCAGATGGCAGTGCTTTTGAACACAGATGCCAGTGGACTTAACGAAGCGGCGAAGGATTACGAAACCATCTATCCCATTGCTTCCCGCTGTGGTGTGTTTGCGAAGACAGATATTCAGCCGTTGATTAACGATGGGGCGAAGACCGCGGATATCGCCGCTTCCATATTCCAGGCGGTGGTCAATCAGATGATCAGCGGACTGGCTTGTGGTCATCCGATTAAAGGAAATGTGGCTTTCCTAGGTGGCCCTCTCCAGTTCCTATCGGAACTTCGGAAACGATTCATCGAAACCTTGAATTTGACGGAAAACGAAGTTATTTTCCCAGAGAACGCCAACTACTTTGTGGCCATCGGTGCAGCCCTTCTGGCAAAGGAGTCCGATCACGTGGCCCTTTCGGATTTGATTGATAAGATTGAACACGCGGATCCATCGCAGATGGATGGAACGAAACGCATGAAGCCCCTGTTTGAATCCCAGCAAGAGTATTTAGAGTTCAAAGCTCGTCACGACAAAGCGAAAGTCAAGAGAGGCGATATCAATAGGGCAAAGGGACCGGTGTTCCTGGGAATTGACGCCGGATCTACCACTACTAAGGCGGCGCTGATTAACCAGGATAAAGAGCTGATTTTCGAGCATTACCAGAACAATGAGGGAGATCCACTGGCGGTAGTCCGGAATATTCTGACGGAAATGTACCATGTTTTACCGGATAGCGCCTATATCGGTCGTGCGGTGGTAACCGGATATGGCGAAGGCCTGATTCGTGCGGCTTACAAGATTGATGCCGGCGAAATTGAGACCATGGCCCACTACAAGGGCGCCGAGCAATTCCTTCCGGGGGTTACCTTCATTCTGGACATCGGTGGACAGGACATGAAGTGCATGAAGATTAAGGATGGTGCTATTAGCAACATCATGCTGAACGAGGCTTGCTCCGCAGGCTGCGGATCCTTCATCGAGACCTATGCCAAGTCCGTGGACCTGCAGGTGCCGGAATTCGCCCACCAGGCCCTTTCGGCAGAGAATCCAGTGGACCTGGGAACTCGGTGCACGGTTTTCATGAACTCCAAGGTAAAGCAGGCCCAGAAAGAAGGAGCCACAGTTGCGGATATCTCTGCAGGCCTGTCCCTTTCCGTGGTCAAAAATGCCTTGTATAAGGTTATCAAGCTCCGAAATCCGAAGGAAACCGGCGACAAAGTCGTGGTACAGGGTGGAACCTTTATGAACGAGGCCGTCCTGAGAAGTATCGAGCTCATCCTGGGAAAGAACGTGGTTCGTTCCGATATCTCCGGCTTGATGGGCGCCTATGGTGCGGCGATTATCGGTTGTGACGAGTACGTGGAGGGAGACCGTTCTACCATTCTAACTGCGAATCAGATTGATTCCTTCTCGGTAAAAACAAGCAACGGTCGTTGCCACGGCTGCGGAAACAACTGCATTCTGACCATCTCCAAGTTCTCCGACGGAAGCCGGTATGTCACCGGAAACCGCTGTGAGAAGGGGGCAGGGCTGAGCACGAAGAAGAACGACATTCCGAATATGTATCAGTCCAAATTCAAGCTCTTGTTCGACCGACCGGTTCTGGAACCCGATCAGGCACCGAAGGGCGTCATCGGAATTCCTCGTGTGCTGAACATGTATGAGGATTATCCGTTCTGGCATGCATTCTTTACCACCCTGGGATTCCGTGTGGTACTGAGTCCGCCGAGCAACAAGGAAATGTACGAGAATGGAATGGATACCATTTCTTCCGACACCGCTTGCTACCCGGCGAAGCTGGTACACGGACATATCAAGTGGCTGGTGGAAAACGACGTGAAGCGAATCTTCTATCCGTGCATTAACTATGAGCGGGAAGAGGACACCACGGCACCGAACCATTACAACTGTCCGATTGTGGCCACATATCCAGAAGTCATCGATAAGAACATGGCGGAGTACTTCTTCGAAAACGGCGTGGAGTTCTACCATCCATTTGTTCCATATGACAACGATAAGCGGTTCGTTCGAGAGATGACCAAGTTTTTCTCGGGAAAAAGAGAGATTGACAATGCGAATATCCGAAATGTGGCCGAAGACTACAACCTGGACGATCAGCGAACCTATAAGCTGTTCGCCATGAACTTCACGAAATCTCAGGTTTCTCAGGCGATGCAGGCCGGACGGGAGGCCTATGCTTGCTTCAAGAAAGAAGTGCAGAAGCAGGGAAGAGATGCGCTCCGGTATATGGA
>JAUNEW010000106.1 GCA_030525365.1 Eubacteriales bacterium
CGCTTCAGGTTTCCTCTGGCATTTCCCTGTATTACTTCTTTTCCATCGGAGACGTAGTAGAAGCCTCCGATTCCTTTTACCACTTTTCCAATCATTGTTCATCTACCGTCTGGCTTCCATCGCCGTCTCCATTATCCGGCTTCTGATTGCTCGGCTTCTTATTGGAGCTGGTCTTCGGGGCTCCCTTGCTGACTTCAATGTCCACGCTGGTGCCCTTGTTCAATTCTGTATTGGCTGCATACTGCTGCCACATTACATATCCACTTCCGTAGGCGTTGCTCTCTTCGTAGGTGACCTTACCTACCTTGAAGCCTGCGCTTCGAAGCTCTCTCTTGGCATCGGCCAGGGTCTTTCCGGTAATGGACGGAACAGTGGACTTCTGAACGCCTTTGCCATCACTGACAACGATATTGACGGTGGTGCCATGATCCGCTTCTTCCCCGCCACTCGGGTCCTGGGAAAGAATGGTTCCCGCTGCCTCTGTGGAGGTCTGCTGCTTCACCGTGCCCAGTTCATAATCCGAGGACTTGAGCAGGGACTCGGCTTCGCTTTCGTCTCGGCCCACCAGATTCGGAACTGTGCCCGCCTGCGGACCCTTGCTCAGGTGAATCGTAATGGACGTTCCCTTCACTGCCTTGGAATCGGATTCCGGATCCTGTTCCGCAACCTGTCCCTTGGAGTAGTCGTTGGAGTAGACTTCCTTCCCTTCCTTAATCTTAAAGCCAGAAGCTTCCGCCTCTTTCTTTGCTTCTTTTAACGTCATTCCATAGAGATCTGGAACGCTCTTCTGGCTGGAGAATGCCCCGTTGAACGCTGCTACGGCAACTCCCAGGCCAATTACCAAAGCGGCCACTGCGGCAATGAGAATCCGGCGTTTCTTCTGAGCCTTGGTCAGCTTCTTCTTCGGTTTCTTCTTCCGACGGGAACGTCTGGATTCAGAATCATCCTCTTCCTCGTAGTCGTCTTCATCCTCATCGGTCTGGCCTTTGCGGCTCTGCTCCACCTGTTCGGAAGCCTCGTTAAAAATAGAATTTCCCACCATTCGGGTGACGAATTCAATGTTGTTCAGCTCCTCAATCAACTCGTCCGCACTGCTGTACCGGTTCGTCTGGAACTTGCTGGTAGCCTTGAGAACACACTGTTCCAACGCCGGCGGAATGCCGTCCACCAGCTGACTCGGCGGTGTAATTTCCTCGTTGATGTGTTTCAGCGCGATGGTCACCGGATTGTCTCCGTCAAATGGAACCTGTCCCGTCAGCATCTCATACATGACAATACCCAGGGAATAGATATCGGAACGCTCGTCCACATAATTTCCCCTCGCCTGCTCTGGGGAGAAGTAGTGCACGGAACCGATAATCTTGCTCCCGGTGGACATGGTGGCATCGTTCACCGCCTTAGCGATACCGAAGTCCGCCAACTTGACGATGCCATCCGTGGTCACCATGATGTTATGGGGTTTGACGTCTCTATGGATAATCTTGTTCCGGTGCGCCACCCGCAGTGCCGCTGCCACCTGCTTGGTAATCTCGATGACCCGGCGGTAATCCATCGGTGCTTCTTTTGCAATAATCTCGTTCAAGGTCTGACCTTCCACCAGCTCCATGACGATGTAGTTAATATTTCCTTCCCGGCCAACATCGTAGACAGCCACGATGTTCTGATGGGCCAGTCCGGCCGCCGCCTGAGATTCTCTCTTGAAGTTCTCGACAAATGTGGGATCCTTCGTGAATTCCGGGCGAAGAATCTTAATCGCGATAAAGCGATTCAGCAGCTTATCTTTCGCCTTATATACCACGGCCATGCCGCCATCGCCGATTTTCTCGAGCAGCTCGTAACGGCCTGCCAACAACCTGTTACTCATAATTCTCCTCCACCATACTTACACAAATTACCGAAATGTTGTCGTTTCCACCATGCGCATTCGCTTTATCCACCAGCGACTTCGCGCAGGCTTTCATATCATCGGTGGAATTCATTTCCTGAAGCATCTCCTCTTCGGAAAGCTCATCGTAAAGTCCATCACTGCACAGAAGAATCTTGTCTTCCGGCTCAATGTAGATGTTAAAGCAATCCGGGTTGTTGTACGAATTCGCACCGATAGCCCGGGTAATCACATTTTTTTTCTTGTGGTGTTCCGCTTCGCTTCTGGAAATCACGCCCATCATCACCAGATCATTCACATAAGTATGATCTACCGTAATCTGATGAATTTCTTTGCCGTGGATGAAATACACCCTACTATCTCCCACATTGGCAATGTAGAGGATGTGATCTCGAACGTAAGCGATGACCAGCGTGGTGGCCATTCCCGCGCATTCCGGTATGGCATGGGCCATCTGCTTGATGAACTCGTTCACATAATCCACTGCATTCTCGAAGTATCGGAAAATCTGATCCGATCCCTCCATATCCTGAATCGGATTGTTCTCCAGGAAATCCGCAATCACATCCAGCGTCTTGTTGCTGGCAATCTCTCCCGCTCGGTTTCCTCCTACGCCATCTGCCAGAAGGAACACGTTGTGTCTATTCAGAATCCGAACCGCATCTTCGTTGCTAGTTCGCTTCCGCCCCTTATCTGTATAATATCCTACTTCCATTCAATATCCCCGTTATTTTACTCTGACTTCTCCAATATTGTATAGAAAAAGCCAGTCTTATTATACGGTAAAATGAGCTGTTTTTCAACAACTCCCGCTTCCGGCACTGTCGCCACAAAGGCATCGATTATATTTTCGTTCTCATCTCGGTTAATCGTGCAGGTGGAATACATGAGATGTCCGCCGGACTTTACGAATTTCCAGGCATTTTCCAGAATTTTCTTCTGAATTTCCACCAGTTCCCTGTAAGTTCCGGTATTATCCCGGAGCTTAATCTCTGGCTTCACCGGTATGGTGCCCAGTCCGGAGCAAGGCACATCCGCCACCACGTAATCATAGGAATTCTCACACTCCGGATAGAACTGGGTGGCATCCTTGACTGCGGTACGGATGCAGGTGATTCCCAGGCGCTTCGCATTTCTTTCAATCAGTTCCACTCGGTGGGGATGCACATCCCAGGCTTCCAGGATGCCCTTGTCCGCCATCAGCTCCGCCATCCCGGTAGACTTTCCGCCCGGGGCTGCGCACATGTCCAGCACCCGGCTTCCCGGCTTCGGTCCCAGCGCCGTAATGGCCTGCTGGGAAGAAATTCCCTGTACCGAATAACATCCCTCTGCAAAATACGGATTTCGAATCAGCGATCCGCTTCCCGCGATGATTCCCTCGGGGCAGTCCGAAGATGCCGACACTTCGATTCCCATGGTCTTAAACCGGGAAATCATCTCTTCTCTAGTCTGCTTCAAAGGGTTATTTCGAAGGGCCACGGGAACCGGCTGATTATACGCCGCCAGAATTTTCTCTCCTTCAACTTGTCCGTACTGCTTGAGAATCAGCCGAACCAGGTTCTCCTGACAGGAGTACCGAATGGATAGGGATTTCCGGTCTTGTCCGCCTGGAAGATTTTGTTTTTTACCCTGACGAAGGTAACTCCGAAGTACCCCGTTGATAAATCCCTTGTTGGGGCGATTCACCTTGCCGGAAAGCTCCACAATCTCGTTCACACATACGGCGTCCGGAATGCTGTCCACTTCATTCAGGAGAAAGATTCCCATTCTGAGAAGAATCTTCGTCCGGCTCTTCATCCCCCGCAGGCCATTTCGAGACAATCCGGCAATGGTATAGTCCAGTGCCATGGACTGACGCAAAATTTCCTTCACAACGTAACGAACGAAGCTCGGAGAACAGTCCTTCTCGTTCTCCAAAGCTTCGTTGATGGCAATATTGGAATAGGCCTCTTCCGCATAGACCTTG
>JAUNEW010000107.1 GCA_030525365.1 Eubacteriales bacterium
CAGGATATTCTGGAAGAATTTAATACGCTGTGGGATTCGGAGTATTCCGTAACCTTCGACAAATTCTACGAAACCTATCGGGAACGCTACAATATCATCAAGAAACAGCGGGCGATCGCTGCACAGGAAAATCCTGTGTCTCTTCAGAAATATACGCTAAAACCAAATTCCATGCAGGAAGAATTTATCGTTAATCTGAAGAGGATGATTGCAGCAGGAGAAGACCGGGTGCTCTTGATTTCCTCTACCGGAACGGGAAAGACCTATGCATCGGCGTTTGCCATGAGAGAATGCTGTTTCAAACGAGTCCTGTTTCTGGTCCACCGTGGTCAGCTTGCAAGACAGAGCTTGAAATCTTACCAGATGGTATTCGACCAGCGTATGTCCATGGGTCTTGTGGGAGCCGGACACAGCGATTATGATTGCGATTATATTTTTGCCACCGTGCAAACATTGAATCGAGATACCCATCTGTTCCAGTTTGATAAGGATGCCTTCGACTGTATTATTCTAGACGAAGCCCACCACAGTAGTGCAGGAACTTACCAGAAGGTGATGAACTATTTTGAACCGAAGTTGTTTCTGGGAATGACGGCAACGCCGGATAAGATGGATGATGCCAAAGACGGAAAGAATATCTACGATATATTTAATCATCAGATTGCGTTGGAAATTCGGCTTCAGCAAGCGATGGAGAACAACTTGCTGTGTCCTTTCCATTACTTTGGAATTACGGAAATATCCGCAGTGGATGAGAAAGAAAGTTCTCAGAAGAAACTAACGCCGGAGTATTTTCGGATGCTTACTGGGGAAGAAAGAGTTTCTCATATTCTGGAGCAAGCGGAATATTATGGATACAGTGGAGACCGGGTGAAAGGTTTGGTGTTCTGCAGTCGGATTGATGAATCAGAGGAACTGTCACGGAAATTCAATCAACGAGGATATCGGACTCTGGCATTGAATGGAAGTGCCAATGAAGAAGAACGGCAGGATGCTTTTGAACGATTGGCGATGGATGAGAAAGATGCCACCGATGAACGAACTCCTCTGGATTATATCTTCTCGGTAGAGATTCTGAATGAGGGTGTGGACATTGTGGAGGTGAATCAAGTCATCATGCTTCGGCCGACCCAGTCCCCCATTGTGTTCATTCAGCAGTTGGGAAGAGGACTTCGGAAAGCAACTGGAAAAGAGTACGTGGTGATCCTGGATTTCATCGGGAATTACAACAAGAATTTCATGATTCCGGTGGCACTTTCGGGAGATCGAACCTACAATGCGGATACAATCCGAAAGTATGTCATCAGCGGAAATAATACGATTCCGGGAGCTTCGACCATTCATTTCGATGAGGTTGCAAAGAGTAGGATCTTTGAATCCATTGATAAGATTAAAGGACTTAACACGATTATTCGGGAGGGATATGCGAACCTGAAGAACCGGCTGGGAAGAATCCCGTATCTATATGACTTCTACATTAACAAGGAAATCGATCCGCTTCTAATTGTTCAGCAGTATAAGTCCTATTATCGGTTCCTGAGTACCGTGGAACCTGATTTTACCGTATCTCTAAGTGAACAGGACGATTTGACCTTAGAATACCTGTCGCGAACGGTGCTAAGCGGAGTTCGTCCATGCGAACTGGAGATTCTGAAAGAGTTGATGGAAGGCGATTCTGTACGGCCGGAGGAATTGTCTGCGAGACTTCAGGAGGAGTATCACTACGATGCGCCGTCTTCAAGAATCCAATACTATGTGGATGTGCTTCGGGGAAAATTCGTTGCCAAAGACGAAGAAGAGAAGAAATATGCGGTGGTAGGTATTCTGAGGCAGGATGAAACGGGGGTGCTTCGCAGAGTGAAAGGGTACGAAGAACGTCTTAGAAATACTGAGTTTCGAAAGCAAATTAATGATATAATTGACGTGGGCCTTGCTCGTTACAAGGAACATTATGAAATGAGTGGAGAGCGATTCGTATTGTATGAAAAGTACACCCGTCGAGATGTCAGCTTCCTGATGGATGCCGGTAGGGATTATTCATCTATCATGTATGGAAAGAAACGTTTTGGCGATGATGTGTTCCTATTTGTTACATACCATAAGGTAACTGCAGAGGACGAAGACCGACAATTCGTGGAAGGAAAACCGGACTATGCGGACGAATTCATCAGCGATGTGGTTTTCAAGTGGGATTCAAAGATTGGGTGTGGAACCCACAGTAAATATATGAACGATGTGAATAATGCACAGCGGAAACACCTTTTCGTGAAGAAAAGTGATGCAGAGAAGAATTTCTATTACATGGGACAGTTCGATATTACCGACCAGTACGATAGCAGCAAACTGGATAACCGTGGAAAGGAGCAGGTAATTGCGAAGGTTACCATGCGAATGAAGAATGCGGTGAGGGAGGATATTCTGAGATATCTTCAGAGCCCGATTAATGGGGAGGCATAAGATTGATGAAAAGAATTGAAGTGGTAGCGGCGATAATCATTCGGGATGGAAAAGTTTTCGCAACCCAGCGTGGATACGGAGAGTTCAAAGACGGATGGGAATTTCCCGGGGGCAAGGTAGAACCGGGAGAGACCGGAGAGGAAGCGTTGATGCGTGAAATCCGAGAGGAGCTAGATGCGGAAATCCGGGTGGACAGGCTGCTGGAGACGGTGGAATATGACTACCCGAAGTTCCATCTGACGATGCATTGTTTTATCTGTGAACTTTTGAGCGGGAAACTGGTCCTCAAGGAACACGAGGCGGCACGTTGGTTGTCTCGTGATGAACTGAACACTGTGGATTGGCTACCGGCGGATGTTGGGGTGGCAGAAATGCTGAAAGCCCGATTCTAATTTCAACGAATTCTAACGGAATATAGGGGAGATATTACCATGAGAAAAGACGGTCTGGAGACCAGAAGAAAAATTTTGTCCGTGTGTGTGCGCCTATTCCTGAAGCAGGGATACAAGGACACCACGGTGAGTCAAATCGTGAAGGAAGCGGGCATCACCCGGGGAAGTTACCAGAATCAGTTTCCCACCAAGGATTCCATTCTGCTGGAGCTAGTGCAGAGTATGTTCGGAGGGCAGTTTCAGATGGCCCGGAGTATTGCGGGGGAGGAACTTCCACCGGTCTATGCTTACGCGGTGGAGACAGCGCTGCAGCTGACACTGACGGAGCTGAATGAGAACCTTCGGGAAATCTACATCGTTGCATATACGATTCCGGACATAGCGGAATACATCTACCTTCAGACCACGGCGGAGCTGAAGCAGATTTTCGGTGCCTATTTTCCAGACTATTCCGAAAGTGATTTCTATGAGCTGGAAATCGGATCTTCAGGGATAATGCGTAATTATATGGCACGAAAATGCGATATCCACTTCCCCTTTGAGCGGAAACTGCAGCGGTTCCTGGAGGCATCTCTCCGGGTATACCGAGTTCCAGAGGAGGAACAGAAGAAGATTATCGCTTTCGTACTGAATCTGGATATGGAAACGATTGCATCGGAGACCATCCGGAAACTTTTTACAATGCTAGAGATGAAATTCGATTTCAGCTTCCGGTAGGAAGGAGCAGGCGAAGCCTCTCGGTCACAGATGACCGAGGGGTTTCTTTTTTTACGCTGGCAGCGAAAATATTGGCACTGCGTTTCCAGTATAATGTAAGGAAGGATGGAGGAGGAAAGAACAATGGCAATTATCGATGTGGTGAAATATGATGGAAATCCCGATGTGTTCGCGTGGAAATATCCGGGGACGGAGCTGAGCACCTGGACTCAGCTGATTGTAAATGAATCCCAGGAGGC
>JAUNEW010000108.1 GCA_030525365.1 Eubacteriales bacterium
GCTCCGTCGTATCCAAGGTGGTCAAAGAATACTTAAGTGGTAAGTAGCTATCAAAGGGATTCCGTTACACGAGGTGTGACGGAATCTTTTTTTATTCAAATTGAAAGAATCGCATACTTTCTATTAAAGGTGATGCGTGATTTAAAACGATAGAAAAGAGGATTGAAATATGCTTTGGATAATATATATTTTAGCGGGATTGGGAGCCGGTGTTGTTACGGGATTGGCAGGACTTTCTGCTGCGGTTATCATTACGCCTCTTCTGGTTAGCGTATGTGGCTGGGCCAGCTATGATGCGGTAACGGTGGCACTGGCTTCGGACGTTCTGGCTAGTCTTCTCTCGTCGTACACCTATGCGAAGAACAAGAATATCGACCTGAAGAGCGGAATGCTCACTATGATTACTGCGTTCCTAGGAACGGTGATTGGCAGTTACTGCGGGTATCTCTTCAGCCAGGCGGAGCCGGATGGACTGGGATATATTTCCATGCTGACAACCATTGGTCTGGGCATCAAGTTCCTGGTAAAACCAATTACCAGTGGGGCAGACGGCTCCGATGAAGGCCATCAGATTTCTCTAAAGAAAAGAATCATGGCAATGATTTTCGGCTGTGGAATCGGTTGGGTGTGTGGATTCACCGGAAGTGGCGGTGGTATTTTGATGCTGACTGTTTTCACAGTAGTATTGGGATACAATCTCAAAGTAGCCGTGGGAACAAGTACGATGATTATGTCCATCGTTGCGTTGACTGGCGCAATCAGCCACGTCCTTATGGGTGCCAGTCTAAATGGATTGCCAGCGGTTGTTACTATTGTGGCGTGCCTGTTCGGCGCACTTGTTTCTGCGCGATTTGCGAATCGTTGCGAAATCCGGAAGCTGAACCATGTGGTGGGCGTTGTGTTGAGCATTCTAGGTGTTCTCACAATGGGAATCAAGTGGTTCGGATAATGACGCCGAAAAAAACAAAAAAGAAGTTGACATACAATGAATATATGATAATATATTCATATGAACAAGCGATAATGTATCGAGAAAGGGAATCGCAATGAAGAATAAGTATCAGACGGAAAAGGGATCCAGAATCGGTGGGATTAACGAGGCTGAATTACAGGACCTAGCAGATCTGTTTAAAATGTTCGCGGACTCCACGCGAATCAAAATCCTGGTGGATCTGTCCGGTGGCGAGAAGAACGTGACGGAAATCTGTGAGGATTTGGAAATGAACCAGTCGGCCGTATCCCATCAGCTGAAGATTCTCCGGAATGCGAAGCTCCTCACGGCAAGAAGAGAAGGAAAGTCCATGTACTATTCTCTGGCTGATGACCATGTTAGTACAATTATCGCGATGGGCAAAGATCACATTGAAGAGTAACTCAAGGAATGACAGGAGGACGTTATGAAGAAGAAATTCAAACTGGACGAAGTGGATTGCGCAAACTGTGCTGCTAAGATGGAAGATGCCATCAAGAAGATTGACGGTGTGGAGGACGCATCCGTGAATTTCATGACTCAGAAGATGACGCTGGAAGCAGATGATGCGAGATTCGATGAAATTCTGGACGAAGTCTGCAAGGTTATCGCCAAGGTAGAGCCGGATTGCGAAGTAATCCGATAATGCAAGATACATGTGTCTCCGAAGAAAATGCATGACGCACATAGTGCATTTTCTTCGGGAACTGTAGAATAACGAAGCGAAAGACGAACGGAGGATATTTATGAGCAAGAAATTACAGAGAAAACTCCGGGAGATTGTAATCGGATTGGCATTATTTGCCATTCTGATGATCTGGGAGAATACGGCAGGTTTTCCAGGAATGCTGGGGAGCCGATGGGGAAGCCTGGTGCTGTACCTGATTCCGTACCTGATTGCTGGGCGAGACGTGGTAAAAAAATGTTTGCTGGGTATCAAGAACCGGCAGCTGTTAGATGAATGTTTCCTGATGACATTGGCAACACTGGGCGCCTTCGTGACCGGAGAGAACAGCGAGGCCGTTGCGGTAATGCTGTTCTACCAGGTCGGTGAGTGGTTCCAAAGCTATGCCGTGGGCAAGTCCCGGAAATCCATCACGGATATGATGGACATTGCACCGGAATACGCCAACATTGAACGGGAAGACGGAACCATTGAGGAAGTGGATCCGGATGAAGTGGAAATCGGAGATATTCTGGTCATCAAAGCCGGGGAGAAGATTCCGGTGGATGGTACCGTTATCGAAGGAAGCAGCATGGTGAACACATCGGCGTTGACTGGAGAGTCGGTACCGAGAAGCGTAGGTGTGTCGGATGATATCATTTCGGGATGCATCAACGGCGAGGGCTTGCTGAAGATTCGCGCCAACAAGAAGTACGAGGACTCTACGGTGGCTCAAATCCTGGAGCTGGTGGAAAACGCATCTTCTAAGAAGTCGAAAACCGAGAATTTCATCACCCGTTTTGCCAGATACTATACGCCAGTGGTGGTGGCTGGTGCAGTAGCGCTAGCATTGATTCCGCCCATGTTCTACGGAAACTGGATGGACTGGATGATGAGAGCCTGCACTTTCCTGGTAATCTCTTGTCCGTGTGCATTGGTGATTTCGGTACCCTTATCCTTCTTTGGAGGAATTGGTGCCGCATCCAACATCGGTGTGCTGGTAAAGGGTTCCAATTACCTAGAACTGCTGGCAAAACTGGATACTGTGGTATCCGATAAGACCGGCACCTTGACAGAGGGCGTGTTCCATGTGACGAAGGTGGTACCGGCAGATGGTGTGCAGGAGGAAGAGGTGCTTCGCAAAGCGGCTATCGTGGAAAGTCTATCCACCCATCCTATCGCCAAATCCATTCTTGCGGCATACAAGGGGGAATTCGATCCGAACCTGGCAGAAGATGCGAAGAATGTTTCCGGACAGGGTCTGATTGCAAAGGTGGAAGGCCACACGGTCTACGCCGGCAATAAGCGGCTGCTGACGGAGAACGGAATTGCTTTTACCGAGGTAGAAGACGCGGAATCCACCATCGTATACATCGCGGAGGACGACCGCTTCCTGGGTGCAATCCTGATTTCCGATGAAGTGAAGGAGAGCGCCGCAAGAGCCATTCTGGAAATGAAGCAGGAAGGGGTTCGAAAGATTGCTATGCTTACTGGGGACCGGAAGGGAATTGCCGAAGCGGTTGGACTGAAACTGGGCGTGGACGACATCCGCTCGGAACTTCTCCCGGGAGATAAGGTCCATGCGGTGGAAGAACTGCTGGGCGAAATCGGAAATCCAGACAAGGATAAGCTGGCCTTTATCGGAGATGGAATTAACGATGCCCCGGTTCTTTCCCGGGCAGATGTGGGAATTGCCATGGGGTCCATGGGTTCCGATGCGGCCATTGAAGCGGCAGACGTGGTCATTATGGATGATGATATCGAGAAAATTCCGAGAACCATTCGGATTGCAAAGCATACAGTGAACATCGCATACCAGAACATCGTGTTTGCCCTGGCGGTAAAAATACTTTTCCTGATTCTGGGTGCGCTAGGCATTGCCGGAATGTGGTGGGCTGTATTCGCCGATGTGGGTGTTGCGTTCCTCTGTATTCTTAATTCTATGCGGATGCTTCAGAAAAAAGGCCTTTAACGCATGGTTCAAGGAAAAAAGCCTTGCATTACATGGAATTCTGTGGTACATTAACTATATACGTTAGAACTTGGAAGAGTGGGCACCGCCCACTCTTTCGTTTGTATTTGGATTTTTCCGGAGGAGTAATGGCAAAAGTAG
>JAUNEW010000025.1:0-14189 GCA_030525365.1 Eubacteriales bacterium
AGTGCATTAATCACCAGAATTCCTACCAGGATGGAAATCACCACGCCGCCGATAATGATTGGCGAACGCAGGAACTCCATTACATCCCCTCGGAGTTCCGCGAAATTCGTATAGTTCTGGGTGTATTCCACCGAACTTCTGCCGGAAACGCCGCCATTCATCAGCCCGAATACCATGGCCGCAACGACACACTTCCAGTAGTTCCCACGGAATGCCGCCTTTCCCCGGGCCTTTACTTCAATTCTATTCCACATAATACTTTCCTTTCTGCTTTTCCCTCTGTAAAAAAATATTATTCAAATCCAACGCTAACGAAGATTCTCCGGATTCAGCTGCTTCAAGTCTTCCGGCACAAAGATTCCATCTTTGCGAATTAGTTCATCGTCAAACCAGATTTCGCCGCCGCCGTAATCTTCTCGCTGAATCAGCACCAAATCCCAGTGCACTGCCGATTCGTTTCCATTCGGGGCATCATCATAACACATTCCTGGTGTCAGGTGAATGCTTCCGCAGATTTTTTCGTCAAACAGCGTTTCCTTCATGGGGTGGAGAACATACGGATTCACGCCGATGGCGAATTCTCCGAAGTAACGCGCCCCTTCATCCGTATCCAGAATCCGATTGATGCGTTCATCGTCATTGCTGGTTGCAGAAATTATTTTTCCCTCTTCAACCTCGAACCGAATGTTCTCGAAGGTAAATCCCTGCTCTTCCGAAGGCGTGTTGTAGGTAATCACTCCGTTCATAGAATCCTTCACCGGTGCGGTGTATACTTCTCCATCGGGAATGTTGCACTCTCCGGCACACTTTACCGCCGGAATTCCCTCAATGGAGAAGGTTAAATCCGTTCCTGGTGCAAGGATATGAACCTGCCTGGCCTCGTCCATGCGTTTCTTCAGCGCATTCATGGCTTCGTCCATCTTCGAAT
Source organism: Eubacteriales bacterium (assembly GCA_030525365.1). Classification (GTDB taxonomy): domain Bacteria; phylum Bacillota; class Clostridia; order Peptostreptococcales; family Anaerovoracaceae; genus Mogibacterium_A. The sequence goes on from JAUNEW010000025.1 coordinate 929, forward strand.
AATCCAAGGTGCACACATTGTAGTAGAATTCTTCAAAAGCCTCTTGGCTTCGATTCATCCGCTGGGCCATGGATGGGGTCGGATACCGTAGAATCACCCATTTGGTGTGATCCACCCGTTCATTCAAACTCGGCGCCGTGAACTTCTCATACAGATTGTGCTTCTCTGCCGGAACGTCACTGAATTCCGCCGCATTGGCCGCCGCCCGGATTCCGATATAGGCATCCATCTGCTTCATCAAATATAGCTCTGCATCGTCCTGCAAACGAAGCTGCTCCTCGGTGCAGCCCATCATCAGTTCCCTTGTGACGATTGGATTATCACACTGTACAAAAGGAACACCATCTACCTTGTAGACTTCCTTGACAATCTCCTTCACCAAGGGCACGCATTCCACCCCAGTGTAGTCAATCAAAATCTTCTCGCCGGGCTGGAGCTTTACCGAATAGTTCACCAGCGTATTCGCTAGCTTTATATCTCTAGGATCCATTCTTTAACACCTCTTTTTCTTATTTCTATCGACTGATATTATACCACACTTTATAAATAAACAAGGCCCTTCGCCCAATCTTAAGATAATCTTAATAATTCAGGCATAAAATAAAACAGACCGCAGGGGCGCAGTCTGTTTCGTAAAAAGGGTATTGGGACTAGAGATTAAAGAGATTATTAAGGATAACCTCTATAGTCATTATATCAACAAAGTTGAAAAAATCAAGCAATTCTGCAAAATAATTTCAAACTTCACATTTCCCTCCAAGCTATATTCTTATACATTAAACAGGAAGTGGATTACATCGCCATCCTGAACCACGTAATCCTTTCCTTCGGATCGGATTAAGCCCTTCTCTCTGGCCTTCCCCAGATTTCCTTCACACTCCACCAGCTGATCGTAGCTGATGGTTTCCGCACGGATGAAGCCCTTCTCAAAGTCGGTATGAATCTTTCCGGCTGCCTGCGGCGCTTTGGTTCCTCTCTTAATGGTCCAAGCGCGAACCTCCGGTTCTCCTGCCGTCAGGTAGGAAATCAAATCCAGCAGCGAATAAGAAGCCTTAATCAGCTTATCCAGTCCGGATTCCTCGATTCCCAAATCTTCCAGGAACGCATCTCTCTCGTCATCTTCCAGTTCTGCCATCTCCGCTTCGATTTCGGCACAAATCTGGACGCACCGAGCGCCTTCCGATGCCGCCAGGTCCGATACCTGCTTCACGTACGGGTTATTTTCATCTGCCACGTCATCTTCCGACACGTTTGCCACGTAGATAATCGGCTTTGCTGTCAGCAAATCGATTTCGTCCAGCACTTCGTGATCGTCCTCATCCATTTCCATGGCGCGGATATTCTTACCGGATTCCAACCATTCCTTCGCATGTTCTAGAATCGCCAGCTTCGAGCCCAGCTTCTTGTCCGCCTTCATGTTCTTCTGCGTTCTGGCAATGGCACGTTCTAGCACTTCCAAATCGGCGAAAATCAGCTCGGTGTTAATGGTATCGATATCATCCAATGGATCGATATGGCCGTTAACGTGGACGATATTGTCATTTTCAAAGCAGCGAACTACATGGACAATGGCAGATACTTCTCGGATGTGTCCCAGGAACTTATTTCCCAGGCCTTCACCCTTGGAAGCTCCCTTCACCAGACCTGCAATATCGCAGAATTCAATCGTCGTATAGATGGTCTTCTTCGAATTGTAGATGTCATGCAGCACCTGCAGCCGCTTATCCGGAACGGTTACCACGCCCACATTCGGTTCAATGGTGCAGAACGGATAGTTGGCCGCTTCCGCGCCGGCCTTTGTAATCGCATTGAAAAGTGTACTTTTACCCACGTTCGGGAGTCCCACGATACCTAATTTCATCTTTCACCTCAGATATTATTATAATAGTTGTAAAATTAATTCTTATTCTCATTACGAATCCGTTGGATTCAGCAATTTCGTATTATACCATTATCCACCGGATATTTCAATTTCCAGCGCGCCTAATGTACGTTCTTTCCTTGTTTTCTCTTTCGCAGCCCCATGTAAAGAATGCCGCATGCCAGAAATACGGTAGCGCTCAGAACCATGGCCTGCCGAAAAGGACCAATCATCAGGCTGTCCGTCCGGAGGGATTCCACGAAGAAACGTTCCAACGAGTACAGCATTCCGTAGAGGCACATGATCTGGCCGCTAAATTTCCGATGGTGGTTGTCCATGTAAATCAGGGAAAAAAACAGTAGGAAGCACCATATGGATTCATACAGGAATGTGGGGTGGACGTGCTGACCGTTCACCAGGATGGCCCAGGGCAGATTTGTCGGACGGCCATAGGCTTCACTGTTGAAGAAATTTCCCCAGCGGCCGATGCTTTGGGCCAACGCTACAGTGGGAAGAACCAGGTCTGCCATCTCCAGAAAAGGAATCTTCTTTCGTCTGCACACGATATACGCAGTAATCAGTCCGAAGATAAGGCCGCCGTGGATGGCTAAGCCCCCGCCTCGAATATTGAAAGCCTGCATCGGATTATCCCGATAGAATTCGTCCCAGGCAAACACCACGTAATAGAGACGCGCTCCGATGATTCCGATTGGAAGGGTCCACAGAATCAAATCCAGTACATCATCCGGTTTGATGCCGTGCTTTGGCGCTCTTTTGTAAGAAATTATGGATGCCAGTAGTGCGCCTATGGTAATCAGAATTCCATACCAGCGAATCTGGAGACCGCCCAGTGTGAACGCAATTGCTCCCGGTGACTGCATTTTTCTCGTCCTTTCTTCTACCTGATAAATCCGAAACTACGGAACAGTATACCATAGATTCATATCATCAAAAAACGCAAAAAACAAAAGAAGCGATTTCTCGCTTCTTTTGTAGTGGAGGCGACACCCAGATTCGAACTGGGGATGAGGGTTTTGCAGACCCGAGCCTTACCACTTGGCTATGTCGCCGAATTGGCTAGGGTAGCAGGATTCGAACCTGCGCATGATGGAATCAGAATCCACTGCCTTACCACTTGGCTATACCCCAACAATATTAATTTTCCATAGCCTCACTATATGGGGTGGGTAGTGGGATTCGAACCCACGCATACAGGAGCCACAACCCTGGGTCTTAACCGCTTGACGATACCCACCATATGTTGGCGACCGGGAACGGGCTCGAACCGTCGACCTCCAGCGTGACAGGCTGGCATTCTAACCAACTGAACTACCCGGCCAAAATGGTGGACGCTATAGGGCTCGAACCTATGACCCTCTGCTTGTAAGGCAGATGCTCTCCCAGCTGAGCTAAGCGTCCACAATATGGTGGCGGCGAGTGGACTCGAACCACTGACCTTTCGGGTATGAACCGAACGCTATAGCCAGCTAAGCTACGCCGCCATATTTGAAGCTTTTTTCTTCGCAACTCACGTCGCCATATTATATTACCAAACCGATGTGCTTCTGTCAACACTTTTTTGAAAGTTTTTTCAAACCTCTCAATTTCCGTCGAATCCATGGATATGGTATAATCGTTATGCAGATGTTTTCTGCGTAACAACAGCGTTATTATACACTGAATTACAGAAAGGCTCAAGTGTTTTGAAGAAATTTTCTCGAAAATATCGTTTTACATCGAAATTAAGTGATGCATACAGGCTCTATTACGGTTCCCTAACTCCCTGCGTCTTCGATATCGAAACCACCGGGCTGGGAGGCGGGCGGAATACCAGCCGGGTAATCCTGACTGCCATGCTGATTCCTACGGAAGAAGGAATTGAGGTAACCCAATTTCTAGCAGAACAGCCCTTCGAAGAAGATCGGGTTCTTCAAGCAACCCTGGATTACTTTGACGAAAAGAATATTGACTTTCTGATTACCTACAACGGAACCTCTTTCGATATTCCATTTACCAACAAGAGACTGGATGCGCTCCATCTTCCCTATCAGATTCAGATGCACAATCTGGATCTCTATTCCTGGATCAAGAGGAACACCACACTCCCGGGGCAGCTTTCCTCTCTGAGCCAGAAATCCGTGGAACACTATTTCCACATGAGCGATGACCGAATCGATGTGATTTCTGGCAAGGAAAGCGTCAAGCTCTACTACGAATATGCCACTACCCACAGTGGGATGTTGGAGAAAGTCATTCTGACCCACAACCGAGAGGACGTGGTGCAGCTGTATCGAATCCTTCAACGAATCTTCTCAGAGGAGTCTGCATCCCTACTCCGCAAGCAGAACGTCCACGAGGCCATGGCCACCTACGGTTTTCCCCTTTCGCCAAAAGCAGCCTTAACCCTAAAGCCCAAGATTTCCGGAAAGAACCTTCTGATTCGCGGGGCGCAGCACTGCACCATTGGGGAAATGATGGATTTCCAGAGGAAATCGCAAGAAAGTACGGATATCAAATCAAACAGCGGTCTCCGCGTCTACTACGACGATACCGAACGCCCCTTCCCTATGAACGCCGCCATCTTCCCCGACGCTTCATCGCCTCTTCAGGCGGACTTCCGGGCTAAGACATCGGATTTCCAGATTTCTTTTCCGTTAGAATCCTATGGAAATTCCCTATACGCGGACCTTACACTACTTTCTTTTACCGGAGAGGAAAAGGCTAGGTTGAAGGAATTGAAGGGATACGTCAACGACTACTTAATCCTGCAGGAAGAAGGGAATATCTCCTTCCTGGAAATGAATGCACTGAGCCGAGTAATATCTTCCAATATAACAAAGCGCATCCGCACATTCTAGTGCAGATGCGTTTTTTCTTAATTATTATCCACATCGTGAATATTCGAGAAGCCTCGGCCGGTTCCCCAGACGCTGCTCAGTTTGCTGACGGTAACGAAGGCATTCTCATCGTGTTCCGCCAGAAAGTTCTTGATATCCAAGCTTTCTCGCGGCGAACAGATAATCTGCACCGTGCGGCGCTCTTTCTTCGTGTATTCGCCTACCGAAGAGTAGCTGGTAACGCCTCGCTTCATCTCGTTCATGACGTAATCCACCAGCGCCTGAGTCTCCTTCGTGATGACGGAAACCTCCACCTTGGTACCGTTGATTCCCAGGAGAACTGCTTCCGTGGTTTTGCTGGTGACGAAGACGGTAATCAGGGCGTACAGTGCCACCGTCCGGTCGAAGACGAAAGCGGAAAGCACGATGACGGATCCGTCCAGTACCAGCATGATGTTGCTGATGGGTACGTGTTTTAGCACCTTGAACTTGATGACTCTGGAGATGGAATCCGTTCCTCCGGAAGAGTATCCGTCGATGTATCCGATTCCGGTAGCCAGTCCGTAGAACACGCCCACCAGAATGGCAGCCAGCATTCGGTCATTGGAGGATACTAGGGTAAAAGGAACTTTCTCCATGCCATACATAATCACCGGATAGGCGATGGATAGTGCGATGATTTTCCGTACATCCGCCCAGCCCATGGTGAAGAATACCAGAAGTACCACACACATGCCGAATACATAGTAAGTCAATGAATAATTCAATGGCAGAATATGGGTCACCATTCGGGTAATACCCGGAAGGCCACCGGAAGTTAATCCTGCCGGAATCATGATATAAATCTGCGCAAAGGCGCCAAAAAATGCCGAGGTACACACCACCAGGAGCGAACGAAGGAATCCCTTCGCCTTGCTATTTTTCTTTCCGTCCATCATAGAAATATTCCTTTCCGAACACGTCTACTACAACTGCTGCATAATCTCCCATGGATTGGAACTGGATTTCCTGAAGATCTTCTCGGAACAGCATTTTTACCTTGAAATCTCCGTCATAGTCCGGATCCACCATAATGTAGTCTATATAATTCTCCGGTGCTTCAATTCCAATCTTCATGGCCATATCCCGGTCTTTGATTGGAATGTGCCCGTAGTCGATTTCCGGCCGAAACGGTTTGACCCGGCAGGTCAGCATATCCTTGCCGTTCTCCAGCGGCTCAGAGAAGACTTCTTCCATAGTGACCATGCCATAGTGCATCGAAATGCTATCTCTGTAATAATCATAGGCCGACTCTCTGGCATCCAGCCGCTTTCGGCTGGTGGACACTGCCAAGGGCTCATTATCGCAACCAATCCAGTGCCGTTCCAGAGATTCCGCCGCTTCCAGCAGGGATCCGGATCCGCAGAAGAAATCTGCACAGTAGTCCCCGGGTTCTGTGGAGGCCTCGACAATTCTTTTCATCAACTCCAGGGGCTTCTGGGTGGCGTAACCGTTTCGTTCCGCCGCCGTCCGGCCCACCATATCAATGCTCCACACGTCTTTCATGTTCACCATGGTGTACCAGCCGTAATCGTCTTTGTATTCCTTGACTCCCTTGAACCGGTAAGGTTTGAGTCCACGGTTATAGGATTTTTCCTTGGGAACGTTCAAATAATACTTCTCAGTCTTGCTGTACACCAGAATGGTGTCGTGCTTGCGGGAGAAGTGTTTCTTTCCGCTGCCACCGGATTTGTACTGCCAGATAATCTCATTCTGGAAATTCTTAACTCCGAAAATCTCGTCCATCAGCATCTTCACATAGTGGGCGGAATGCCAGTCCAAGTGCACCCATATGAGCCCGTCCTCCGCCAGCAGCTCCCGCATCAGCACCAGCCGGGCGGTCATGTTTTCAATATAGAATTCCAAGTTCCGATCGAAGGTATCGTCGTAAGCCAGATGCTTTATTTTGTTCTTTTTTCCGTTTCGGTCCGTCAGTGTGATGGTGGCATCGAATTTGCTTTTGGTAAAAAAAGGCGGATCAATATAAATCATCCGTATTTTCCCTTCGTACCCGTTCTCCAGGAGCCACTGCATGTACTCCAGATTATCTCCCAGAGCCAGCGCATTCATGTTCTCCTGATGTTCTTCCGGGTGATGCCGTTCCATCCGCCGATACGCCGGTCTCATAGGAAGGCCCGCCAGCAACTGTCCCCGTTCCAGTCCGTTATGAAGTGCTTCCAATATGCTCATGTTCTTTCACCTGTTCTATTGATTTCACAATAATTGTAACACCGTACCATTGAATTTGTAAATAATGAAAGCAAAAGGAGAGACATGACTGCCTCCCCCTTCTATCTCCCTATTCTGTTTTCTTTCGGAACCGCACTACAGCTCGATGTAGCTTCCCATGTAACGGAACTCTTTGCAGACACCTTCCAGGTGATTCATCAGACGAACGAATTCCTCCGTGTAAACCGACTCTTCGAAGTCGAAGTAGAACTGGAAGTCGAAGTCGCTGTTCGGAATTGGTCTGGACTCCAGCTTGGTGATATTGATTCCGCAAGCATTAATCGCGGACATTACCTTGTACAGGGAGCCCGGTGTGTGATCGGTGACGCACATGAAGCTGGTTTTGTTGGCACCTGGATAGATTTCCAGCGGCTTTGTGATGCAGATGAAACGAGTGTAGTTACTGTCGCTGTCTTGCACGCCTCTTTCCAGCGGAATCAGGGAGTAGTATTCGCCATTGATTTCTCCACCCAGTGCTGCCGCATCCTTCCGGCCAGATTCTGCCAGATACTTGGCAGCCGCGGCCGTGTTCTCGTATACGGTAATCTTTGCATCCGGGAATTCTCTGCGGAGGTAATCCTCACACTGAGAAATGGCCTGTTCGTGGGAAATGATTTCCTTGATATCCGATTTCTGAACGCCGTCGTTCACCAGCAGGCTGTGTTCAATCTTCACCTTAATGCTCTTTACGATGTGGAAATCATAGGCCTTCATCAGGTCGTACACCTGGTTCACCGTACCGGCCGTGCTGTTCTCTACCGGAAGCACACCGTAGCGGCAAAGGCCCTTGTCGATAGCTGCGAAAACACCCTTGAAGTTCTTCGTGTAGACAATCTTTGGCATCTTGAACATCTTCTCGCAGGCATTCTGAGAATAAGCGCCCTGCACGCCCTGGCAGGCTACTACGGCCTTCTCTGGGAATACCGACGGTGTGTTCTGAATGGCATTTCGGATTTCTTTGACTACCTTGGACTCCGAATCGGTCACCTGACGCTGGTGATCCGCACTCATCTCCATCAGAAGGCTGAACATCATCCGGTTGTAATATGCCATATCGTTGGCAGAATCATCCGTTACCTTCTCCATCAGCGCATGCTCTCTGGCCGGATCCACAATCTTCATGTCGTTGGCCTGCTTGTATTTCGCAATGTCCTCGGCAATCCGCATCCGCTCGTCTACCTTCTCAATCAGTGTCTTATCAATCTCGTCAATCTTTGCTCTGTACTCTTCCAAATTCGTCATCTCTTTATCTCCTCTCAATGTTATCACTCAAGTTATTTTCGTTCATTACGGTAAAAAAAGTCGGATAGGATTTGTTCACCGATTCCGCCCCTTGAATCGTCACGCTACTTTCCGAAGCCAATGATGCAATAGCCGCCATCATGGCAATCCGGTGATCATTATAGCTATTCACCGTTCCACCGGTAAGGCTCTCTACGCCTTCAATAATCAGTCCGTCGGTCCGTTCTTTTACATCTGCACCTAGCGTTGAAAGCGCATCCGTGACGGATTGTAGCCGGTCACTTTCTTTCAATCGAAGTCGTTCCGCGTGGTGAATCTCCGTAGTTCCCTTCGCAAGGGATGCCACCAGGGCCAGTGCCGGAACCATATCCGGAATCTGGGAGGCATCAATGTTGATTCCGTGCATTTTTCCTCGAGATGGATACGCTGTTACTGCATTTTCCATGCTCTGTACCTCCGCCCCGAACTGTTGGAGCAGTTCTACGATTCGCCGGTCCCCTTGTGCCGAATCCATGGACAGTCCCGTCACCTGGATGGGTTCTTCTCCCAGCACTCCGGCGGCCAGCCAGAACGCGGCGTTGGACCAATCACCTTCCACTTCCATTGCTCCGGAAGCGGTGTATTTCTGATTTCCCGGAATCCGGTATACCAGCGCATCGGAGGACCGTTCGGTAATGATTTCAATTCCGAAACGTCCCAGAACCCGAAGGGTCATGTTCACATATCCTTCAGACTGCAAAGTTCCCGTTACAGATATGGTGCTGTCTCCATCCAGGATTGGAAGTGCAAACAACAGTCCCGTAATATACTGGGACGACACATTGCCCGGAATCACGTAATGTCCCGGCTTCAGCTTCCCCTGTACCAGATATGGTACCATTCCCGTCTGGGAAAGGATTGCTCCATTTCGCCTCAGCTCCTCATCCAGTGGGGATAGAGGCCTTTCCGGAAGTCTCCCTTCCGGATGAAATCTTCCGGTGATTCCCAGCGCTGCCACAATAGGTATCAGGAATCGGAAAGTGGATCCGCTTTCGCCACAATAGAGGTCTACGATACCATCTTCCGTCCTCGCCTTGCGAATCGCTTTCATACAATTTCGGGTGGCTTCAATGTCGTTGGAAGTCTCCGGGATTCTGATTTCACAAGGTTCTTCGCACAGAGAAGCAGCAATCAGCATCCGGTGGGCTTCCGATTTGGAGGGTAAAATCCGAATTACTTTCATAGTAGATTCCTCACCTCCTGAATATTCATCTCCTGGACGCAGCACTTTCCGATGTCCTCCGGTACAATCATCCGGATGGTATCTCCGCTACGCTTCTTATCCGAACACAGGATTCGGTAGATTTCTTCTGTGTCCGCCGGAAGTGTCAGGTCGAAATCATATGCTTTTAGCAAATCCACCAGTTCCGTTAAGGTTTCCTCCGAACACCAGTCCTTCTCTACGGCGATTTTCGTAATCCAGTACATTCCCTTGGCGACGGAATCCCCATGGCTGAGGGAAAGGTTGCTCTGCATCTCGATGGCATGCCCCAGAGTGTGGCCGAAATTCAGCATATGCCGGATGCCCCGGTCGAATTCATCGGCTTCCACATACTTCTTCTTGATATTTACGCAGGTCTGAATGATTTCGTCCAGATGTTCTCTTGTATCCTTCGGATCTTTGAGCCGCTGGAAAAGCGCCTCGTCCTCAATCATTCCGTATTTGATGACCTCCGCCATTCCCTCTCGGTAAATATCCGCAGGAATGGTGTCCAGCAGGGAGCTGTCCTGGAGGACCATCTTCGGCTGATGGAAGGCTCCGGCTAGATTTTTTCCGACGGAAAGTTCGATGGCCGTCTTTCCTCCCACCGAGGAGTCCACCGCTGCCAGAAGGGTGGTCGGCACCTGGTACACGTTGATTCCACGCATGTAGGTGGCCGCCGCAAAACCAGCGATGTCTCCCACCATGCCGCCGCCAAGGGCCACAATTCCATCGGAACGAGTCAGGGAGACGGATGCCAGGTATTCCAGAATCTTCAGGTAATTCTCTCCGTTCTTAGAGGATTCTCCCGCCGGCAATATGTATTGATAGGTTTCATATCCCTCGGACTCCAGGCTGGTGGCACATCGTTCCATGTACAGGGGCGCCACGTTACTGTCGGAAATCACACAGATTTTCCCGCTGGGCTGGATGTCCGAAAGATAGGTTCCGATTCGGTCTAGTTCCATCCTAGTACTCCATTCCTACTGCAGAACGAACTCTGCGGATTTTGTCCATGACACCGTCGAACTGATCCGGAGTCAAAGACTGCGGGCCGTCACTCAGTGCGTGGGCTGGGTCATTGTGCACCTCAATCATGATGCCATCTGCACCGCAGGCTGCTGCTGCCGCTGCCATGGTGTCCACGAAGGAAGCCTTGCCGGTGGCATGGCTTGGATCCACTACAACCGGAAGATGGGTCAGTTCGTGCAGGGCTGGAACAGCGGAAATATCCAGGGTATTTCTGGTGTACGGCTCGAAGGTCCGGATTCCTCTCTCGCAGAGAATCACGTTCTCGTTTCCGCCTGCCATGATGTACTCCGCACTCATGAGCAGTTCCTTCAAGGTATTGGCCAGACCTCTCTTGAGGAGAATCGGCTTCCGAGTCTTGCCCAGGGCCTTCAGCAATTCGAAGTTCTGCATGTTTCTGGCGCCGACCTGAATCACGTCTACGTCTTCGAAGAGGGGCAGGTGATTCTCATTCATAATCTCCGTTACAATCGGCAGACCGGTGGCTTCCTTGGCCTTCACCAGAAGCTCAATGCCGTCCGCCTTCATTCCCTGGAATGCGTAAGGCGAAGTTCTCGGTTTGAACGCACCACCCCGCAGCATGGTAGCTCCTGCTGCCTTGACCCGCTTTGCCACTTCGATAATCTGCTCTTCCGACTCTACCGAACAAGGTCCTGCGATGACGGAGAAGTGACCGCCACCGATTTTCGTTCCATTCACATCCACGATGGTGTCCTTCGGGTGGAAGAGGCGATTGGCCTTCTTGTACGGTGCGGAAATCTTGCGAACAGAAGATACCATGTCCAGCATCTCCACCATGTCCACATCTACTACCGAGGTGTCCCCTATTAATCTCAGCAGTTCGTGGTCGTCCTCTTCCGACACATCCACCTTGAGCCCCTGGCCGGACAGCCAGCGCATCAGTTGTTCCTTCTCTTCTTTCTCTGTCTTTGCTTTCAGTGTGATAATCATTAAATACCCTCCATTAAAAAAATCCGCAGCAAGCTGCGGATAATCTATCGTATTCAGAAACAGAATCCAATCCTACCTGAATCGCCCGCAGCAAAATATGTCTTTCTTGCTAAAGAAAAACCCAAAGCTAAAGAAAAATGTTGCTGCGTAGAAGAACAGGTTCATCATGGCTTCTTATCTCCTTTCCACAAATATCATGAATACATTTGTTATGTTAACACAGCTCATTTGCATTGTCCAGTGTTTTTACTAAATTTACAAATATTTTTTGTTATTTCCTAACAATATTCATGTTATTGATTTCTCTTCGCCACGATTTCCCGAAGTTCGTCCACGGTGAACTTGTAGGAAGAGTTGCAGAAATGGCACTTCACCTCGATGTCTTCTCCATCTTCGATCATCTGGTCCAGCTCTCCGGTCTGGATGGTAGCCAAAGCTCCGGCGACCTTTTCCTTGGAACAACCGCAGTGGAAACGAACCGGCATGGTCTCGAAGATTTCCGGATTCAGGTCTCCCAGAAGTGCTTGAATCATGTCCTCTGGCTTCATCCCCTCTTCCATCATCTCGCTGACGGACTTCGCATCCTGGAGCGCCTTCTCGATTTTCTCGATGGTCTCTTCCTCCACATCCGGCATCATCTGGATGATGAATCCGCCGGCATGGCGAACGGTGGAATCCGTGTTAATCATTACACCCAATCCCACTGCAGATGGGGTCTGTTCCGATACGGTGAAATAATACGCGAAATCATCTCCGATTTCTCCTGTCTGAAGTTCCACTTGGCCATTGTAGGGTTCCTTCAGTCCCAGGTCCATGCTTACGGTCATGGTTCCAGCACCCACAGCGGTTCCCACATCCAATTTCCCAGCATATTTCAGCGGGATGTCCACGCATGGGTTGGCTGGAAAGCCCTTGACATTTCCCTGACTATCCGTTGTCACCGTCATCTGTCCAATGGGGCCATCCCCCTTGATGGTTACGGTGAGCTTGTCATTCTCCCCCTTCATCATGGATCCCATCATGGCGGTAGCCGACATCAGTCTTCCCATGGCTGCAGTGACTACCGGAAATGTATGGTGCTTTTCTCTGGCTTCCCGGGTCATCTCCGTGGAGTCGATGGCGAACGCCCGGACGGTTTCGTTTGCCGCAGTTGCTCGTACTATATAATCTGACATGAAATTCCTCCCATACTGTCTTTAATCAAGAATAACACACGAAAAAGATTCTCCAGTGTGCTATAATACAAAGGATATTGTAACATACATCTGTGATAAAGGAGTTAAAATATTATGAATCTATGCATCGATTCCCGTAAAGTGCAGGAAGGCGACATGTTCTTCTGCATCGACGGCTCTGCGCTGGACGGTCACGACTTCGCCCCGCAGGCTGTACAGAACGGGGCCAAAGTAATCATCTACGAACACGATATGCCGAAGCCGGACCAGGAAGGCGTTATCTATATTCAGGTTCCAAGTTCTCTGGACGCACTGAACCAGGCCGCTGCCTCCCTGAACGGATGGCCGAGTCAACACCTCAAGATGTTCGGCGTAACCGGAACCAACGGAAAGTCTTCCATTTCCTATCTAATCAGCAAGATCTACACGAAGTACAAGGGCGAATGTGGTTACCTGGGAACCATCGGCGGACAGATGGAGGGAAAGAAATACGATGTCCCTCTCACCACTCCGGACATCATTCCCCTTCAGGCAACCCTGAATCAGATGCGGAAAGACGGGGCGGAAGCCGCTGCCATCGAGGTCAGCTCCCACGGTCTCATCCAGAAGCGGGTCGGTGCCGTGGACTTTGACTACGCTATTTTTACCAACTTAACCC
>JAUNEW010000025.1:14289-16866 GCA_030525365.1 Eubacteriales bacterium
CAGAAGCGGGTCGGTGCCGTGGACTTTGACTACGCTATTTTTACCAACTTAACCCGGGAGCACCTGGACTACTTCAAGGATATGGAGAACTATTTCCAGGCAAAAGCACTTTTCTTCCGTCATCTGAAACCGGAAGCCATCGCCATGGTAAATATCGACGATCCATACGGTCAGCGGATTGAAGAGCTGTGCACCGGACGCTTTATGAGCTACGCCATCAACCAGCCAGCGGACTACATGGCAAAGGACATCGTCTACAGTCCGGAAGGCATGGCCTTCACCCTGGTTCACGATGGAAAGGAATACCCAGTGACCACCAACCTTCAGGTTACGTACAACCTGTACAACCTGCTGGCGGTTGCGGGAACGTTGGATCAGGCGGGACTCAATCTGGAAGATGTCATCAAGGAATTCGAATACATTCCTTCCATCCCGGGCCGTATGGACGAGATTCGGGACGGACAGAACTACCGGGTTATCGTGGATTATGCCCACACCGATGATAGCTACAACAAGCTTCTGCACTACGTTCGCCACGACCTGCCGGGAATCAAGCGAATTATCACCGTATCCGGCGCACCGGGAAAGAGAGATGCGGGAAACCGAGAGATCTTCGGTCACTACTTCAGTCAGTACTGCGACTACTCCATTCTGACGGAAGAAGACTGCCGAGATGAACCGCCGAAGAAGGTGGCGGATGAGATTGCGGCCGGCATGAAGGAAGACTACCCTCACGAGTACATTGAGAACCGTGCCGAAGCCATCCAGGCAGCCGTTGACATGGCAGAGCCGGGAGACATCGTACTGGTTCTGGGCAAAGGTGCCGAGAAATATCTGGACGGAAACACCGGAAAGCGCTTCTGGGAAGGCGACGACGTCAGCGCCCGGAAGGCGGTCAAGAACCGGAAGGAACGGGAAGCAGCGGAATAAGCGGCTTCGTTGAGACCAAAAAGGGGCTGTCGTACTTTTCAGTGCGACAGCCCCTTTTGGGTTATCTTCAATGCCGAAAATATGTCTTGCAATCTGCAAGACAACGAATTACAATGTAATCACCAGGAGGTGTTTAATATGAAAGACTCAACTGTAAGTGCTCGCGTAGAGAATAATGTAAAAATAGAAGCAGAAGACATCCTTCAGAAACTCGGGCTTCCTGTCTCTGTTGTAATCAATTCCCTTTACCGACAGATTATTTATCATCATGGTCTTCCTTTCTCTCTAACGATTCCGTCAGAGCCCAAAACCATTGATACGATGTCTAATACTGAACTCGATGCAAAACTCCAACACAGCTACGCACAGGCGATTGCCGGTGAGGGCAGATTCATGAGCGAGGTGTTTGATGATTTGGAAAGGGGACTTAAATAAGTGGACTCCTACGAAATCATCATTACACCGGATGCAGAAGCTGACCTTCTTGAAATAAGAGACTACATCGCATACACATTGCTAGTCCCAGATGTCGCACTGCGTTACATTCGCGCTATTCGCAATGAGATGCAAAAGCTGACATACATGGCTTCTAGTATCGCTCCCGTCGAGTGGGAACCCTGGCATTCCAGAGGCGTACGAAAAATTATCGCCAAGAACTTTTATATCTACTACATGCTAGATGATACATCCGGCACGGTGTATATTCTGAATGTAATTTATTCCAAGCGAGATCAGCTCCGCGCATTGAATGATATGAATTTGCACGGTTAACCGAAAGGTAGTACGCATTGGAAAGGTGTCCTTGCCAAGCTTTTGCGTCTAACCCCAGTCTGTCGGGTTTGCGGTTTCACCGTATAGGAACATTCAGCTTCCTAATCGAAAACCTTAAACTGTGCATGCATGATACTCATTGGGGATGAGTGGGTTTCTTACCCTCTATCATCCCCGAAGAGCCAAATTGTCTATGCTTATTGTTTTCTCAGCAATTTCCTTTTTCTTTGCCATTGTACTATTCCATCCTACTTCTCATTGTATTATATCTAAATGATACATCATCATTATAGCATAAACTCATGATTATTGACTCTTCACTTTTCCTCATGGATTTTCGTTAACCTGCGGCCGCCACAGGTCCGGCCGAGCCCTTTCCATTAACGAAATTCAACATGATTCTCCCAGATTTTCGTTAATCCGCGGCTGCCACAGGTCCGGCTGGGCCCTTTCCATTAACGAAATTCGTCATGTTTCTCACAGAGTTTCGTTAATCCGCGGCCGCCACAGACCCGATTGAACTCTTTCGATTAACGAAATTTAGCATGTTTCTCCCAGATTTTCGTTAACCCACGGCCTCCACAAGGCCTGCCGAGTCCTTTCGATTAACGAAGTTCCGTTGTTTTTCTCCTGATTTTCGTTAATCAACACTTGGCATAAGGCCGGCCTGGTCTGCACTATCAAACCACCTATCCCAAACACCAAAAAACCGGCATAGCCTACCCCCGACTATGCCGATATTCTGCAAGATTATATTCGTTTCTATTTCTCTGAATCCCCCTTCTGCTCCGACAGAAGATCCCGGATTTCCCGAAGGAGAGCCACATCTTCCGGTGGTGCCGGTGGAGTCTCCGGTTCCTCGGATTTCTTTTTGGC
>JAUNEW010000026.1:0-7887 GCA_030525365.1 Eubacteriales bacterium
TGAATATCAATCTGAGAGGAAATGATATTCGCCAGAACCTCTCTCCCATCCGCCACAATTCCGATGGCTGTTTCGTCGCAACTCGATTCAATTCCAAGTGTTATGTGTTTTCCGTCTTTCATCTCTCTATTCCTTCTCCGGACTTAGCAAACACCGCATCAGGAGGGCATCCTCCCCGTTGTCCAGATAGTATTTCTCTCTTCTTCCGACTTCTTCAAATCCCAGTTTGTGGTACAGGTGGATTGCCGGCGCATTGGAAGCCCGAACTTCCAAGCTGATTTCGGAATCTCCCTGTTCTCGGAGGAATTCCATCATGTGCCTCATCAGCTTCCCACCGATTCCATGGCCTCTCGCCTCTGGCATCACTGCAATGTTGTTCAGTTGCCCCTCTCCGGCAATTCGCCACACGTCCATGTAGCCGGCAAATTTTCCATTCCTCTCCGCCACCAGAATCACCGCCAATGGATTTTCCTCCATGTCGTGCTGAATCGATTCTCGGCTCCATGGAAAAGGAAATGTAATCTCTTCCAGGTGCGCAATCGCATCCACATCCTCTAGGGTTCCATTCCGGAGGATTACTTCAAACTCTTCCTGCATTGTTCTATCCATGGATTTTTCTGCTCAGCGTCCCAGCTTCCAGCCGCATTTCGGCTTCACTCTTTCGCATGTAATTCGGCAGCAGCTCTTTGTAAAAGCAGGTTTCTCCCTGCAGCGCTTTCCGAAGTGCCACCTTGGCCACCCATTCGCTGTCCGGGTACCGGCATTCCCTGCCTGCCAGAGAGTATTTCTCCGAGGTCAGTGTCTCCGCAATGATATTCTCATATGCATCGATTCCGTCTCCTATGAACAGAACCGAGCCCTCCAGCTCCTGTAACTCCGAGAGGAGGTCTTCAATCATATACTGCTTTTCCGGCAGAATCGATTCTAACTCTCCCTCCGACACCTTCCATACTCCGCTGTAAGTCTGATGTCTTCTGGCATTAATAATCGGGCAAATGAGCCTATTCTCTCCTCCCATATTCAGTCCGTGAAGCGCCATTCCCTCCAGCGAAGATGCCGAGATACACGGTAGGTTCATGACCTGCCCCAAGGTTCTCGCTGTGGTCACGCCAATCCGAATGCCGGTAAAGGATCCCGGTCCCACCGAAGCCGCCACATGGGTTAAATCCGCCTTGGTGATTCCAGCTCTTTCGATGCTCTCTTCCGTTAACGTGATAATCTCTTTGAGATGGTTCATTTCTTCTCGGGATGATGCAGTCACACATTGTCCGGATTCATCAATTACAGAAGCCGACCCGTATTTTCCTGTGGTTTCAAGTGCTAGAATATACATTGATAGATTCTCTCTCCTTCTTTCTCTCCGTAAGAAATCCGTATCAGCAGAGCCTCTTCTGGGAGTACGTCCTCCACAATATCCGACCACTCCACAATGCAGATTCCCTTTCCATAGAAATATTCCTCCGCACCGATATCCAGAAGTTCGTCTCCGGATCCCAGCCGATAGGCATCAAAATGAAAAAGCGGAATGCGCCCGCTCCGATGTTCCTTTACAATATTGAAGGTGGGACTGCTGATGGGTTCCGTAATTCCAAGGCCTTCTGCAACGTATTTCGTCAGGGTGGTTTTTCCCGTTCCCAAATCCCCCTCCAGAGCCAGAATATCCCCTGGCTTTAGGTACGACGAAAGCTCGAGGCCGAATTCCCGGGTCTCGAGCTCATTATGGATAGTCCAGTCAAAATTCTGTCTTTTTTCCAGTTTCTCTCTTAATGCGTCTCTCATTTCCATTCCCATATTATTCAATACAGAGTTTATACATCATATTCGTATAGATTCGAGTCATCTTCATCAGTGCATCAATTGAAATGCGTTCATCCGGCTGATGCATCCGATCCTCTTCGCCCGGGAACAGCGCACCGAAGGCCACTAGGCGATGGAATACCTTCGCATAAGTGCCGCCCCGATCCACAAATGGTTTGTTCTCATAATCCCCGGTTTCCTCTGTGTATACAGACAGAAGCGTCTCAATGAAGGGGTCGTCTGCGGGAATATATACTGGGCTGTCGTTGTCCATTTTGATGAGTCCAATGGAGGTTCCCTCCAGCGTCTTCTCCACACCATCATAGACGTCATCCGCACTATAACTGATCGGGTAACGTACATTAATGGTAACCGAAGCCACATCGCTTCCCATCTCCATCATTCCCACATTGCAGATAAGCTTACCGGAAGGTTCATCTTCCAACGCACAGTCCATATTCTCCCCGTGCAGATTGAAGCCAATGTGCTCATTGTAATACTGAATCCACTCAGTCACTTCATCGCTGACGAAATCCAGATTTCCCAGGAACTGCATCAGAATACTAATCGCATTCAGTCCTTTGTGTGGATCCGCCCCGTGAGCACTGATTCCGGTGGCTTCCAATGCCAGAGATTTTCCAGTCTTTCTGGTCTTAAGGTCATAACCGGTTTCTGTTCGGAACGCCTCTGCCTTACGAATAATGCTTTCGTATATGGAAGCATCGTGGCAGGACACCACGGCCTTTGCTGTTCTCGGTACCACGTTGGGTGCAAGTCCCGCTTCCATCTTGGAAAGAATCAGTCCGTCCTTCGGGGAATACTTCTTCATCCGAGAAGCCAGCTGGAACTTCATATTTCCCATCTCTCCATTGGTGAGGGGGAACTCCCCATCCGGTGTAATGCCGAAATCCGGCATCGGCTCCTGCTCTAGATAGTAATCCGTACTGTCATTTCCTGTCTCTTCATCCAGGCCGAAGATGAGTCGAATGGTATTCTTTGGCTCATAACCTGCGTCCTTAAGTGCTTTCATTCCATAGAGTGAAGCAATCACCGGACCCTTATCGTCCAGCGTTCCCCGGCCATTCATCCAGCCATCCTCAATAATTGGATCATAGGGATCTTTGGACCAACCATCTCCCTCTGGAACCACATCCAGATGGCCTGCAATCGCAAATACTTTGGCCTCCGGATTCTGAGACTTCCACTCCACATGACCTGCATAATGGTTGCAATCCTTCGCATCGAATCCCAGCTCACGGCCGAGATTCATTGCATACTGATAAGCTTCCTCTACACCAGCACCGAAAGGATATACCTCCCCGTCCTTGTTTCGAACCGGAGCATCCTGCACGCTTCGAATTCGTACCAAATCCTGCAGGCTTTCTATCATCTGTTCTTTATTCTGTTCTATATTTTCCAAATAATCCATGGACTTCCTTCTATTCATTTACTTTCTTCATCCGAGCCGCCTTTGTACTTGAGTCGGTGACATAGGCGGTGATGATTTTACCGTCTTTTACCCGGGAAATATTAACCGAACGCACCGGATTTCCATCCTTGTCGAAATTGAAGACACCAGATGCACATCGTAGATTATTCGTATTCTGCAGCGCATCCTTAATATCTGTCGGTTTCAGACTTCTCGCATTGTTGATTGCATTAATTACCAGCATGTAAGAATCATATCCCAGCACGGTATTCTGCGTTGGTTCCACATTGTCGCCGTATTGGTTCTCGTACTTAATCAAGAACCGCTGCGTTTCCGCCGTCAAAGACTTGCCTGAGCTATCGCTAGAATTCAGCACGTTGTCCGAAGTGAATGCCAGCTTGATGTTCGGATGCTTTTTCGACAGATTAATAATGCCCTGGGCCGTCCACTCCTGATTTCCAAGGAATGTGATATCGGTTCGATGCAGCTTTTCAATCTGGGTAAAAAGAAGATCCACTTTCTCCAAACCAATCGGGGCAAAAACCGTATCCGCACCGGACTGATCAATTTCCCGCGCCAGCTTCTTCATATTGAACTCGTTCATTTCAATGGATTCATCCAAAACAATGGATGCCTGTTTCTTTCCATTTTTCTTGAGTACCTTCTTGAACGCAGCGCGCATGGAAGATAGGGTACTGTCATTCTTAATGGTGACAATTCCAATTTTCTTTGAAGAGAGTTTGTTCAGCGCATAGTCTGCCAGACCCGTTCCTCGCTGATTATAGGTAATGCATGCACGGAATGCGTAGGGATTGTCTTCTGTAATCAGCGGATTGCTGGCAGAAGGAGTAATCATCGGAATTTTCGCCTTTTCACAAGCTTCCGCAGCAATCATGGAATTGGCTTCTTCCGCACTACCGATAATGGCCACCGGTTTCATTTTGATTAAGTCCTGAATGGCTGCCTTTGCGGTGTTGGTGTCGGATTCCGTATCCACTTTGACTAGTTCCACTCGAACGCCCTTTACGTTACTGTAGTTACTGTTGGCCAGCGTTATACCCTGAATTTCCTGGTTTCCGATTTCCTTATAGGCACCATTCTGTGGTTCAAACACACCTACATAAATCACGTTGGAATCTTCCGTCTCTTTATCGATAAAAGTCCGGCGAAAGTTGTCATAACTGGTACAACCCGCAAGCATCATCACTGCCGAAAACACCAGTACAAGACCTATTATTCTTCTAGCTGTTCTGCTGATTTTCAAGTTTCAGTACCTCTTTCAGTTCTTCCCCGTCTGTAATATCATTCACTTTTCCACGAAGCTTGGCGGCCCCTGGGTATCCTTTGGTATACCATCCTACATGCTTTCGCATTTCCCGAACCGCAGAATACTCGCCTTTCAGAGCTACTAGTCCTTCGTAGTGCCGAATCATCATCTCCGAGCGTTCCTTCCAGTCTGGTTTCTGGAACTCACCGCCTTCATACGCAGCGAGCAGGTCTCGGAAAATCCACGGATTGCCCAGTGCCCCCCGGGCAATCATCACACCGTCGCATCCGGTTTCCTGCATCATTCGAAGAGCATCTTCGCCAGAGTTCACATCTCCGTTTCCAATTACTGGGATGGAAACACTCTCCTTCACTTTCCGAATAATGCTCCAGTCTGCATTTCCTTGATAAAATTGTTCTCTTGTCCGCCCATGTATCGTCACCGCGGAAGCGCCGGCCGCTTCCGCCGCCTTTGCACATTCCACCGCATTCACCGATTGGTCATCAAATCCTTTTCGCATTTTGACCGTTACCGGCTTCTCCGAATGCTTTACCGCTGCAGTGACAATATCGTAAATCAAATCGGGATTCTTCATCAGCGCCGCTCCATCCCCGTTCCGCACTACCTTTGGAACAGGGCAACCCATGTTGATATCCAAAAAACAGTTCAAACCGGAATTCAACATTTCAGCCGCGTGACCGATAATCTCGGGTTCGCTTCCGAATATCTGAACTCCGGTCAAGCCTGAATTTTCCGGAATATATAAGAGCTTCGGCGTTTTGCGGTCTCCGTAGTAAAGACCCTTTGCACTAACCATCTCTGTATAGGTCAGTGCCACTCCCTGCTCCGCACACAGCGACCGCATCACCGCATCCGTAATCCCCGCAAGAGGAGCCAGAATGAACGGATTCGGAAGCGTAACTCCACCAATATTCAACATATTCTATTTCTTTCTTGCTATCTTATTCTTCTCGTATATTTCTACCAGGCCATTCAGTGTCAGCCGGCGGTCGATGACATCAATGCACGAAACACCTTTGTCCACCATGGTGGCCATTCCACCGGTGGCAATCACCTTGATATCCTCGTACTTCTTTCCGTAATCGGCTACCAGTTCCTGCTTCATGCCTTCAATAATTCGTTCTGCCAGTCCCATATGTCCAAATATCAGACCTGCCTGCATATTCTCAATCGTATTCTTGCAAATCACACGGCTTGGAATCTCCAAATCTACATTCGGAAGCTTTGCGGTATGTTCAAACAAAGCGGATGCAGATGTCTTGATTCCCGGTGCAATGGCACCGCCTAGGAATTCTGCGTCTTCGGTTACAACACAGAAGGTGGTTGCCGTTCCGAAATCCACCACGATGAGTGGGCCACCGTATTTGGCATGTGCGGCTACAGAATTTACAATCCGATCCGAACCAATCTGTCTCGGATCATCGCACTTAATCTTCAGGCCGGTTCGAATTCCCGTCTCCACAACCAGCGGCGTAATATTGAAATACTTAAGACACATGTGCTGCAGTGTGAACAGCAAGGACGGAACAACCGTAGAAATTATCACATCATCGATATCCTGGGGATTAATTCCATCATGACGAAACATCTGGTCGATAATCACACCGTACTCATCCGCACTGCGCTTGTTATCTGTGGCCATTCTCCAGCTGTTTACCATGGTGCGTCCTTTGAAGACACCCAGTACCACATTGGTATTTCCAACATCAATTGTCAGAAGCATCCTATTGATCCTCCAGTCTTCTTAATGCCAATGCCATCGTCAATCCAGGAATGATACGGTTACCGGTCATCTCGGCACCCAGAATTTCGTTAATACGCTTCAGACGATACTGTACCGTATTGTTGTGAATGCTCATGAATTCAGCCGTCTTGTTGCTGTTCATGCTGGCATCCAATACGAAGGTCTCCAGTGTCTCCAGAAGAAGTTTTCCCTTGTTAGAAGAAACTTCTCGGCCGAATGGCTCCAGAAGATCCAAATACATCTTCTTAAGCGTGGTGCTCTGCATAATGATGTCCATGCAGTTGCATACCATGGACATCTCATACTTCGTGAACACTCTCTTATACGGGAATACGGTCTCCACGTAATTCCATGTTTCGTTAATCAATTTAAAACCTTCCACGGCGTTGTCCAGATTTTCAATTCCGGTGGAATGGAAGATGCGAACATTCGGTTTTCCTGCTTTTAGCGCATCAAACATGTCCAGACAAGCGGTCTTGATGGCCATCGGTTTCTCCTCTGAGGCATCTACGTAAATCAGTCCATAGAACTCGTTCTGCTCTAGCAGTGGCAGGATTCCCAGGTTATATTTCACCTTATACTCATCCACGATATCGATGAAATCTGTGTTATCAATGCCATTTGCGTAGAAGGAACTGATGAACGTCTTGTTCTTCATGTCCGCTTCATCTACCAAGGTATAACAGAATGTCAAATCGTTCCGAATTGCAGCCTTGATGAATTCCGCTCTGGAATCTCTTTCCGGTGTGTACTTCCACATTCCCATTGCCAACTCAAACACTTCTGCCAGCTTCGTAATTTCCACTGCAGAGTAGTTATCGTTATCGTCCACAATCATCAGAATGTGCTTCTCACCGTTGATATCAATGGTTCCCCAATAGGTGATTACATTGGAAACCTCAACCTGCGTAAATACCGAAGAATGGGTAACATCCTTCTTCTTTGCAATGTTGATGGCATTCTCAATGGTTTCCTCGTGTCTGGTCTCAATGGTCAGAATCGGATTGAATTCCATGGTCATCAGTACCACCTGATAGTCGTTGTGTACCGCTGCTTCCTTAAGCGCACTCTGGAAATTGCTGTGGCGCTCAAAGTTCAGCAGGTGATAGATGGAGTTGTTCAGAAGATTGTCGCTGTAGTTATGGCCATAGAGAATCTTATCCATGACCTGTTCAATCAGCATCGCATAGGTGATTTCACCATCATCCGGAACGGTAATCAACAGTAACCCACTTTCCTCTGCGGCTTTGATTACTTTGCTGTCAATCGCACGAACACCCTGATCGTTGAGGAAAACAACCATCGCCGCAATCTGCTTCTTTCCAAATCCAGAAATAACGCGGCACTGTGCGTCCACATCATCTTTGAGCTGCCAGAAATGGGTCAACACCATCTGTTCCGGCACACCGTTTCTCTCCACACCGGCTTCCAGGTCATTCTCATCGAAAACCGATACCGAACGCACCCGGCGGTCGCTCTTTCTCATGCAGGATTCTACCGTGCTGTGCTTAAACGCGTCCAGTCTTAGACAATCTTCTACTGTGATTTTCATCGTTCCGTACTCCTCTTAACCAACTACTTCTCTTCATCCTCATTCTCGGATTCTTTATCATCCTGGGAGTCAGATTC
>JAUNEW010000026.1:7987-16721 GCA_030525365.1 Eubacteriales bacterium
CTGAATCCATACTCCGTAATCATGGAACGAGCAATCTTGGTGGCACGCTCCAAATCGTTGCTGGCACCGGTACTGATATCCTCCAGCTTTAGTTCTTCTGCCACACGGCCGCCCAGCAGATGCTTAATCATATTCAGCATGTTACCACGGGTTTCGAAGAACTTATCCTCTTCCGGCAAAGACATGGTGAATCCGCCAGCCATTCCTCTTGGAATAATCGTAATCTGATGAACCGGGTCCGACTTCGGCAGGGATTTCATAACCACGGCATGACCTGCTTCGTGGTACGCAGTCAGTCTGCGTTCCTCTTCCGAAATCACGCGGGACTTCTTCTGTGGTCCTGCCATAACCTTCGTGGTCGCCTCTTCAATCTCCTCCATCCGGATTCGGGTGCCGTTTCGACGAGCCGTCAAAAGCGCTGCTTCGTTAATCAAATTCTCAATGTCCGCTGGAGAGAATCCTGGAGTTCTCTTTGCCAGAACTTCCAGGGATACATCATCTGCCAGTGGCTTGTTCTTCGTATGCACCTTGAAAATTTCTTCTCTTGCCTTCACATCCGGCATACCAATCACAATCTGACGATCGAAACGTCCTGGTCTCAGCAGTGCTGGATCCAGTACATCCGGACGGTTAGTAGCAGCCAGAATGATGATTCCGGAATTGCCGTCAAATCCATCCATCTCTACCAGCAGCTGGTTCAGTGTCTGTTCTCTCTCGTCGTTGCCGCCGCCCAGGCCAGCACCTCTCTTACGTCCTACCGCATCAATCTCATCGATGAAAATAATGCATGGCGCACACTTCTTCGCCTGCTCGAACAGGTCACGAACTCTGGATGCACCAACACCCACGAACATCTCTACGAAATCCGAACCGGAAATGGTAAAGAATGGTACTCCGGCTTCTCCGGCAGTTGCCTTAGAAATGTAGGTCTTACCAGTACCTGGGTTACCGACCATCAGAACGCCCTTCGGAATGCGGGCCCCTAACTGAGCGTATTTTCCCGGATTCTGCAAGAAGTCTACAATTTCCTGCAATTCTTCTTTCTCTTCCTTCAGGCCTGCAACATCGGCAAAGGTAATTTTCTTTCCTTCATCCTTGTAAAGCTTCGCACGATTCTTTCCGAACTGGAAAGCCTTATTGTTTCCACCCTGGCTCATCATGAAATAGAACAGGAGAACCAGTCCGATTACCATGATAATCGTCGGAAGCAGTGAGAAGAAGTTCACATCGCTTTCCGGCGGATCACTTTCTAGTACAATCTTGTCCTTCTCCAGAAGCGGATAAATATAGTGTTCCTCTATCCAGCTGATTTCAACAACAGAAGGTGCATAGGAGAATTCTACGTTTCCGTTCTTCTTGGTACCGCTTAGTTTGCGATCCGTAATGTTGAGAGACTCGTATTTACCGTCCTGCAACTGATCAATGAACTGGGAGAATTTAATCTCCGTATTAGAGGATGGATTATCCGATCCCCGATATAGATACGCTGCTCCCAGAACAATCATAAAGATCAGCATATACAATCCAAAATTCTTGCTAAATCGTTTCAACTTAATGGTTCCCTTTCTATCGATAACATTAAAATTTGTTTATTTACACAAACTGCTAGGTTATTTTATCATAGGCACTATTTTATTTCAAGAAATAAAACCGCATTTGAACCCTCTTGAATCTGATATTTTTGTGATATTTTTCCAATTTCCCGTTCCATTTTATTTGGTAATGCAGTGTCCGGAAGAATCCATAGAATTTCCGATTCCACTGCCACCATCTTCAGCCGATTTCTCTGCTCTCTTGGGATTTTCCCATCCACCAGGTAATTCTGAAGCTTTTTGTGCTTTCCCCCGGCAATCCCAATCCGGTCTCCCGGCATGCGTCCCCGCAGCACTACCCGGTCCAGACATTCTCCCAGCTCCTTCCGCAGAATATCGTAATCCAGAAGTACCACGCTTTGCCCGGACTGACGGAACTTTCGAACCGCTTCCAGCCCGTTATTTGCATCAAAATCCTTCCACTCGCAAATTTTCGCAGTTAGCGTTTCTTCTTTTGCAGATTCCACCGAATTATCTTCCGGACTTTCCAGAATCAACAGATTGTACTGTCGCTTCAGCGAATATCCTCCTGGAAGGTCCATCCGTGCCGACGGATTCTCCGATCTTACCAGTCTCGCTGCACCGTCCAGAATGTTCTTCCCAATCTGCTCCGTTCCCTCTACTTGGTTAAGAAATCGTGCCAGAACCCGGTATTCGATTGCCGGATGGAAATCCTGAAGCCTTTCCGCATCCAACACAGAAGTCTCATTCACCTGTATCTCTTGTAAGCATCTTGTTGCTTCCTGTTCCATATAGTCATCTTCCATCGACGCGATTTCAGATAGGGTCCGAAGGGATTCCTTCACACCAGGATTCAGATTCTTTTCCATGTACGGAATCAGTTCCAGCCGAATCCGATTTCGGTTGTACTCCGTGGTCCAATTGCTTTCATCGTAATTGGGCTCCAGACCCTTCTCCCGAACGTATTCCTCGATTTCCTCCCGGGTTACCGCCAGCAATGGTCTGATCACCGTGAATCCCGCCGCATCCTTTCGGGTAAAAGGAATTCCTCGAAGTCCATGAATTCCGGTTCCCCGAATAATTCGCTGCAGCAACGTCTCGCACTGATCATCTGCATTGTGAGCCACCGCAATACAAATTCTCTCCATGGGAACCCCGGACTGCTGAACCTCTTTGGCAACCTCCGAAAAAATCCGATATCGTTCCTCCCGTCCGGCTTCTTCTAGAGAGCATTTCCGCTGCCGGGCAATTTCGCGGCAGTTGATTTTTTTTACCACACAAGGAACACCCCATTCAGCACAAATTCGAGTCAAATGGGCCTCTTCTCGGCCTGCATTCTCCCGGAGTCCGTGATTTACATGCACCGGCACAACAGTGAGGTTGCTTTCGTGACGCATTTCCAGAAGCAGGTGCAGAAGGGTCAGCGAATCCGGACCCCCGGACACGCCCACCACAATGGTACTGTTCTCCAAAATCAATCCGCTCTTTCGAACTTTCTCCGATACTTTTGTTCCGCTTACTCTCATTTCTCTCCCTGATTCATACCTTCAATGCCGAAGAATCGGCAACCGTTTTCAAATATGGCTTCTTCCACTTCTTCATAAGGACGATCCTGAATTACCGCAATCCGGCGAACCACATGTTCTACATAAGGGGAGCGGTTCGGTCTTCCACGGAACGGTTCCGGTGTCAGGTACGGCGCGTCCGTCTCCGTCATCAGAAAAGCCAGCGGCACACGCTGAACCACTTCAACAGTCTTCCTTCCGTTCTTGAAAGTTACCGGTCCGCCGATGGAAATGGTGGCACCTAACCGAATGTATTCCAGCGCCAGCTCTGCCGAACCGGAGAAACAGTGGAGCTGCACTCTGGCATCACGGATGGGTTCTCCCTTCTCGCCGGGACGCTGCGGAAACTGGTTCTTCCGTTCCTCCGAGAACGCTCCCTCCTCCACCAGAATATCCATGGTCAGCTGATTGGCTTCCCGGGTGTGAATCATGATGGGCATATTGTGCTTTACCGCCATTCGGATTTGCTTTCGAAACAGCTCAATCTGTTCTTCCTTCGAATCCTTTCCGTAATGGAAATCCAGGCCAATTTCTCCCACCGCCTGAACCTTCGGATGCTGAAGCATTGTTTCGATTTCTTTCAAATCTTCCTCGGTATAATCCAGAGCGTGTTCCGGGTGAATTCCCACCGCCGCATAACACCAGCTGTATTTCTCTGCATCCTCTATGGCCTTCCGAGAGGATGCTACACAGTCCCCTGCATCAACGATAATCCCTACGTTAGAATTTTCAATTTCATCGGCGCGAAAACTCCGCTCTTCCTCATCAAATCCTTCAAAGTTCAAATGTGTGTGTGCATCAAATAGCATATCTTTCTCCATATTGAAAACATATTGAAAAAAGGGTCTCAAGATACTTGCGACCTCAAGACCCCTGCATTCTTAATTGTAAATTACTTCTTATTCTTGGTTGCAACCTTCTCCTGACGAATCTGGGAAAGTTCTTCCAGCTCCTTTTCAATATCCAGACGTGGGAACAGCACCTCACCCTTCTGTACGGTACAGTTGTCCATCTCATAGAAGGTAAAAGCATCCTCCCATTTTGCTTCCACATCCGACAGTCCCAGCTGTTCTCTCATGCGTTCCGAAGTGGTGTGCATATACGGAATAATCAGGATGGAAACGATTCTGAGCGCCTCTACCAGGTTCCGCAGTACCGTGTCCAGTTCCGCCTTCCGCTCTGGATCCTTCGCCAGAACCCATGGCATCTTCTCGTCGATGTATTTATTGGCTCTTCTAACAATAGCCCAGATTTCGTCCAGTGCCATGTTGAACTGGAAGGTATCCATCTTCTCTTCCACGCGATTTCCGGCGGTGATTGCCAGTTCCTTCAGTTCCCGGTCGATGTCATCCTCGGTGGTTGCTGTCGGAACCTTTCCATCATTGTACTTGATAATCATGGAAACCGTTCTGGACAGGAGATTTCCAAGGTCGTTGGCCAAATCGTAGTTGAGACGCTTCAGCATAATCTCATTGGTATAAATTCCGTCCTGACCGAATGTGTACTCCCTCAGCAGGAAGTATTTCAACGCATCAATGCCGTATCGGTCAATTAGGATTTCCGGATCCACCACGTTGCCCTTGGACTTGGACATCTTTCCACCGTCGATGAGCAGCCAGCCGTGACCCAGAACCTGCTTCGGCAGAGGTTCATTCAAGGACATCAGCATTGCCGGCCAGATAATGGAGTGGAAACGCACAATTTCTTTTCCCACCAGGTGAACATCTACCGGCCAGTACTTCTTATAAAGCTCGTCATCTTCCGAATATCCCAGTGCTGTAATGTAGTTGGACAGCGCATCCAACCATACATAGATTACGTGATCCTCATCAATTGGTACCGGAATTCCCCAGTCGAAGGTAGAACGGGAAATGCAAAGGTCTTCCAGTCCCTGCTCTACGAAGGAAATCATCTCGTTCCGGCGAGCCTCCGGCTGCAGGAAATCCGGATTATTTCTGAAATTATCCAGAAGCGCATCACTGTACTTGGACAGTCTAAAGAAATAAGCGTCCTCACTCATCTTCTTGACTTCGCGTCCGCAATCCGGACACTTTCCGTCCACCAGCTGAGACTCCGGCCAGTAGGATTCGCAGGGTGTGCAGTACCAACCTTCGTACTTGCCCTTGTAGATATCTCCGTTCTCGTACATCTTCATGAAGATGTTCTGCACCCGCTTCATGTGACGAGGTTCGGTGGTACGAATGAAATCGTCATAGCTGATTTCCATCTTGTCCCACAGTCTCAGAATGGTGGCAACCACTCCATCCACATATTCCTTCGGTGTGCAGTGTGCCTCTTCTGCGCACTTCTCAATCTTCTGTCCGTGCTCATCGGTTCCCGTCAAGAAGCGAACATCGTAACCGCTCAGTCTCTTGAAACGGGCCATCGCATCCGCCATAACTGTACAATAGGTGTGACCGATGTGCAACTTCGCACTTGGATAATAAATTGGTGTAGTAATATAATACGTTCCCTTGTATTCCGACATTTCCCTTAACCTTTCTATACTCTATTCTGTCGGCAATTAGTCGATGATGTAATCATCGTCCTCTTCGCCCCAGTCTACATCAGACCAGTCATCTTCCAGGAAGATTTCGTCAAAGATTTTCTTCGTTGTAACAACCAGAAGTGCACCTGCCAGCATGCTGACACCGGCAATCCGAGCGCCTAGCTTCGCAGCGGCTTTTCTCTTCATCGCCTTCTTCATGGCCTCGTCCTGCTCTGCCTTCATGACTTCCATCTGTCTATTTCTTCTCTTCAAGGTCATAACGTACCTCCTCTTTGTCTGCTTTCGCATCATAGTGAAATCTTCATTTAATTATACTCAATTCACCGAATATATTCAAGCATTCTACAGCCGATTCAGAACCTCTAGCAGAAGTTTCCAATACTTCTGCGTCGAAGATATGCTGAACCATTCCCCCGGCTTGTGCATTTCTTTGGTTTCCGGTCCCACGGAAATCATGTCCACCGGTCTGCCTATATTCTTCGCAATGATTCCGCACTCCAGCCCCGTATGCACTGGAATGGCCTTCGCCTCTTCGCGGAACAGGTCACGGTATGTCTCCAGGAAAATATTCCGAATTTCACTTTCCGGTTCATAGGGCCATTCTAGACAATCGTATTCCTTATGACTGCTTCCTTCCACGCTTCGCGCCAGACGGTCGATTTTCAATACCATTTCCTGATATGCACTCGCCCGAAAGCTTCGTGTCACGAAGACAAAGGACACCTTCTCTTCCTCCGTCGTCACAGACCCCAGGTTATTGGAGGACTCTACCACGCCCTCCACATCCGGACTCATACGAAGAATTCCGTTCTCACAGAATACCCCGAAATCAACGA
The DNA here is from genome assembly GCA_030525365.1 of Eubacteriales bacterium. Lineage (GTDB taxonomy): Bacteria > Bacillota > Clostridia > Peptostreptococcales > Anaerovoracaceae > Mogibacterium_A. The sequence goes on from JAUNEW010000026.1 coordinate 14,451, forward strand.
TACGTTCCATGGATTCTTTTGTAAAAACACGAGATACTTCCTCCTCCAGCGGCCGGCAAGTCACCGTAATCCCCGGATCACTCATGCGATATTCCTCTCGGTAGATTTCCTGATAGTTTTCGATTTCCTTTCGAATCGTCTTGAAATCCTCCGATGGAATCACCACCACCGCTTCCGCAGAGCGTGGAATCGCATTCCCCGCCATTCCGCCAAGAATCGAAGCCACTTCTATCGCCCCTGCACGCTCCAGTGCATCCAGCAACCGAAAAAGAAGTTTATTGGCATTCCCTCGGTTCCGGTGGATATCTTCGCCGGAATGGCCTCCCAGTAGGCCCTCCACGGTAAGTTTATACGCCTCTGAATGAGCCTCCGGTTCTTTCCAACTCAATGGAATATCTGCACAAATGGTGGGGCCGCCTGCACTCCCGGCTACGAATACCCCTTCGTCCCCGGAATCCAGGTTGATGAAATATTTTCCTTTTAGCTGAGAAGCATCAAACTCTTCCGCCCCGGTCAGCCCGATTTCCTCATCCACCGTAATCAATACTTCCAGCGGGGGATGAACGATGTCTTCCAATGTAAGAAGCGCCAGTGAAAGGGCCATCCCAATGCCGTCATCTGCCCCTAGTGTGGTTTCCTGTGCCAGAATCTTATCCCCATTCACCGTAATTCGGATAGGATTCCTCTGGAAATCGTGCTGCGAATCGGGGATTTTCTCACACACCATGTCCATATGAGACTGAAGAATCACCGCCGGATGATTCTCCTTCCCCGGCGAACCCGGCTTCCGAATCAGAACATTCCCCTTCTGATCCTGGATATGCTCCAGCCCGTATTTATCTGCAAAATCCACCAGCCAATTACTGATTCTCTCCTCGTGTCCGGATGCGCGAGGAATCCGGCTAATCTCTTCGAAAATCTTGAAAACGACCTTCGGTTCGATTCCAGCCGGAATCATGCGTTCTATTCTCTCTTCTTTTCCCATACTGCCCTCCATATGTCCCGCTTGAAGAAACATTGTTCTATTACTGCAATAGTTTAGCAAATGGGATTTTTTCAGTCAACTGCTAGACGCAGATAGTATACAATTGATTGACTAGGACAAGTTTTCCAATCACAGCAACTCGTGTAAAATTTGCACAAGTTGAACTAGTTAACCAAACTTCATCCTTTTGAACTCCTGCTCATACATCAGTATTCTTCATACGGCGTCGAATCTTCAGCAACCATACTCAATTCCGCTTTTGGAGAATAGGTATATTCCTTGCTATTTTCAGTTTGAGCCTCCATATCATTATTATCCGTCCACAGCTCACACTGCGTCATCACAGTCTGCACCGCATAATCCATTCCTTCCGGCGGATAGCGATGCTTTTTGAGCAACCGCTTAATCATCATACGCATCTTTGCTCTTGCGGAATCACGCTTCTGCCAGTCTATCGTTCTGTTCTTACGGAGCGTATCTGCCAGTTCTTTCGTAATGGCAATCAGTTCTTCATTCTCATAGAAGTCTTTGATTGCCTGCGGTTTTGTCAGAGCATCGTAGAATGCCAATTCGTCAGCAGTCAGACCAAGCTGATCTCCCTCTTTATGAGCAGCGGCAATCTGCTTCGCCAAGTTCAGCAGTTCTTCAATGACCTGCTCGTTTGTCAACATTCCGTTCAGATACGCATTCATAGCACGCTGGATAATCTCGCTGAATTTCTGAGATTTTACCACATTCGTATGACGGTAAATCTGCACCTGTTCCGCAATCAGCTTTTTTAACAACTCTACAGCAAGGTTCTTCTCCTTCATTTTGGAAATTTCCTCAAGGAACTGCGGATCAAAAAGCGAAAATTCCTGATTTACGTCCGAGAAAAGGTTAATAACGCCATCGCTCTGTATGCTGGCTTTCAGTAGTTCGTTAATTCGAGCGTTCATTTCCGGCAGAGAGATTTTCTTTCCATCGCCCTGATTCATTAACCTTGTGACAAGCACACGAACGGATTCAAAGAATGCTGCTTCCACACGCAGATCTTTTTCTGCCAGAGAGGAACACAGTGACAATGCCTGTCTGAGAAGCAGTGCTTCCTTTAGGAAATCCTCTCGCTCCCGTTCCTTATCCACGCCGACAATAAAGTTGACTGCACCGCTGATTGCTTTGGAACGCTCTAAATCCGTGCCGGTCATAAACTTAGAATAATCATAACAGTGGAACAAGTCTCGGCAAATAGACAGTTTTTCAAGGAATTTCGGATAGGCAACTTTGGCAACATCGGTATCGCCGTA
>JAUNEW010000109.1 GCA_030525365.1 Eubacteriales bacterium
GTGCCCCCGTATCGAACCGCTTCTTCGCTGTATTCCAAAGCCTTGGCTTCACAGGTTACCGCTTGCGTGATGTTGAAACAGATGAGGCGATCCACCTGTTCTTTCGGGGTGTGCCCCAGTATGAGAATTGGCATGGTGATGCCGTTGAACCGAAGTTCCATGGCTTCGTCAATGCTGCTGACCGCCAGGTAGTCCGCACCTAGCTTCTGCAGATGATCTGCCACCTGTACGGATCCGTGTCCGTAGGCATCTGCCTTGACAACTCCGAGGAACCGGACATCTTCGCCGATATGCTTACGAATCGTGTGATAATTGTGGGTCAGTGCATCCAGATTAATCTCGGCCCATGTACGTCTTAATGTAGATTTCATGTAACTGCTCCTGCCATTTATATCTAAAAATAAATTTTTTACACACGCACTTCCGGCGATGCCGGGGATGTGCATCCAACAGAAAATTATTTTAGCACTTCAAAAACCTCGCTTCAAGTAAAACCCGAAAACGAATAAGGAATTTGAAGAGATTCCGTGAAATCAAAGGAAAATGTGGTATCATAGTGGAAGTGTTTTGAGATATGAATGGGAGGAACGAAGAATGACCATCTGTGATTTGGAGATTGGACAGTCTGCAGTAATATCTGTTGTGGGCGGAACGGGCGCGCTTAGACAACATTTTCTAGATATGGGCCTGATTCCTGGGGTGGAGGTTACCCTGGTCAAATATGCGCCGATGGGAGATCCCATGGAGCTGATGGTGTCCGGATATTCGCTGACTCTTCGTCTGGCAGATGCGGCACAGATAGAAATTACCAATGTGCATGAGCATCCCGGCGGACGGGGAGAGGTGTATGAACCGATTCTGCCCGCCAAGGACATTCCCCATCCCGGCATCGGCGAGCAAGGCGAGAATGCGGAGGCCCGGGATGAGAAGACGGCGGAACGGATTGTGTTTGCGCTGGCAGGGAATCAGAACTGCGGAAAAACCACGCTGTTCAACCAATTGACCGGGTCGAATCAACACGTAGGGAACTTTCCGGGAGTAACAGTGGATCGAAAAAGTGGGAATATCAAGGGGTATCCAGGCACGGAGGTGGTAGACCTTCCGGGAATATACTCCCTTTCTCCTTATACTAGCGAAGAAATCGTATCCCGCCAGTTCATTCTGGAGGAGAAACCTTCGGCGATTATCAACATCGTAGATGCCACCAACATCGAACGGAATCTGTACCTCACCATGCAGCTGTTGGAATTGAATATCCCAATCGTTATCGCCCTCAATATGATGGACGAAATGACAGGAAATGGCGGATCGGTTCTGATTAACGAGATGGAAGAAATCCTTCAGGTACCGGTCATCCCCACATCTGCAGCGAAGAATCAGGGGATTGAGGAACTGGCGGAGCATGCCATTCGAATTGCCAAGACGGGCGAGACCCATGGGCGGACGGATTTCTGCAGCCCGAAAGATCATGGCGGTGCAGTGCACCGTGCCATCCACGGAATCATGAATCTCATCGAGGATCATGCGGCAGCTGCGGAGATTCCGCTGCGTTTTGCAGTGACGAAGCTGATTGAAGGAGATCCTCTGGTAGAAGAAGCACTGAAGCTGACTGAAAACGAGCGGGATATGGTGGACCACATTATTCTACAGATGGAAGAGGAATGCGGCATGGACCGAAGTGCCGCCATGGCAGATATGCGATATCGCTTTATCCAGCGTCTGTGCCATCAGACGGTAATCAAACCAAAGGAAAGCAAAGAGCGCATTCGGAGCCAGAAGATTGATCGATTCCTGACAGGAAAGTGGACCGCACTCCCGGCCTTTATCGGAATTATGGGACTGGTGTTCTGGCTGACTTTCAACGTCATCGGTGCATTCTTCCAGAATTTGCTGGATCAGGGGATTCAGTATTTGACCCACGTGGTGGATGTATGGATGACGGGGATGCACGTGGCAGCACCGGTACACTCGTTGGTAATCGATGCTGTTTTTACCGGAGTGGGAGCAGTGCTTTCCTTCATTCCAATTGTAGTAGTGCTGTACCTGTTCTTATCCCTGCTGGAAGATAGCGGATATATGGCCCGGGTGGCCTTCTTCATGGATAAGCTGCTCCGGCGCATCGGATTGTCGGGGCGGAGCATCGTTCCAATGCTGGTGGGTTTCGGCTGCAGCGTCCCGGCGATTATGTCCTCCAGGACACTGCCGTCGGAAAGAGACCGGCGGATGACACTGCTGCTCATTCCATTCATGAGCTGTTCGGCGAAGATGCCAATCTACGCATTCTTTGCGAATACCTTCTTCCCGAAGTATGCGGCGGTGGTGATGATATTGATGTACTTCATCGGAATCTTTATGGCCATTGTGATTGCTCTGGTAGGTAAAAATACGTTTTTCAAAGGCGAAGCGGTTCCCTTCGTCATGGAGCTGCCGAATTACCGGATGCCGGGAGCCAAGAGCGTAATCCTTCTGATGTGGGATAAGGCGAAGGATTTCTTGCAGAGAGCCTTCTCGGTGATTTTCATCGGAACCATCATTGTGTGGTTCTTGCAGAACTTCAGTTTCTCCATGAACATGGTGAGTGACCCTCAGGAGAGCATCCTGGCCGCATTGGCGGGATTCCTTGCACCGATTTTCGTACCTCTGGGCTTCGGAAACTGGCGGATGGTAACTGCCTTGATTTCCGGATTCCTAGCCAAGGAAAGTGTGGTTTCCATGCTGGCGGTGGTCTACGGAGGGACGGCAGCGGTAAGAGCGGCAATCAGTCCATTAGCGGCCTTCACCTTCATGGTGTTCTGCCTACTGTATACGCCTTGCATTGCAGCGGTGGCTACGATTCGGAAGGAACAGGGGAAGGGCTCAGCCTTGGTGATGGTGCTGTTCCAGTGCGTGGTGGCCTGGATTGTGGCAGGTTTGATTTATCTGGTCGGCGGGCTGATTGTGTAATGAACGCATGACCGAATATTAAGAAAATATTAAGATTTAATTAAGATTTTATTAGGAATTGCCGGAATGCTTGAAAGCTTTCGGCAATCATATTATAATTACAACATTGCAAAAAAGTAATTTAGAAGATAGATATCATGATGAAAGATAAATTTAACAAGATTGTACCGTCTTACTCCTGGAAAATGCTGATTGTTGTGGTGGGGTTTAACTGTTTGACCTATTTCGGCACGAAGCTGATTACTGGAGGAAGACATCATTATATTTTGCAGACGCCGTTGGATTCAGCGATTCCCTTCCGGCCGGAATGGGTGACGGTGTATTTCCTGGCGTACCTGTTCTGGGGTCTGGGATTCATCCTGGTGGCCCGGGAGAGCGAGAGGGCCTGCAAAGTGTATTTTACAGGGGAGATTATAGCGAAGGTGATTTGCTTTCTGTGCTTTGTTCTTCTGCCCACCACCATTGTGCGGCCGAATATCGGCATGGAAGGATCAGTCTGGCAGAGGATGACGTACCTCCTGTATCAAATCGATTCACCGGACAACTTGTTTCCATCTATTCACTGTCTGGAAAGTTGGTTCTGTTGCAGGACCGCGCTGAAACTTCGGAAGGCGCCAAGGTGGTATCCGGCATTTGCCTGGATTTCCGCATTCTTGGTATTTGCTTCCACGCTGCTTCTTAAGCAGCACGTGTTCCTGGATGTAATCGGCGGGGTGCTGGTGCTGGAAATCGGATTCTTTATATCCGGCAAGATGTATT
>JAUNEW010000027.1 GCA_030525365.1 Eubacteriales bacterium
CATAATCGCAGAAAGATACCTAGAGGAAATTTACACACAAATTTGGACTTGACTTGAAATTTGTAATGCTGACATATACAAACTTAGTATGCTGTAGCTGTAAAAAAAATTAGCCGACCGACTCTTGGTATTCTTCATAGGTCATAAGTTCGCTAGGGTCGGTGACCTCAATCTGGGCTGCACCATTGTATTCATAGGGCGTTCCCCACACGACAACATCTTCATCCAGTAGGGCATCACCAAGATTATCGATGAATTCTTCTCGGTTCTCCCCCCAAATAACAACTGTTAGACGGCTATCGTCTGGATAATCAGCTCCGATATTTATGAATAGTGGATTACCGTTAACATCCGGACTACTCCAACTGACAACACGTCCTCCGTATGGTCCCTCTTGATCAATACAGTTGATGGCCTCATCGTAAGGAGTGTATGTAGCTTCCTCTGCTTCCTCGTCCTCTTCATCGTATTCATCTTCGTAAGCCACGATTCGAATGCTTCTATTGTGACCGCCGTGTGATATGCTGGCGGCAGAAGTCTCCGGAACAGCGGAAACTGAAGGTCGTAACGCCAACTTTTTTTACATAAATGGGCAAATTGAAAATATCGAATGTGAAAACATGGCGGAAAGATTTCTGGAAAGCCTATGCTTCTGCTTCAAAGCCGTGACCAATATTCGCGCAAGCAGAAATATGTTGGCGGAAAATTCTCTTAAATGCTAGTGTTCTCGCTATGTTTCCGCCATAACTTCATGCGGCCATCACATTGGTGACGTCTTATTATAATAAAAAAAGGACCGCCGCCGAAGCGACAGTCCTCTTAAGAAAATCAATGGATTAAGCGTTTACCTTATCCTTCAGAGCCTTACCAGCCTTGAAAGTAGGTGCTACAGATGCTGGAATCTGAACAGTTTCGCCAGTCTGAGGGTTTCTACCTTCTCTTGCAGCTCTGTCCTTTGCTTCGAAAGTTCCGAAACCAACCAGGGAAACCTTCTCCTTGGATGCCAGTGTCTCACCAACAGTTTCGGTGAAAGCGTTCAGAGCCTTCTCTGCGTCTGCCTTGGAAAGTCCAGCCTTAGTTGCCATCTTTGCAATCAGTTCTGCTTTGTTCATATCAATTCTCCTTAAAATCTAATATTCTAGGGGTTCCGAAGTGAACCCTATTGTTAACAACTTCATCAATAATACCCTAAAACTCTGCCCGTTTCAAGTATTTCCCGGTGTTTTATTTCGGTTAAAAACAGTTTTTTTCTGTACAATTTCCGATAATTTGATTTAAGGGTTAATCGCAACCGGTTAAAGTGGTACAATAGTTCTTAAAACGGGTATTAAAGGACATAAAGGAGAAATGGTAACAACACTATTATTAAAACAACTGGTAATTTTCTTTATCTACATGGGCGCTGGATTCATTCTAGTAAAACTAGGAATCATGAAGGCCGAAGACAGCCGGATATTCTCTCTTCTCAGCATCTATGTGCTGCTTCCCTGCGCAATTCTCAAATCCTACCAGGCGGATTACACGCCGGAGCTGCGGGATGGATTTATGCTGGCGATGGGAGCGGCATTGGCTTCCCAGCTGATTCTGATGGCGGTGACCTATGCCATTAGTAGGTTCTATAAGCTAGATGCCACGGAGAAAGCCTCCATCATGTATCCGAACAGCGCCAACCTGATTCTGCCCCTGGTGGCAGGAGTGCTGGGGGATCACTATATGATTTACGCCAGCGCCTATTCTTGCGTACAGGGACTATTCATCTGGACCCACTGCACCTCCATGATGAAAGGGACGAAGGATTTGAACTGGAAGAAGGTGTTCCTCAACCTGAACCTGATTGCAGTGGTGGTGGGAATCATCTTGTTCTTTGCACAAGTGCACTTCCCGGGATTGATTCTGGATACGCTAGGGGGATTTTCGGCAGCGTTGGGACCGATTAGCATGATTGTCATCGGAATGTTACTCTATAATGTAGACTGGAAAAACCTTTTCAGCAACAAGCGAGTATACTTTGTGGTAGCTCTTAAGATGGTGATACTGCCATTGATTGCAGCAATAATCTTCAAGTATTCCGGAATTCATACTCTGGTAAAAGACGGCGATATGATCCTGCTAGTAACGCTATTCGCTATCATGGCACCGTCGGCTACCCTAATCACCCAGCTAGCACAGCTGAACAACCGGGATGAGAAATACGCAGCGGCCATCAATGCGCTGACCACGGTCCTCTGTATTTTCACCATGCCAATGATTACCATGTGGTATATGGGGTAAAAATACGCGACTCTCTAATAAACAAAGCGAAAGGAATGAAAGTATGAACCGAAAGCAGAAAGCATACCGAAATGCAGGAATCTGGATGGCGGCATTTTTCGTGCTGATGATTCTGGTGCTTCACGTGGATGTAAGGGGAATCGGTGCCGACGGGATGAATGTGGGGCTATCCCATCTGAACGGTGCCGTGCACTTTATCACTCGTTCTCATCCCTATATCTATGTATTCACAGAGCTAATTCGGTGGATTGCGGTATTGGTGGCACTTTCTTTTATCCTACTTGCCGTATGGGTTCTAATAAAGAAACGGACCCTTCGCTCGGTTCGGGGAATCGCATGTCTGATTCCTACCTATGCGATGATGCTGCCTTTCTGGTTCTTCCTGAATGTGTTCACGGTGAACTGCGGGCCAGCCCTTTTCTTAGGGGAATCCCACCCCTCCAATTCCTTTCCGTCCATGACCACGGTATTCTGCCTGGTGGTGTTCGGGACGGCGCTCATCGAGTGGCACCGCCTGTTCCGTGATCAGAAGGCACTGCTGGAGAAGCTGGACATGGCGGGAATGGTGCTTATTGGAATTACTTTATTGGTACGGCTTCTTGCTGGAATGAACTGGTTCACCGATTTGCTGGCCGCTGTATTCCTGAGCCTGTCGCTGATTAACCTGTACAAGGGGCTTTGCATCCGAGTGGTTTATACACAAGAACATCACACAAAGGCGACAGAGAATCGGTAGTTCTTGAAGTGGAGATGTGATATACTTGTTGCTAACAGAAGAATTCCTGAATAAGAAGTTAGGAGATGAAAGTTATGGGTTTTTTAGATTCGATTATGAAAGGTTTTTCGCCGGAAGACGAGGATAAGCCATTGCCAAATACGCTGGAGGAAATGGTTCGCACTAGCGGTACGCCGGAGTCCGGCAGAGCCCGGGTCATCGTTGTAGAGCCGATGCGCATGGAGGAATGTAACGCTTTGGTGGAGTGCATTCGTCATGGCCTTGTGGTGATTATCAATACAGAGAATCTGGAAGGTGAATTCTCTCGCCGCATCGTGGACTTCCTGACTGGTGCCACCCGCGCCATCGATGGAAGATCCCTTCGGATTAACCGGACTACATATATCTTTGCACCGGCAGACATCGACGTGGCCATCCGCCGGAAAGAGAAGAAGCAGGCGGCAAAGGCATCCACCGCGACCGCTGCAGCACAGGAAGTACCACAGGAAAGCGCTTCCAAGGGAACTCCGGTTCACCGTGTAGTTCCGGATGAGGCAGCAACCACGGTGGCAGCGGACATGCCAACCCAGCCAGCACCGAAAGCAGCACCGGTTGAACCGAAGGTAGTTTCATCCCAGTCCCCGGCAGAGGCACCGGAAGCACCTGTAGCACCGGTTGAACCGAAAGAAGAGGCAAAAGAAGAGGTCGCGGAAGTGGGTCAGCACAGCACCGCTACCTACAATCGTCAGTCCAGTAGCGACACCATCCTGTTCGATGGACTGCATAAGGAATAGGTTGGATAAAAATTAGATGCGGATGAGAATTCGCAAGAAGTTGAGATGAAAGAAGGAGAGCATATCGTTTCGGTATGCTTTCTTTTTTTGCACATCCCGTTTTTTTCGGGGATTTAACCAAAACGAAAACTTGCATCTGTGGAAATCTTCGAGGCAAGGGGGTGCGTGTGACCTTCGTGAACCGCAAGTGCCCGGCCGGCCCTCAGGCGGCCGCGGGACCAGAATCGGTGGCTCAGAAATGATGAAATCCCGGAACCTGAGCCACCGCTTGAAGAGCTTGGGGGCCGCTGGACCGGAATTGGTGGCTCAGAAATGATGAAATCTGGGAAACTGAGCCACCGATGGAAGGTTGCTGTCTAATAATTTGTTGCAACCCCACGTCCCAGCTACCCGGTGTCACAAAAAAATAGGCTGCCGCTTTCGCGGCAGCCATCCGTTACCAATGAGCCTTATTGGGATTATAGCTTCGGCCAGTAGTGCTTCGTTACATTTCCTTTCTTATCGATAACGGCCTCGCAGCCTAGCAACTCTTCTTTGAAGGTGACGGTAATGGAAACTGGGGTTGTTAGCTTCGCCTTCCCAGAGACCTTGCCGAGATATTTGTAATGCCAACTGGTTCCGGTGCAGGCCTCGCTCTGCTTAGCAATTTTCGAGAAGGTGCAGGCGGATCCATAGGATTCCTGCTGGGTGTAGGCGTAATAACCCGAGCTGTGTTTTGCGGATTTACCATTGTACTTCACTTCACCACCGGTATGGACGGAGTAGGTCTTGAGCGCTTGATCTTTTAGCTTCTTGTACAGAGTCCGCTTGGTAGCAACTTTCTTGTATTTCCAGGATGCGGCTTTGGCGGTGGTGACGACACTTTTATTCACAGGGGTAACGATAATCTCATCCAGGTAGATATCCAGCGGTGTGATGGTGAGGGTGAGATGCTCGTTTACTTTATACACATGGGTGTTTGCAACATATTGCGAGGATGCTTGCTCCGAATCCAACAGGATGTTTCCGAATAGCGAGTCTTCCACAGCAGAATTATAGAGGGCGCTGCTCAGCGGATCCAGATGTTTTCGGCAGTAGGATTCGACTACCTGATCCAGAATTTTTTCGTTCGAAGTAGCGCTGTTTTCAATATCATAATTAGACTCTCGAAGGGCTTCGACCAGGCCCTGATTGAATCTCTCAACTTGCGCAGCTTCATTAGGAGTTAGGTTCAAATCCGCATTTTGAATAGGGATTACCTCCGGTAGTTTCGATATTTCCGGAACGCTGGAAGCATATACAGGGAATGCGGCGACAATTACGGCCAACAATGTAAACCATAGTTTTTTCATGGAATCCTCCTTCCTAAGGGGCTTGTGTAAATCTTCTCCAGCATTACACTGACATAATCAGCATATTGAACAGGACGAAAAGAACCACTGCCACGAAGAAACCTCCGATGAGAATGGCGGCGATTCGAAGAATCCAAGTGATTGTCTTGATGAGCTTGTTTCGGCTCCGAAGGTGTTCGCTGGAAAGGCGAAGATATTCTTTAAGCGCTTCACTTTCCTGGGACACTTCTCCCGAGGACGAGCTCTGGGAAATCGCGGAATCGTCCGAACCCACCAGTTCATCAATGGAAGAGTTCAGCGCATCCACCAAGCGAAGAAGCATATCCGCATCTGGGATGGAAAGTCCTTTCTCCCATTTGGAAATGGTCTGTCGACTAACGTGAAGCTTTTCTGCCAGCTGCTCCTGAGTCATATCCTGTTCTTTGCGCAGCCGCCGAATATTATCTTGCAGATTCGTTGACATGGAATCCTCCTTTCTGCCTTCATCTTACCAGAATGTGGGCATTGCACCTAGCAACGGAATATAATATTTCGCCACGCTTCCGTGCAAATGCCCTTGCCCCTAGAAATACCGGTGTTCGTCGTCCTGGAAGACGAAATCCGTAGAGCCGCCGCATTCGTTGCAGAAGGCGCTCTTGTACTGGAAACCGGGGGCGTATCCCCCAAAGCCCTCTTCCAGATTGGTGGAGCCACAGAAGGCACAAATCCGCGGCGCATCTCCCGCCAAATCATTTACCTTCCGGTGCTTCTTGTAATTCGGAAGGGCCTGATGATCCCGCACTTGGAACCCACCGGCCACACTGTTTAATTCGTTTTCTGTCATGGACCATCTGCCATCTGCCATGATTTGTTTCCTCCCTATTGATGCACGGACATCCGCTGGATGACCGGAAATTCTTTTACCTGATTATATCATAGAGGAGGGGTAAAAGAAGACTTCTCAGAAGAAGGCGACCGGGAGAACTTCCGGTTGTCCCGAAAAAAATACAGAGGAATTGGGGAATCCGATGGAATGGACTTGCATTTTTATTCATAATGTTGTATTATCATACCATTCTGTTTCGGGAAAAGTAGGGAAAATTACATATTCCCGAACGTAAATTGTGCATATTGATAGATTATTATCATATCTGCAAAGCAGAACAATTAGTGGTACAATAGACGGGTATTTTTATACACAAAGGGAGGCTAGAGATGAGCAATATCAAAGTAGTAGAAGGCGGCGTAACCGCAGCAAAGGGATTCAAAGCGGCAGGCGCTTATGCCGGAATTGGAAAGAATGCGGAGAAAGGGGATTTGGCACTGGTGTACAGTGAGGTTCCAGGAAATGCCGCAGCGGTATATACGAAGAATAAGGTGAAGGCAGCCCATATTGCAGTGACGAAGGATCACCTGCAGGATGGCATTGCACAGGCGATTATCTGCAACAGCGGAAATGCGAACACCTGCACTCCGAACGGTGTGGAGATTGCCCAGCAGGAAACCGAGCTTGTGGCAAAGGCGCTGGGAATTAAGGCGGAGGATGTCCTTCCGGCAGCTACCGGTGTAATCGGTGTTCCGCTGGAAATCGCACCTTTCGAGAAGACCATTCCAGGATTGGCGCAGGCGCTTAGCGAAGAGGGATCCAAGAAGGCGGCCGATGCCATCCGGACCACAGATACCTACATCAAGGAGTGTGCAGTGACTTTCGAGTTGAACGGAAAGACCTGCACCATCGGGGGAATCGCCAAGGGAAGCGGCATGATTCACGTGAACATGGGAACCATGCTGAGCTTTATCGGCACCGATGTGAAGATTTCCAAGGAGATGGTTCAGAAGGCCCTGTCCGATGAGATTCTGGACAGCTATAACCAGGTCAGCGTAGACGGAGATACTTCCACCAATGATACTGTGGTGGTAATCGCCAACGGCTTGGCAGAGAATGAGGAAATCACCGGTCCGGGAGAGGCCTACGATACCTTCTGCAAAGCGCTGCACATTGTGGCAGTGGACCTGTCCAAGAAGATTGCCGGCGATGGCGAGGGCTGCGAGAAGCTTCTGGAAGCCCATGTAAGCCATGCACCGGACAAGAATGCGGCAAGAATGGTGGCAAAGAGCGTTATCTGCTCCTCCCTCTTCAAGGCGGCCGTATTTGCATCGGATGCCAACTGGGGAAGAATTCTCTGCGCCATTGGTTACACGGATTGCGACTTCGATGTGTCTAATATTGACGTTAGCGTGTGCTCAAAGGCAGGTACGGTAGAAGTCTGCAAGGGTTCCGCATCCGTTCCTTTCGACGACGATTTCGCCACCAAGGTAATGTCGGAGAAGACGGTAACCGTGGAAATCGATCTCCACGATGGCGAAGAGGAAGCTTATGCGTGGGGCTGCGACCTGACCTACAAGTACGTTGAAATCAACGGTTCTTACCGTTCGTAATGGGAAACGTATACAGGAAAGGGGTATATAATGAGTCTAGAGAAATATCTGAATAAAGCGGAGGTGCTGGTAGAGGCCCTTCCCTATATCCAGCGCTTTAACCGCAAGATAATCGTGGTGAAATACGGCGGAAGTGCCATGCTGGATGAATCCCTGATGAATCACGTAATTGAAGACGTGGTTCTGCTGAAGCTGTGCGGCTTCAAGCCGGTGATTGTCCACGGCGGCGGTAAGGAAATCAGCCGCTGGATGAAGAAAGCGGGAGTAGAACCGAACTTCTACAATGGTCTTCGGGTCACCGATGCGGACACACTGGAAATCGCAGAGATGGTGCTGGGCAAAGTGAACAGCGACCTGGTAACCCTGGCACAGAATCTAGGGGTTCGTGCCGTGGGAATCAGCGGTAAGGATGGCCGACTGATGACCGTGGACAAAGCCATGCCGGACGGAAAGGACATTGGTTACGTGGGAACCGTACGGAAGGTGGACACGAAAATTATCTATGATTTACTAGACGATGATTTCCTGCCGATTATCTATCCGATTGGAATGGGAGAGGACGGACAGAGCTACAACATCAACGGAGACTATGCGGCGGAAGCCATTGCGGAGGCTCTGAAAGCGGACAAGCTGGCCTTCCTAACGGACACATCCGGAGTCTATGAGGATATCAACGATGAGGATTCCTTCGTATCCGAGCTGTACACCGATGATGCCCGTCAGATGATTGAGGATGGCACCATTTCTGGAGGAATGATTCCGAAGGTGCAGAACTGCCTCAAGGCCATTGACGGTGGTGTGAACCGAGTCCACATTCTGGACGGCCGGATTCCTCACTGCCTGCTCCTAGAGATTTTCACCGACCGAGGATGCGGCACGGCGATTATGAAGACGGGAGAGCAGAAATTCTATAATAAGTAGCTTCGACTCGTGAAGAAAAAATTCATTTGACCATAGGGGTAAAGCGTGCTACTATGACCTGGAAAATCAGATTCGATATCTGGTTTGACGGGTCATTTTCTTTGACCCGAAGTGATGCAGATGGACTGTTTCTAATCGTAGAAAGAGAGGAAAGATGAATATGCTATTAGTATTACTGGTGATTATCCTGGTGATTGTATTGCCGAACGTTCGCATTGTGCCGCAGCAGGCGGTATATGTGATTGAGAGACTGGGAAAATACCAGGCTTCCTGGGAAGCGGGCATTCACGTGAAGATTCCGCTGCTGGACCGCATTGTGAAGAAAATCAGCCTGAAGGAGCAGGTACTGGATTTTCCGCCCCAGCCGGTAATCACGAAGGATAACGTGACCATGCGTATTGATTCCGTGGTTTTTGCCAAGGTGTTTGATCCAAAGCTCTACACCTATGGTGTAGAGGATCCGATTTTCGGTCTGCAGAATCTCTCTGCAACTACCCTTCGAAACATTATCGGAGATATGGAGCTGGATCAGACCCTGACTTCCCGAGATGAGATTAACGGCCGCCTTCAGACGATTCTGGACGAGGCTACCGACGCATGGGGCCTTAAGGTAACTAGAGTGGAACTGAAGAATATCACTCCGCCGAAGGAAATCGAGGATGTGATGACCACCCAGATGCGGGCGGAGAGAGAAAGAAGACAGACGGTACTGGAAGCCCAGGCGCACCAGGAATCGGTGGTATCCCGTGCAGAGGGTGATAAGAAGGCCAAGATTCTGGCAGCGGAAGCGGAGAAAGAGGCGCAGATTGCATTGGCAGAAGGTCGTGCCAGATCCATTGAACTGGTATACCAGGCGGAAGCAGAAGGTCTGAAGCTCCTGAATGAAACCAACCCGAATGCGAATGTTCTTAAGCTGAAAAGCATTGAGGCGCTGAAGAATATTTCCGATGGACAGGCCACTAAGATTTATATGCCGACGGATATCATGGATTCGGTGGCATCCCTTGGTGTGGCAGGAGAGGCCTTGGGCATTGGGGATGCGACGAAAATCAAACCGTATCAACCGAAACCAGAAGCGGCTCTGGATGATCCGTGCCTCAATGAAAATTCCAGCGAGGAAACGAGAGAGGCTGCGGAAAGCAATTTCAGAACGCAGCAACGCCTGTCAGAGCAAGAATAGAAAACGATGATTCATCATGGCGGATTCCACCTGGAATCCGCTATATCTGCATATTGAAAGAGGTGATTTGAATGATTACGTTAACACTGCTTACCATACTGTTTTTCAGCGGAATCTGTTCCCTGATATGGTCCATGACGAAGTTCACTGTGGGGGTGACCTGGGGAATCTTTAAGATTCTGTTCTGGATTATTTCCATTCCCTTTGCCCTCATTGGGATTGTGCTGTCTGGGGCGGCCTGGCTGGCTGGGATTTTCGTGGTGTTATCGGTGGTCGTTGGCTTCATGGCAAAGCATTTCGGTGTAAATTAATAACAAAGGATTGTATTATAAATCAAAAATATAGCAAAAATTTGGAAAAATCACTAAAAATACTACCGAAGTTTCCGGAGCTGTGATACAATCAATTCAGTTGTGTGTATTAATGGCTACATCTGCATATAGGCAGATGCCCAGCGAAAGGAAAAGATGATATGAAAGAGAAAATTTATCTGACCGATGACATGGTGATTTTGAACTTCGATCTGGCATATCCGGAGTCCCGTTCGGATTTGCTGAAGTCCAAGGAATTCAAGACTTTCTTGGCAAGCTACGTGTCTTATGTCAAAGAACATGACAGCAACCTGTATGAGTGGGCGGTTCGGGACATGACCGAAGATCAAGCGGTACAAGCCCTGTGCAAGTTCGCCCGAGAACTGATTGTGTTCAACGCAGACGAAATTGATGTACCGTATATTGAAGATCGGGAGACAGCTCTGGCCTTCGTAGAAGGAATCTATGACTTCTGGAAGGGGCATGCCCGGTATTCCATTACCACCGACCGAAGAAGAGACGCGGAGTCCACCGCATTCGTTGCCAGCGATTCCCAGCATAACCAGTTGCTGCTGTCCACCTTCCGTCGCCTGGAACAGACGCTGATGGGAAGAGCCAACAAGGTATATCGTCAGCAGCCAGCAGGCACCAATGCCAGCTTGGCACTGTATCGGAACGACGCCTTCATGTTTGATTCTAACTACGATGCCCTTCGCAAGATGATGTTCATCGACTCGGTAATGCTCCGTACGCCGATGATTCTTTACACGAAGTCTAACAAAAGAGAGTGGCCTTTCGAGAAACTGGACACCAATCCGATTGATACTTTTACCGGAAACAGAGAAGAATTCTTCTGCTTCCCGGCAAAGGTGGGAGATTTGACGGTGTTCATCTATTTCCACCGGGACTTCATGGCCAGCGGTGTGGCTTGTGCCAACCTGTTTGAACTGGCCACCAAGAGGGAAGCGTCCAAGAAGCCGGACTGCATCCTTCTCTTCGGAAATCCGGATGGCAAAGAGCAGTGTGGATTCTACTACGATGAGGAGAACGACCTGTGGGTGGGAAGCGTATCCTACAGCGAGAAAATCACCTACTTCGGCTATATGAAGAAAAGCGTGCTGACCCTGCACAATGTGGCCATGATGCAGCGAGGGTGGCTGCCGATTCACGGCGCCTTCGTGAATATCACGCTCAAGAACGGCAAGAAGAAGGGAATCTGTCTCATGGGAGATTCCGGCGCCGGCAAGTCGGAGACCATCGAGGCTCTCAAATCCCTTGGAAATGACAAGATTAAGAACATCGAGGTGGTGTTCGATGATATGGGAACCTTCCACATCCACGACGGGCAGGTCTACGCCAAAGGCTCGGAAATCGGCGCCTTTGTCCGCCTAGACGACCTGGATCCGGCGACGCCATACCGAGACATGAATCGTTCCGTATTCTTCAATCCGGACAAGGCCAACGCCCGGGTTATCACACCGGCAGCACCTTATTCCGTGGTAACAGATAGCCACCCGGTAGATTTGTTTGCCTATGCTAATAACTACGGGGACGGCATTGGACTTCGCAAAGTCGAGGACCTGGAAGAAGCGAAGGCTATTTTTATCGAGGGTAAAAGAATGGCCAAGGGAACCACACAGGAAACCGGCATTTCCACCACCTATTTCGCTAACCCGTTCGGCCCGATGCAGGAGCAAGAGATGTGCCGTGGCATTATCGACAAAGTGTTCGATTGCCTGAAGGAGAATGGCGTATTCATCGGTGAAGTGTTCACCCATCTGGGATGTGCACCGGAAGACCGGGGCGGTATCGTCAAGGGAGCCGAAGATTTGCTGAAGTTCATTGAAGAAAACTAGAAATTATAATTTCTGCTGTATTTTAATGCGAAAGAGTGCATAATGAATGCGTGGCGGGACTCTAGTGAATCTCACTGGGGTCTTGCTTTTTTTATTATTGAATAAGGGTGAAATTAATGAAAAAGAGATGGATGGAAGTATAATCCTTCCTAATAAAGAAGAAATACCAGAGGAATTTTCAAAGTCGCAAATTGCGACTTTGAACGAAAAGAGTAATAGGCAGGGTTCAAATGTTAAAAAGATGCCGTTTGCGTTTACAGAGCAGGGAATTTATATGCTTGCTACCGTGCTTCGAGGAGAATTAGCTGAGCAACAGAGTATTTTTATTATGTGTATCTTGAAATAACAAAATAACCTGTGGTACAGTAACTATGTAGTATGCACAGTTACTATGCGATTGTAAGTTGAAAGGATTTGATGAAATGGCAACGATACAAAAATCTAGTATAAAGGATCAGGTATATGAGTTGGTAAAAGAAAGGATCTTTTCGCAATACTATGAATCCGGTGAAGAGATTAAGATTCTGACGTTGTCAAAGGAACTGGGAGTAAGCAACACGCCCATCCGGGAGGCGCTTACCATGCTCGTTGCGGAAGGCCTTTTGACGACTAGCGTGAATAACAAATTCAAAGTCATCGAATTGAACGAAAAGGAAATGAGCGAACTCAATGAGGTGATATGCATCATTCTGGTAGGCGGGTATCGCGCGGCCCATAAAGACGGAAGAGATAAGGATATGTATCAACTTCTGGAAAAAAGGTATAAGGCGCAAGTAGAAGCGAGAGAAAAGGACAATCTGGAATTGTACATCCAGAAAACACTGGAATTCGACAGAAGCTTCGTCGAGGTCACAGGAAATGAGAAGTTGCTGAATATTTTCGATATGAACAACTACTTGCTGTATTTGTATGTACGTCATACCCATTGGAAAGACGAGGAGAACACGGAGAGAAAACTGCAAGAACATATAGCAATTATGAATGCCGTGAAAAAAGGAGATGGCGCCCTGGTAGAAAAGCTGCTGATGGAACATTACGACGAACACTACGGAAAATAAGAATAGGACGATGAAGAATTGAAATTCCTAATAGTACGAAAGCCCGTTTTATAACGGGTTTTTCTTGTTTTTGAAAAGTTTCTCAAAAAACGGGTATTGACAATGAAACGAAATTATGAGATAGTAAGTACACAAACAAAGTGTGCACACAACACAAAACATACAACACAAAACATAGTGTTCTCTATCTTACTAATTAATTCATGCATATCACACAAAGGAGGAAATATCATGAAGCGTAGTATCACCGTACCGATGAAGGCAGAGGGCCTCACAACTCTTAAGATTCGTTATGACTACAAGACAGACCATTTTGCAATGGAAGCGATGAAGCAGTGGGAACCGGATCTGGATTTTTCCAAGTACAATAAGGAGTTCTATGCAGAGAGCATTCTTACAGATGATGTTGTCTACTACAATACAAAACAGGTAAGGGAACTCTTCGAAAAGTATGAGTTAGGCGATTATCTCGATGAGATTCAGACTCTGCTCCGCAAGGGTAAACACTTCGGTATCGAAGCTTATTACCATGAAGGTTATGATATCCTGTACATGTCCAATCAGCATTCTCGTAAGCTGGGTATTAACAATAAGCTTCATGCTACCCTGGCTGGCGGTATCCGCAGACACAACAAGGATGAAGAGGAAATTGAAGTAATCATCGACGGACTGAACCTGGGCAGAGGAATGAGCTTCAAGAACGTTGCGGGACACATTAATATGGGTGGTTGCAAACAGACCGTTACCATGGATCCGATTGATCTTACCAATCTGCAGCATGTAGGATTCCTGGGATACTGTATCGACAAGTGCCGTACGATGACTGGTCCGGATATGAATTTCCCGACAGAGCTGGCAGACGTTGAGAACGAGTACTTCTCCATGCAGTTCACCAATGGTCCAAAGACTTCTGTTCTTGGCGAAACCGGAAAACCGACCGCATACGGAGTATACAAGACGCTAAAGCAGGCGGTTAAATTCAAAGAAGGTACAGAGAGTATCGACGGAAAGAGCGTAACACTGATTGGACTGGGCGCAGTAGGTTGGTACATGGGTGAATATCTCCTGCAGGAGAACATCAAACTGTATGTAACAGACCTGGACCCAGCAAGAGCGCAGCAGTTCATCGACGAGCATGAGGGAGATATCACTGCAATTCCGCTGGAAAATGCATACTTCAATGAGTGCGATATTCTTTGCCCATGCGCAATCGGTGGTCAGCTTTCGGACGAGACGATTCCAAAACTGAATTGCAAATACGTCTGGGGATCTGCAAACAACGGACTCAAGGCGTCCAGCACAGAAGAGGAAATCCGTCTGGCAGAAAAGCTCAAGGAAAGAGATATCGTCTTCCAGGTAGAATGGTGGCACAATACCGCTGGTGTAATCTGCGGATATCAGGAATATGTGGATGGCAAGAATGCAACAGAAGAAAAGCTTTACAAGGCAATCGATGACATTATGCCGCCGTCAACATATATGAACCTGAAAATGGCAGAAGAGAAGGGCATAACCGCAGTGGAGAATGCATATGACCTGGCGGATCAGGTGATTTATGGAGATATGACGCTGGAGGATATCAACTGGTAACAGGTAACTGGAATCTGAAGGTAGCTGGCGCGGGTATATCGTAACGAAACCTATATATCCGCGCTTGTCTTTCGGAGGAAAGATGTACTACCAGTGAAAAGGCGGATCAAAGCCGGGAGAAAAAAATGAATAAGGAAGAAAAAGGCGGGTTCGGAAGTATTTTCGGTTTCCTGATGACGATGATTGGCTTTGCCGTTGGCATAGGCAGTTTGTGGAGGTTTCCATATATATGTGGAACCAATGGCGGGGCGTTATTCATCATTACGTATATTATAGCGATACTTTTCGTCGGGATTCCGCTGTTGACAGCCGAGATGTCGATGGGATTTAAGTCTCGTCGGACAGCTGTCGGAGCATACAAGGAACTGGAGCCGAAAGGCAGTAAGTGGCACCTAACAGGGTATGTGCATTTGGCATCTGGATGGATGATAAATGCATATACGACTCCGATTTACGCATGGGTTGTGGTCTATATCTGGCGGACGGCCACCGGCTATTTCCAGGGGATGGACGCAGCAGAAGTGGAGGCATCGTTTAATGCCCTGAATGCAGATAGACCCACGATGTTCATCGGAGCAATCATCGCATGGGGGCTGTTAGCCCTTGTAGTAAGCAGAGGCCTTCAAGGCGGTGTTGAAAAGATCTGCAAAGTCATGATACCGGCACTCGAAGTCATCATGATTGTATGCATCATTATAGGCCTCAGAATTCCGGGTTCCTCAGCGGGACTGAAATTTCTTTTTAACCCGGATGTATCAAACTTCCATTTCTCGTCGTTCACTGCAGCACTTGGACAGGCATTCTTCGCTATCGGCATCGGAATGTTGGCGTCGATGGTGTTCGGAAGCTGTGTGACCAACAGAGAGGAACGCTTATTCAAAGACTGTTCGATTATCAGTGTATCGATTATTATCGCAGGTGTGTTCGCAGGACTCATGATTTTCCCAATATGCTTTGCTTTCAATCTTGAGCCGGCAGCGGGAGTGAGCCTGTCGATGATTACACTGCCAAACGCATTCAATGCGGTAGCAGGGGGAAGAATCATTGGAACGATATTCTATGTCGGATTCTTTATTGCAGCATTTTCGTCATCGATTAGCATGGCGGAAGCGGTGGTAAATACGCTGATGGATATGTATGGCTGGAGCCGAAAAAAGGCGCTTGCTATCGTTGTTTCTGGCGATGTGATTGTGGGAAGCATCTCGATACTGAGTCTCAACTTGTTCGATAAGATGGACATCTTTACCTGTAACTATCTAGTGCTCATCGGTGCATTCATAATCGCCATATTCTGTGGATGGATTTGGGGAGTTGAAAACTTCCTGGATGCAGCAAACGTTGAAAAGCCGCTTCAGAGAGCATGGCTCAAAGTATGTGTCAAATATGTTTGCCCCATTGCCATCGCAGTAATCTTTATAGGGAATTTCCTGTAAAGATAGTAAAAAAGGTTCTTTATCTTATGTATAAATAAATTGCAAATCCAACTTGGATGCTGGCGGAAATTAGTCATAGAACTTTCTCCTTTAAATTTACCTTGGTCCGGTGTTCGAGTTGATTTAAAAATCTACCTCTATACTTAATGGTGGGGCTGTCGTGCTAAAAAAGTACGGCAGTCCCTTTTTTCTCAGATTTTCGTCAACTGTAGACGATGTGTTGGCCAGGCGAAGAGGTGACCGTCAATGCTGGGAGTCCAATGTGATGGCGGGATGAAAGCATGACGGCGTAAGAACGCAATTGCGGCTTTCAACGGCCGCCTTCCGCCAACAATTTCCTGTTTTTACAAATCCTAACCACTTTACCGTGGCTGAATCTCAGGGATTCCAGTGTGCGTTCCGCCATGTTTTCACATTTGATACTCGCTCCTCACCCTTTCCGGTAAAAAAAGTTGACGCCCAGACATCCATTTTACGGAGTTCCAGGAATTTTGCCGCCAACATATCACACGGCGGTCACATTAGGTTATCCGGCCCGCCAGAGGCAATAAAAAAAGGAAGCAACGAAGTTGCTTCCTTGGTGCGCGATCAGGGGTTCGAACCCTGGACACCCTGATTAAGAGTCAGGTGCTC
>JAUNEW010000110.1 GCA_030525365.1 Eubacteriales bacterium
GTTACTATTGTATGATTTTTTTCCATGTAAAGAAGGGTTCCTTCGTGAAGATTTTCCGAATCTTCCGCATAGGTCAGTACCTTGATTTCTCCCTTCAATCCCACCGCTGCGGTGAGACGACCGATGTTCACCATCGTCTTATCATCTTTTAAAGCCATATTCTTCTCCTACTAGCAAACAAGCATGCAGAGATTTCTCCTGCATGCTTGTAACAATCAGTTTGCCAGACTCTGATATTAGTCTTCTACGATCTCCACCGAGACTCTTTTGTTCTGCTTGATGGCTGCCGCCTTGACCACTGTACGAATTGCACGAGCAATCCGGCCCTGTTTGCCAATGATCTTACCTATATCATCTTTCGCAACTTTGAGGTACACGGTCATGTTATCATCGGTACCTTCGGTGGTTACAACGACTTCGTCAGGCTTAGACACCAGTGCTTTGGCAATTGCTTCAACTAGACTAGCCATGATTTGAAATTCCCTTCTCTTAGAGTTCTACGCCGGATTTCTTCAGAAGAGCTCTTACAGTATCTGTCGGCTGTGCACCGTTCGAAATCCACTTCTGAGCCTTCTCTGCATCGATCTTGATTTCTGCAGGATCCTTCAGCGGGTTGTATGTTCCGATTTCCTCGATGAATCTACCGTCTCTTGGTGTACGGGAATCTGCTACAACTACTCTGTAGAAAGGTTTCTTGTGTGCGCCCATTCTCTTCAGTCTAATCTTTACCATTTTGTCCTCCTGTGTTTAAAAAAATAATTTGTTAACATCTTATATCAATCCACGAAATAGCTTATTTCTCTTCATAGCCTTCGGGTTATTGAACATTTTGAGCTGCTTCTTCATCTCTGTGAACTGCTTAATCAGGGCATTCACCTCTGTTACGCTGCGTCCACTTCCTGCAGCAATTCTCTTTCTGCGGCTGGCGTTCAGAATGGATGGATCCTGACGCTCTGCCTTTGTCATGGACTGGATAATCGCCTTCATCTGATTCAGCTGTTCCGTTCCCTTATCGAAGTCTAGCTGCTGCTTGTCCTTCTCGGAAATTCCCGGAATCATGCCGATAATCTTAGCAATTCCACCCATCTTGTTAATCTGTTCCATCTGCTGAAGGAAGTCATCCAGGTCAAACTTATTCTTCCGGAGTTTTTCCTCCATCTTCATGGCTTCTTCTTCCGTGTAAGAATTCTCTGCATGTTCAATCAGGCTCATCATATCGCCCATGCCCAGAATCCTGGAAGCAATTCGATCCGGATGGAATGGTTCCAGTGCATCGTATTTTTCACCGGTTCCCATGAATTTGATTGGCTTACCGGTGACGCTCTTTGCCGAAAGTGCCGCACCACCTCTGGAATCACCATCCATCTTGGTCATGACAATTCCATCTACGCCTAACGCTTCATCAAATCCGGATGCGATGTTAACCGCGTCCTGACCGGTTAATGCGTCCACCACCAGTAGAATCTCGTGGGGACGAATATTCTTCTTGAGCTGTTTCAGCTCATCCATCAATTCTTCATCAATCTGTAGACGGCCGGCAGTATCCACAATCAGGACGTTACAGCCTTTTTTCTCCGCCTCTTCCATTCCGGCCTTAGCAATCTCCACCGGATTACTGGATTCTCTCATGGTGAACACCGGTGTGTTCACAGATTTTCCAACAACCTCAAGCTGGTCAATCGCCGCCGGACGGTATACGTCACAAGCACATAACATCGGCTTCTTGCCGTTCTGTTTCAAATAGTTGGCCAACTTTCCGCAGGTGGTTGTTTTACCAGTACCCTGAAGTCCTACCATCATGTATACGGTAAAACCACTTGGAGAATAGGTCAACTTACTATTGGCACCGCCCATCATGTCCACAAGCTCGTCCTTGACGATTTTAACAACTTGCTGAGCCGGTGTCAGGCTTTTCATCACATCCTGTCCCAGGGCCTTTTCTTTCACGTCGGCGACGAATTTCTTCACCACCTTGAAGTTGACATCCGCCTCCAGCAAAGCCAGCTTGACTTCCCGCATTGCCGCGTCGATGTCCTTCTCGGAAAGAACGCCTTTGCCCCTCAGGTGTCGGAATGTGTCCTGAAGCTTATCCGCTAATCCTTCAAATGCCATTCTCTACTCCATTAAATCTCTTATTGTATCTGTTAAGGTCTGAATATCTTTCCTTAGATTCTCGTCTAGAGTCTCATCGAAGATGTATTTCTCCGCAATACTCTGCACTTGATCGTACTTCTTCAGATTATCCAGATATTTCTGTACCAGCCCTAGCTTCTCTTCGTACTTCTCTAAAGACTTCTCCGCTTTCTTCAGCGTATAATGAACGCCTTGACGGCTGGTCCCCAGGTCCTCGGCAATCTCCGCCAGAGATAAATTATCCTCATGGTAAAGATTCATGATTTCCTTCTTGTTATCATCCAGAAGCTCTCCGTAGAAGTCGTACAGCAGACTGGCGTATTCCACTTTCGATATATTCTCAATCATACCTTGGTAATATACCATAACAAAACCGAGGTGTCAAGAAATTTCTTTGACACCTCGGAAACTTTTGCATTACGCTTATCTTTTTACAAATTCATGGGAAATCTCACGCTAGTACGCCAGAATTTCGTATCCATCCTCCGTAATCAACACCTGAATCTCCCACTGAGCGGATGGCTTTCCGTCTCTTGTGTAGACCGTCCAACCGTTCTTCTTGTCCGTGTACACCTGATGAGTTCCCATGTTAATCATCGGCTCAATGGTGAACACCATTCCTGGTGCCATTACCATCTGAGTTCCCCGTTTTGTGGTAAAACCAACCCACGGTTCCTCGTGGAATTCCAGCCCGCATCCGTGGCCGCCAATCTCACGGACCACCGAATAGCCCTGTGACTTGGCGAAGTCGTTGATGGCTTGCCCCATGTCTCCCAGGAAGCCCCATGGCTTCACCTGTTCCAGTCCGATTTCGATGGATTTCTTCACGTCCTCCACCAGCTTCCGTTTCTCCGGTGAAACATTTCCGATACAGAACATTCTGGAAGAATCGGAATAATAATCGTCCAGAATGGTGGATACATCTACATTGATGATATCTCCATCCTTAAGAATGACATCTTCCGAAGGAATTCCGTGGCACACTTCTTCGTTGATGGATGTGCAGACGCTCTTTGGAAATCCTTCATAATTCAGCGGTGCCGGAATCGCGCCTCTCTTGGTGGTTTCGTCATAGACCCACTTGTCAATTTCGGCGGTGCTGATTCCTGCCCGAATATGTTCTGCTACGTAATCCAGCACTGCAATGTTCACTGCTGCACTCTTCCGGATGCCTTCAATCTCTTCCGGCGTCTTAATCAAATCTCTTGTTGGTACCTCTGCTCCTTCATCGTAAAGCTCTTCCAGCTTACGATCGAATTCGTAATGGCACTTCTTATATTTCTTTCCGCTGCCACACCAGCACGGATCGTTTCTTCCCCAGTCTGTCATTTTGGTCTCTCCTCTCAAAATTCTTCCTCTGTTATTGTACACCAATTCCACGTTTTTTCAAGTTAAAGCTGTTTAATTGATTTTTTCAAACAGAAAAAGGATGTTCTCCCGATGGTTCTCTTTGACCCACGGTGAACACCCCTGTTCATAAATCTCAAAAAAAGAAAAA
>JAUNEW010000111.1 GCA_030525365.1 Eubacteriales bacterium
CCGACCAGAAGAACTTCCTGCGGTATATGCTGGATGGTTTTATCGTGTCCAAGAACGTGGAAATTAGTTCGGTAAAAACAAATAATCTGAACTTCAAGAATTCCGACCACAACCCGGTGACCATGACCGTCACCTTGAAATAGGGGAATCCGGACTAAGTTAGAGTGAGAATTTTTTCAACAGAAGAAGAAGGGGATTAATATCGTAGAGCGGCCCGGCAATGTAAGAGTTGTTGAGCTGCTCATTGATATTCTGAATCTGATCTGGCATGAAGACCCCTGCCAGCGGGAACATGAAAGCCAGGAAGAGGAAGACGAAAAGCGTGCCCTTCAAAACACCTGCTAGAAAACCGACAGCGGAGTCGGTACTGCCCACAAGGGTGCCCTTCTTCCGAGCAGCATGAAGTCGACGGCGAAGGGCCAGAGAGACCAGATTCACCGCCAGGATAATCAATAGAAATGCTAGCACTAGAATGGCTAACTGGGTGAAATGACTCACGTCAATAGACAGGTCCTGAATGCCCAGGTCCTGAAGGGTGGTACCGATGGCTTTGGGAATGAAATCCATCAGGTTTGCCTTCGTTCCATGGAAGGCATTCTCCAGACCACTTTGCACAGAGCTGCGAATGGGGGTCCGGAGAAGAAGAGCGGATAGCGGCTTCGTCAGGGCAGTACCCAGTGCGATACCGCCGATGAGAGCAGCCAGCCGGATGAGGGACTCTCCAAGACCTCGGTTCTTTCCACGGAGCGCAAATATTACAAAAATTACAATCACAAGTATATCGAGTATCATAGGTAAATTATACACAAATTAAGTGAGGAAACAATGGATAGATACATCAGATTAAGTGGACCGGATGACGAAAATTCGTATTTGTATCACGTTTTCGTAACTCTGGGAATTTTCGGGGCCACATCCTTGGTGGCCTATGGGTTCTCCCTTCGCATGATTTCGGCGGAAGCCACCATCATGCTGTACCTTCTCTGCGTCTTTCTGGTGGTGTGGAGAACTGGTCGTTTCGAGCTGGGGGTCCTGGCCTCCATCGGGTCCACCATGGTGTATTACTATTTTTTTGCCACACCGAAGTTTTCCTATAACATGACAGAACCGCCGCGGTATCTGGTTACCATGACGGTCATGATTGTGGTGGCTCTGGTTACCAGCATCCTCACATCCAGGGTTCGGAAAGAAGCCCAGATTGCCCTGGAACGAGGGGAGCTTAACGAGCAACTTCTCCATTTGAACAACGATTTGGCAGATGCCAAGAGTGCGGAAGCCATCATGGGAGTCGCCTTGACGGCAATCAACGAAGGTTTGAATTGCGGAGTGGGATACGTGGCCTTCGATCGAAACGGAACACCTCGCGGGAACTACGTGTATCAGACTGCCGGGCCGAAAGCGGCACTAACTCAGTATCCCTTCCATTCCACCGAAGGCATTCTTAAGTGGATGATGGAAGGTCAGAAATCCTTCATCCGAGGAGATGAATTCTACGAGTGGCCATTGCGGGGACACGCCGGATTGGTAGGTGCCATTCGCATCCGAATTGGCGACCAGGAACGGATGGAGCAGGCGGAGATTCAGCTGCTGCACTCCATCATCGACAGCACCTGCCTGGCACTGGACCGATATCGAACCGCAGAACTTCGAATCCAAGCCCGGGAAGAAGCTTCGGAAGAACGGTTTCGTTCCACGCTTCTCCGTTCCATTTCCCACGATATACGGACTCCCCTTACCAGCATCTGTGGGAATGCGGAAATGCTCATGCACGCATTGGATTCGGAAGATTTGAACTACCGCATGGCCAAAAATATCTATGACGATGCTCAGAACTTGTCCGGCATGGTGGAGAATGTGCTGGGAATCACACGGCTGGAAAGCGGCGTTCACATCAAGAAAGAAGTGGAGGCAGCGGAGGAAGTCATCGGCGCTGCTGTGAAATTGACGGAAGTCCACCACCCGGAATACGATATCAAGGTTATTTTACCGGATGAAATTCTTTTCGTTCCCATGGACGCTTCTCTGATTCAGCAGGCGGTAACCAATCTTCTGGAGAACGCCATTCACCACACCCGGAAAACCGATGGTGTCCAGGTTATTCTGGAAAAGAACGGAAACAACGCGGTGTTCCGCGTCCGGGATCAGGGAAAGGGGATTAATCCGGAACACCTTCCTCACCTCTTCGAACCATTCTACCAGTCCAACCGGGGAGACACGGTGGTGTATCGAGGATTCGGATTGGGCCTTTCCATTTGCGACTCCATCGTAAGAGCCCATGGGGGGACGATTAAAGCGCAGAATCGGAAGGACACCGCCGGGGCGGAAATTGTTTTTACCTTACCGATGGAACCAATGGAGGAAGAAAATGGCAGATAGCAAAGAAATAATTATGGTTGTAGAAGATGACCGGCAGATTCAGGACTTCATCGCCTATTCTTTGATGGAGGAAGGATACGGCGTGGTGTCCGCCTACGGGGTGGAGGATGCCATGCGGAAGTTCCGATCGAAGAATCCGGATATCATGGTGCTGGATCTGGGACTTCCCGATGGGGATGGGCTGGATCTCATCCGGCGAATTCGAAAGAACTCGGCGATTCCGATTATTGTGGTGTCCGCGCGGCACAAGGAAGAGGATATGATTGAGGCTTTGGACCGAGGGGCGGAGGATTACCTGACCAAGCCCTTCTCCACCTCGGAGCTGATGGCCCGGATTCGAGTGCTTCGGCGCCATCTCATTCGGGAGGAACGGAATCGTCAGGGGCAGGAGGCCTCCGTTCGGGGGCTTCGTATTAACTTCGATACCAAGGAAGTGTTCCTGGATGGCGAGCCGGTGCACATTACGCCGCTGGAATACCAGCTTCTTTCCCTGTTGTTCCACAATATTGGAAAAGTCATCACCACAAGGACCCTGCTGGACGAACTGTACGGCGTTAGTTACGGGAACAACACCCAGTCCCTGCGGGCGCTGATGGCGGGCCTTCGCCGCAAAATCGAGAAAGTACCGGGGAAGCCTCAGTACATTGTGACGGAAATCGGCGTGGGGTACCGACTGCTAGACGAATAAGCGCCTGCGTCAATTCACTTCATGTCCTCAGGACAGGCTATCGTAGGATGAAAAGATTTGGGCTTTCGGGCGAGGGCAAAAAAAGTTGCTCCTCGCCATTCGAAAGCCCTTCATCATTTCATCAACGATAGCATCTGTCCTTGTGGAATATTCAGCGAATTGACGCAGGCGTTTTTCCTTTTGCGTGCAAGCCGGCATTTTCTTTAGATCCAATTGTTCGTCTTCATAATGAACAGCCAGAAGGTCAGGGAAAAGGCGGACAGCAGGGTGGTGAGCATGACCACGCTGATGGTCAGGTCTCCCTTGTGGCCCATGCCTTTGGCCATGACGAAGCAGCTGATGGTGCTAGAAGAACCGCACATCACCAGCGCGGCCACCAGTAAGTCCTTTCGAAATCCCAGGTGAACCCCCAGCGGCAGGAACAGGGCGCAGAGTCCGAACAGTTTGATCAGGGTGCTGATTACCGCAGGACCGGCGGATTCCCGGGCCTTCGCCCACTGGAAAGAGGCGCCCATGGCGATGATTCCCAGGGGAGTTGCGCAGCGGCCCACGTAATCCACGGTGG
>JAUNEW010000112.1 GCA_030525365.1 Eubacteriales bacterium
ATTTCTCAGCCTACCGAGTACGGTGCACTGTACTCCAAGCGGGAGCTAGAGGCGCTGAGTTTAATTTGCCACAAGTACCATATTCCGCTGTACTTAGATGGCGCCAGACTGGGATATGCGTTGGCTAGCCACGAGAATACAGCCACAATCAAGGACATTGCAAAGCTGACGGATGTGTTCTATATCGGCGGGACCAAGGTGGGAGCACTGTGCGGGGAGGCACTTGTTTTTACCAAGAACAACATGCCGGCCCACTTTGAGACCCAGGTTAAGCAGCATGGGGCCATGATTGCCAAGGGAAGACTGCTAGGAATTCAGTTCGCAGAACTGTTCAAAGACAAGCTGTACTACAAGCTGGGACAGAACGGCATCGATACGGCGGAGATGCTGAAGATGATTCTTCACGAGAAGAACTATCCGTTCTACTTCGAATCTCCGACGAATCAGCAGTTCGTGATTGTGGACAACCGCAAGATGGAAGAACTTCGAAAGAAGGTGGTGTTCAGTTACATGCAAAAGTACGATGATACCCGCTCGGTAATCCGATTTTGCACCAGCTGGGCCACGAAACCGGAAAATGTTCTCAAGCTGGCGGAAATATTGTAGTTATCAATTAATTTATAAGATTATTTAATGTATGGAGGTAGAGAAATGAACAAGAAGGAAATGGCAGATCAGCTGCACAACAAGAAGTATAACTGCGCCCAGGCTGTGGTTGTGGCATTCAGCGAGGAAATCGGCATGGACAAGGAAACCCTGTTCCGCATCAGTGAAGGATTCGGATTCGGTGCAGGATGTGCGGACGGAATCTGCGGAGCTCTTTCCGGTGCCATCATGCTGGCCGGTCTCAAGAACAGCGATGGAAATCTGGAGAATCCGGCAACCAAGGCAGCGACCTATAAGATTGCAAAGGAAATGAAGGAGAAATTCGTTGAGAAGACCGGCGGACTTATTTGCAGAGATTTGAAGGGCCTGGATACTGGCAAAGTCCTCTTCTCATGTCCAGAATGCATTGGTGCCGCTGTGGAAGTGGTAGAAGAGGTTCTGGGACTGTAAGATAAGAGGGGGAGATTTATACGTTAAGTAATAAGAAAAAAGAAAAATCGGATTTATTAAGCGGCCGAATTTGGCCGAAGGTTCTCGCCTTTGCGTTGCCACTGGCCCTGACAAGTATTCTGCAGCAGCTGTTCAATGCGGCGGATATTGCGGTAATCGGTCAGTTTGCCGGCAAGCATGCAATGGCAGCGGTGGGAAGTAACAGCCCGATTATCGGCCTCATGGTGAACCTGTTCGTGGGCGTGTCCATCGGTGCCAATGTGGTAATTTCCAATTACACCGGTCAGCACAACGAGAAGAAAATTAGCGAGGCTACCCATACGGCCATCATTCTGGCGGTGGTATGCGGCCTTCTGATTACCTGTATCGGTCAGCTGATTGCAAGACCGATGGTGGAGCTTCTGGGAACGCCGAAGGTGATTGCACCTATGGCGATTGAATACCTGAGAATCTATTTCCTGGGGATGCCGTTCATCATGCTGTACAACTTTGAATCCGCCATTTTCCGGAGCCAGGGGGACACGAGAACGCCGCTGATGTGTTTGTTCATATCCGGTGTTATCAATGTGATTCTGAACCTGGTCTTCGTAGTCGGACTTCATATCGATGTGGCAGGAGTTGCACTGGCAACGGTGATAGCCAACGTGGTTAGCTCTTCATTGCTGTTCTTGCTTCTATGCAGGTCCAAGGGAGCAATTCGGTTACAGAGAGAAAAGTTCCAGGTGAATCGCGCGATTCTGGAGAGCATTCTTCGAATCGGAATTCCTTCGGGACTCCAGGGTACAGTGTTCTCCATCTCCAATCTGGTGGTGCAGTCGGCAATTAACAGTCTAGGTGCAGACGTGGTGGCCGGTTCTTCTGCCGCATTTAACTTGGAAATTATAGGATACTATATTCTGAATTCCTTTGGCCAGGCAGCGGTCACCTTCGTGGGCCAGAACTACGGGGCTGGAAACCTGAAGCGATGCCGACAGATTACGAAGCAGGTTCTTCTGCTGGACGAACTTTTCACCGTGATTGTTGCGGTGATCTTGATCCTTTCCGGCAGACAGCTTCTGATGCTCTTTAACGGGGATCCGGTGGTAATTCACTACGGATACATTCGGGTGTTCACCCTGCTTTCCACGGAAGTACTGAATGTCGTCATCGAAGTGCTTTCCGGTGCCATGCGAGGGTATGGTTCCTCCATGGTTCCTGCAGTGGTAACCTTTGTGGGAATCTGCGGAGTGAGAATTCTGTGGGTCTATACCGTGTTCAGCCAGTGGCATACCTGGGGCGTGCTGATGGCGGTGTATCCGGCTAGCTGGCTGGTTACCATGCTTGTAATGATTTTCGCATACTTCCGGGAGGTAAGGAAAATCGGTGCACGAGGTATGGTCCAAGCTTAAATAGAAATCAATAAGAACCAAAAAAACGCATGCCCAATTCGCCTGGACATGCGTTTTCGTCTGTATTAAATTCTTGCGTATGGAAATTATACGTACAGAATGATAGCCATAAAGCGAACCGGCTCATCTCCGTGGTTCGTGATAGAGTGACCCTCTCCCGGACCGGTGAAAGTAACATCCCCGGCATGCAGGGTGGTGACCGTTCCGTTGTCGTTGTACTCCGCTTCGCCGGAAAGGATTACGTAAATCTCCGCATCTCCTTCGTGAACGTGATAGCCGACGCCGCACTCCTTCTCCAGAACGTTGTCGTTAAGCATGCGGCCCTTCCCCCACATCTCCGAATCCTGTTCCACTCCTACCAGAGAAAGCAGGTGTCCCGGACCGCCTTGAACAGCGTCTTTTCGAGTGCTTTTCCGCTCTTCGTTTCTTCGAATCAAACTCATAATAATACCCTCCTCTATGTAAAAAGAAATTGTTTACACTACTTTGTTTCCGGCTCGTCGGAATCTTCCGCTTCCTCTGAACGCCTCTGGATGATGGACTGACCTAGGCCAAGAATGTTGCAGGCTCTGGATTCCACCGCATCCGCAATGGCCAGGGTAACATCCAAGTCTCGGCTGTAGAAAATCGCACCGTGGTTGGCGATGATGCAGGCCAGACTGCCGTCAATGGTGTCCATAATGCTGTCGCAAAGGGCATCGGTGCCCGGTTCCTGATAGTCACTGCAGTGAATGGAACCAATCAGGACATCGAGAGGCGGTTCCGTAATGCGAAGTCCAGCATGGGCTGCGGCGAAAGCACTGATTCCGTTGGAATGGGTGTGGATAATCGCATTGCATCCCGGATACTTCCGGTACAGTGCCGCATGGAGACGGAACTCGGAAGAAGGTTTCCGCTGCATTCCGTATTCCAACTTGTGAATGTCCATTCGAACAATGTCCTCCGTGTGGATGGAATAGTAATCCATTCCACTCGGTGTAATTAGCATGGTGTTCTCGTCTAGACGAAGGGAGATGTTTCCCCAGGAACCCTGTACCAGTTCTCGCCGGCTCATCTCTTTTCCGCAGTCGATAATCTTGTTGCGGAGAACGAACTCCGTGGCACCGGAACTAATCAGGTC
>JAUNEW010000113.1 GCA_030525365.1 Eubacteriales bacterium
GGTGTTTCCAGAAATGCAGTATGGAAAGCCATTCACGCCCTGCAAGAAGAGGGATATGAGATTCGCAGCATCCAGAGCAAAGGATACTGCCTGGAGACAGGTGCCGACATTCTGTCTCAGGATGAAATTCAGAATTTTCTGTGCCGTAAGGATGTTTCCAGCGATGCGCTTAAGCTCACAGTGCTGGATTCTATCGACTCCACGAATAATTACTGCAAGACCCTTCCTTATAGAGACCCAGCCACTGCCGTCATCGCTAATTACCAGTCCAGCGGACGGGGCAGATATGGAAGATCCTTCCTGTCTCCAAAGGGCACCGGTATCTATCTAACCTATTCTTTCCAGCCGATTTTCCCCATTCAGGAAATCTCCCAGGTCACTACCGTGGCTGCGGTTCTCACCCATCAGGTTCTGAGCCGCATCAGTGGTGAGGAACTTGGAATCAAATGGGTCAATGACATCTACCGAGGCAACCTGAAAATCTGCGGAATTCTCACCGAAGCGCTGGGAAGCCTGGACAGCGGAAACTTTGAACGGGTTATCGTGGGCATCGGCATCAACTGCCTCAAAGGTGGATTTCCACCGGAGCTATCTGGCATCGCCGGTTCACTGTCGGACTCGGCGCAGCCTGCTTTTACCCGGAATCAGATTGCATCGGAATTAATCTTGGAACTCCACCGCGCATTGGACGGCGCCCCATCTCTTAACGCTTCCCAGTATCTGGACTACTACCGGGAACACTGCTTCATCATCGGAAAGCAGGTCACCGTCACCGAAACCGGCAAAGAGCCCGTTTCCGCCTACGTGGAAGGGGTGGACGACCAATACCACCTGTTGGTGAACACTCTAGAGGGGCGGCGCAGCCTATCCGGCGGCGAGGTTTCCCTGAAGCTCTAGCATCACGAATATCCCCCGAACCACATCCCGGCGATCCCGGGATGTTTTCTATTGCGTTCTTTCCGCCAGCTTGTGGCGTTCCAAAGCGGCGATGGCTTTACCCACGTTGTTCACGAACATTTTAATCAGGATGCGAAGAAGCGCATCGGAGACTCGGTAAAAGTAGAATACCACCACCTGGGAGTCTTCCGTACAGAGATCCCCCACAGGCCGCATGGTCAGTCCCACTTTGTTGGCAATCTGGCAAATGTCCTCCGCGGGGATTTCCGTGTGGGCTTTGAGCATAATGGCCAGACCCGACCGAGAATCAATCGGTTCGATAAAGTCCCCCTTGGCCTGGGCGAACATCTTCATGGTGGTCTCCAGCTTCTCCGCATTCATGCGGCGGCACCGCTTAATATTCCGGTAGTAGTACCCTTCCTCCATATAAATGGCCAGGCACAGCTGCTCTGCTTTGGAGCAGGTCTGACTGTAGCGATTCTTAATCCGGTTGAAAATCTCCGCCAGTTCCACCGGAAGCACCATGTAGCTGATTTTGATTGCGGCAAACAGAGTGGAAGAGAAGGAGCCCAGATAGATGACCCTGCCACTCCGATCCAGCCCCTGCATGGCCGGAATCGGTTTGCCGAAGTATCTCAGTTCGCTGTCGTAGTCGTCCTCCAGGATATAGCTGTCGTTGTCCACCGCCCACTTAATCAGTTCATACCGCCGAGCGATTGGCATCACCGCACCTGTCGGGAACTGATTGGATGGGTTCACGTAGGTCAGACTCTTCATATTGGTGGGCAGCTTGTCGATCTGAATGCCGTCTTTGTCGATGGGAATTGGGGATACAGTAAGGCCTTCGTCGCTAAAAATCTCCCGCACCGGTCCGTATCCCGGATTCTCCGTAGCCACATGGCTCACATTCAGCTCTCGAAGGATTCGAACCAGCTGCACCGCCAGCTGCTGGGAACCGGCACCGATGACCACCTGGCTGGAGCTGCACTTAACCCCTCTGCGGGCATACAGGTATTTGGAAATCTCATATCGAAGAGCCTGTTCCCCCTGTACATCCGCCGCCGTCTGAAGCATGTTGGAGTGTTCATTGAACACTTTGTTCATGCACTTCTTCCACTTGGAGAAATCGAAACTTTCCTCGTCGTAGATGAGGGACTTCTCCCGAACGTGCTGAGCGTCGTCCTGGGGCAGAATGCTGTCCAGCGATTCTTCAGAGGGCTCCACATTAAGGTCGCTGGCCGCCTCCGCAATATTCTGACTGACGTAATAGCCGGACTTGGGACGACTCTCAATATAGCCCTCCACTAAGAGCTGGTTGTATGCCGTCTCCACCGTGGTAACGCTTACCTCGTTATCCTTGGCAAATCTTCTCAAAGAAGGAATCTTGCTTCCCTGAGGAATTTCACCACTGAGAATTCCTTCTTTGAACTGGTTATAAATCTGCACGTACAGATTCGTATCGGAAGTACTGTCTATGTTCAGCATAATCTGCTTCATCTTAAACTCTTCTCCTATTCTCTGCTAAAAATATTTATCATCGCTTCAACGCGCCCGCTACTCCGCGGTAAAATCCATGTTCTTCGTGGTGCTCACACTGTTATCATCTGCGTAGAAAGCAGCCTCGATTCCCTTCTGGGTCTTGATGAATGCCTTCGCTCCCTTCACGCCCTTCATCAAGCAGATGGTGCTCATGGCATCTGCATCCATGGATGAGTTATCTGTGGTGACCAGGGTCACCGCCTCCAGATCCGTATCCACTGGATAACCGGTCTTCGGGCTAAGGATGTGATGGTATCTTTTCCCCTTCAACTTGAATTGACGCTCGTAGATTCCGGAAGTCACCACTGTGCCCTCACCGATATGGGTCTTTCCGATGATTTCCTGACGATCCGAGAAAGGCTTCTCGATACCGATGGTGTAATCCTCCCCATTCGGCTTCATTCCGATGGTCACGATGTTCCCTCCCAGGTTGATAACTGCAGAGGTCACGCCCTCCTTCTTCAGGGCCTTGCGCATCTCATCCCCTACGTATCCCT
Source organism: Eubacteriales bacterium (assembly GCA_030525365.1). GTDB lineage: Bacteria > Bacillota > Clostridia > Peptostreptococcales > Anaerovoracaceae > Mogibacterium_A. The sequence goes on from JAUNEW010000113.1 coordinate 2,934, forward strand.
TGGCAATACCTCCCAAATCCAGCTTGGCCTCGGGGTCCAGGAGACGGACACGGTTCCCATCCACTTCCACATTTCGGTAATCCACATGCTGAAGTGCATCCTGCAGCTTATTATCATCGGGAAGCTTCGGCTTGTCCGCATGGAAGTCCCACAAATCGGTCACCCGGCCGATGGTAATGTCGAACATACCATCCGATAGCTTTCCGTACCGAAGTCCTTCTTTAATGACCTTTGCCGCATCATCTCCCACGGTTACCCATGCCCCCTTGGCGTTATTAATCTTCGCCACATCGCTGGTATCCGTCTTGTTGCTCAGTTTCTTGTCCAGCTCTCGGCACCGGTCAAAGGCCTTGGTGATGGCCGCCTTAGCCTTATCCTCATCTAGACTGCCGTCAATCTGGTATACGGATACACTGCAGGTAGTGTCCAGAAAATAATTATCCTGGGTTACCGGCTCCACATCGTTATCTTTGCACCCGGTCTGTGTTATAATAACCAGGAATGCGGCCACCACGGCCGCCCATTTAAGCTTATTTCTATTGAATCTGGTCACAGTCAAATCCTTTCTGTTATCAGTTACAGGAGTATTATGTTCAAAGGAATTATACGAAAAGCAGACAT
>JAUNEW010000114.1 GCA_030525365.1 Eubacteriales bacterium
ATGTACATTGCCGAGTTGGCATCGATGAAGCATCCTGCAATCAGCAGAATGATGTTGACCACCAGCAGGAACAAAATCTTGTTGCCGCCTACCATGGTAATCAGCGAGTTACTTGCTGCCGAAGCCACGCCGGTAACGGTGAGTACCCAGGAGAACAGGCTGGCTGTTCCTACGATGAACATTACCACTGCGGTCTGAGATACCGAATCCTTGAGGATTGGCATCAGGTCTTTCAATGTCAATGTCTTATAGATGAAGAATCCTACCAGAAGACCGTAGAGGGCTGCCACTGCAGCGGCTTCGGTCGGTGTGAAGATTCCTCCATAGATTCCACCCAGAATGATGACTGGCATCAGGATTCCCCAGAAGGCATCCTTGAATGCCGCCCAGCGTTCTTTGCCGCTGGCTTTCGGAATGGTTTCGATGTCCCACTTGCGGCTGACGAACTTCATAGCCAGTACCAGTACCACACCCATCAGGATTCCTGGAACCAGACCTGCTGCGAACAGCTGACCTACCGAATTACCGGTGATGGATCCGTAGATTACGAAGGTAATCGACGGCGGAATAACGATACCGATTGCACCGGCGGTGGACATCAGTGCGGTGGAAGATGCCTTGTCATATCCTACCTGTGTCATGGCCGGAATGATAATCATACCCAGAGCAGCAACCGTTGCCGGACCGGATCCAGAGATTGCGGCGAAGAAGCATGCAACGATAACGCATACCATAGCCATACCGCTCTTCCGGTGACCTACCAGTGTCTTGGCGAAGTCAATCAGACGGGAAGAAATTCCACTCTTCTCCATGATGTTTCCGCCCAGAATGAAGAACGGAATTGCCAGAAGTACGAACTTGCCGGTGGACGAATAGAGATTCGCCGGGATGATGGAAAGTGGCAGGTTCTCATACAGAAGTGTGATTACACTTGCCATTCCAAGAGATAATGCAATGGGAACTCCCAGGAAAAGGAGGACCGCAAAGCTTCCAAATACTACTAAGCCTGCACTCATTCTTATGCCTCCTTCTTCTCATAGTCCGACGCACTCTTCTTAAGAGTACGAACGAACAACTGGCAGTAACGAATTGCCATAAATGCTCCGCCGATTGGAATCATGGCACCGAATGCACCTTCCGGCCACTGCATGCCACTGGTCTTCAGACCCAGCGTGAATTCATGACTCGACATCTTAATGCCGAAGTACAGGATAATCAATCCAAAGATAATTCCCATCAGGTTTCCCAGAAGCTCACAAGCCTTCTGGCCCTTCGGTGAGAATCTTTCCGTCAGGAGAGTCAGTCCCAGGTGGGCGCCTCTCTTTGCAGCCACTGCTGCACCGGCAATACTGAGTACAATCAGGCCGGCATTGGTCAGCTCTTCGACGAAAGGCATAGAGCTGAGCAGGACATATCTTGCGAACACGTTGACGCAGGTCAAAAGCATCATCACGAGAAGCAGTATGCCACAGATATTATCTTCCAGTTCGTTCCAGAAATTTTTCATCGGTTATACCTTGCCTCACTTTCTAACTTTTCCACTACTTCGTCACGCCGAAAGCCTTGCAGGCTTCTTCGCCGTACTTCTTCATGTACTCCTGCTTTACCGGTTCCACAACCTTGCGGAACTTCTCGATGTCTGCCGGAGACAGCTCGTTCACGGTGCAGCCGGATGCCTTGAACTTCTTCAGAATGTCTCCCTCGCCGGCAACAATCTGCTGATCCACTTCGTGGCAAGCATCCTTCGCACAGTCTCTCAGGAGCTGCTGTGTCTTGTCATTCAGCGAGTTGAACTTCTTGGAGTTCGCGGTAAAAGTAAAGGCCTCATAGGTGTACTTTGCGATGGTGATATACTTCTGCACTTCCTGAATGTTACCGGAATTGCAGGTACTCAAGCTGTTGTCCTGACCATCGATGGTACCCTGCTGCAGTGCAGTGAATACTTCACTCCAGCTCATTGCCTGCGGGCTGGCACCGAACGCCTTGTAGAAAGCGGTGTAGAAATCACCACCCGGAATTCTGATTTTGAGTCCCTTCAGATCTTCCGGTTTCTCAATGGAACGCTTACTGTTCGTAATTGCTTTGAATCCATTGTGCACAGCGCCCAGGTAAGTCAGTCCCTTCGGCTCGATGACCTTCTGGATGAACTTTCCACCGTCTCCGAAGAAAGTCTTCTCTGCCTGACTGTAATCACTGAACAGCCATGGCATAGTGCATACCATCAGACGATTATCCAGATTGGAAATGATACTGGTGGAGTGGATATCCAGATCGGTGGTTCCGCTGGTAATCATCTCCAGCCCCTTGTTCATGTTTCCGCTGGCCAGCTGATCATTCGGGAATACCTTGATCTTGACCACGCCATCTGAACGCTCTTCCACATACTTCTTGAACAGGTTCGCCATTCTGGTATCGTTGGCGATTTCTGTTCCGTTACAGTTGAGCAGCAGTGTCACCTGATTGTATCCGTTGTCTGCAACTTCTCCGCTGTTCTGTTTCGCACAGCCGGACAGAGAAACTGTGCAGAGCAGGACAAACATCAGGCCCAAAGCAATCAGTTTTCTTCTCTTCAATTTTTCCTCCTTCGCGGGCCGGATGCCCACGATAACCCAACAACATTAACTACAAGCGGTATAGATTTCCGGAATCCCTCGTCGGAAAATCCGTCCCCCGGAGGGATTCAATCCCATCATAAGTTCATACCATCATGGGATGTTTACATACATTTTACGGACTCTTCACGGAAAAGTCAACGAAAAACAATCTTTTTTTACAAAATTTGTTGTATTAAACAATCTTTTAACGAGGAAGGCCGGGTTATCCATTGACTTTACGCTTCTTTTTCATTAGTATTGAAGTGTTGAACATCCTATGTTGAATTTATTTGGCTTATGGCTACAGGCGGTACTGTATGAATGCTAGAAATGGATGTTCCAGAGTAACAGGAGGATAATATGAAAGTAGGATTTATTGGTCTGGGTATCATGGGCCGTCCGATGGCAGAGCACATGGTCAAAGCCGGCATGGACGTAATGGTATCCGATCTGAACGAAAAGATTGTAAGTGAACTGGTTGCAGAAGGTGCAACCGCCGGAAGCTATCAGGATCTGGCAGAGAACTGCGATGTGGTTGAGATGATTCTGCCGAATGCGGCTATCGTCAAAAGCGTTATCTTCGGAGAAGGCGGACTGGTAGACTATATGAAGGAAGGTCAGATTATCGTCGACCACAGCTCGGTAACGGCCAACGATTCCAGAGAGTGCTATGCGAAACTGCAGGAGAAGGGAATTGGATTCCTGGACGCGCCGGTATCCGGTGGTGAGTCCGGTGCCAAGGCCGGCTCCCTGGCCATCATGGTAGGCGGAGACGAGAAGGACTTCGATGTATGTGCTCCGATTTTCGAGAAGTATAGCTCTCAGGCCTCCCTTATCGGTGGTTCCGGTTCCGGAAGCATCTGCAAGCTGGCGAACCAGATTATCGTGAATAACAACATCGCCATCGTTGCGGAGGCTCTGACATTCGCCGCCAAAGCCGGTGTGGATCCGGA
>JAUNEW010000115.1 GCA_030525365.1 Eubacteriales bacterium
CATGATTGATTTCCGGGTGTTCCCGGTGTTCAACGTGGCGGATATTGCCGTAACCCTGGGCTGCGTTCTTCTGCTGATATGGATTCTAAAGTCCGACCGGGAGGTGGAGTGATGAGTGAAATCTTGAAAATTGTCTCGGCGGACATGGCGGGAAAGCGGCTGGATGCCTATCTGGCAGCGGCCATTCCGGATTTGTCCAGAAACTATGCGGAGATGTTGATTGGTGATCGACGTGTCACGGTGAACGGGAAGGAAACCCTTAAGAAATATAAGGTAAAAGAAAATGACCGGATTGTCATCAATTATCCGGAGCCTCGGAAGATTGACGTTACGCCGGAGAATATTCCCTTGGACATCGTCTATGAAGATGAGGATGTGATTGTGGTGAATAAGCCACGGGGCATGGTGGTGCATCCCAGCGCAGGAAATTACGATGGAACCTTGGTGAACGCCATCATGTACCACTGCGGGGATTCCCTGTCCTCCATTAATGGAGCCATTCGGCCTGGAATTGTTCATCGAATTGACAAGAACACCAGTGGCCTTTTGATGATTGCGAAGAACAATCGAGCCCACGAATCCTTGGCAGAGCAGCTTCGGGTACACAGTGTAACACGGGAATACAGAGCATTAGTCTACGATAATATTCGGGAGGACGAACTGACCATTGATGTGCCAATCGGCCGGGATGAGCGGAATCGCCTGCGCAAAGCCGTGAACGGAAGCAATCCGAAGAATGCAGTGACCCACGTGAAGGTGCTAAAGAGATACGGGAAATATACATTGGTTGCGGCACGGCTGGAGACGGGCCGTACCCATCAGATTCGTGTGCATCTGAGCCACATCAAGCATCCTTTGGTGGGGGACACTACCTATGGACCGAAGAAGCAGCTGTACGGATTGGATGGCCAGATGCTTCACGCGAAGACTCTGGGATTCATTCACCCCAGAACAGGAGAATACATGGAGTTCGATAGCGAACTCCCACCGTATTTCACCGATGTGTTGGACAAAATAGAAAGGAGTATGTAGATGGGAAAGATAACATCCAGACCGGGGACCATGCTGTATCCGGTACCCACAGTGATGGTCAGCTGCAGCGATGGAGAGAAAGATAACATCATCACAATCGGGTGGTCCGGAATTGTGAACAGCGAGCCGCCGATGACATATGTGTCCGTGCGAAAAGAACGTTTTTCTCACCATTTAATAGGGGCAAAAAAAGAATTCGTCATCAACCTGGTGAACGAAGATCTGGTGAAAGCGGCGGACTACTGTGGTGTCCGGTCCGGCAAAGATGTGGACAAGTGGACGGAAATGAATCTGCACCGGGAAAAAGCTTCTATTGTAGATGTTCCGATGATTGCAGAATCTCCGGTGAGCCTGGAGTGCGTGGTGCGGGACGTCAAAGAGCTTGGATCCCACGATATGTTCCTGGCAGAAATTGTATCCGTCCATGTAGATGAGAAATACGTAGGGGAGAACGGTGCCTTCGAATTTGAACGAATGAAGCTGACTGCCTACAATCACGGAAAATACTACGGCCTCAGGAAGGAACCTCTGGGATTCTTCGGTTATTCCGTGATGAAGCCGAAGACCGCAAAGCGGAAACGGAAGGAAGCGGCGGGAAAGCGGAGACAGGAGTACCTGAAGGCCGCGAAGGCACGGAATGGAAACCGAGTGGGAAGCGGCCGAAGACAGAAATCCAAATAAGAAATCCAAGAATCAAAAAGGATGCTGCTACTTGGCGGCATCCTTTTTTCGTGCGTGTGACGCATATTACTATTTTTCCTTCTTCCCTTCCGGAAGCTTTGGATTCACATACACCGTGGTATTGTGGGTGAAAATCACCATGCCGGGCTTCGCACCGCTGGGCTTCTTCACATAGCGAATTGGCACGAAATCCACCGGAACGTTCTGAGATTCCTTCGCCTTGCTGTGGTAGGCCGCAATGGAGGCCACCTGATAAATCAGCGTATCTGGAAGAGCGTCAATCGATTGATCCGGCTCCAGTGGGAGAACCACGTGGGATCCTGGAATGTCCTTCGTGTGGAACCACAGGTCTCGCTTCCCCGCCATCTTGGTGGTCAGGTAGTCGTTCTCCTTGTTGTTCCTTCCCACGTATACGGTCATACCATTCGAAAGGGTGTACTGCAGCGGATGGGGTTTCGCCTTCTTTCGGCGGAATCCTTTCTGAACACGACGCCGAACGAATCCCGTTTCTTCCAGCTCCTCTCGAATCTGCGTCAGCTCCTCCACCGAAGAAGCGGTTTCCACGCTTTGAAGCACAGACTCCAGATATTCGATATCCTCAGACGTCTCCTCCAACTGATGAGTTTTCTCGTGCACTGCAGTCTTCGCCTTGGAGTACTTCTTGAAGTAGTGCTGGGCGTTCTTCGCCGCACTGCATTTAACATCCAGGGGAATCGTTACCGGCTGATTGTCATAGTAGCTGATAACCGTCACCTGAGATGCTCCCGGCTCCACCCGATGAATGTTCGCCGTGAGAAGTTCCCCGTACAGGCGATACTTCTCGGAATTCTCCGCCTGAAGGAGGTCCTCGGAAAGCCGCTTCTTCTTAAGGCGAGCCTTATCAATGGCCGCCTGCACCGTACGCTTCAAAGGAAGCGCCTTCTGATTCATGGCGTTGGATTCTTCCCGGTGGGCGTAGAAGAATTCTACTGCCTCACTGACGGAGGTAAAAGCAATTTTCTCCGTCCCTGCATATTCCGACAGTTCGGTCAGGTGGTACTCCAGCGGACGGTCCCCATCCATGTAGACCACTGGGGTCATTTCTCGGTTCTCAATCTGATTCACAATTTCCGCAAGGCGGGCCACCGGATTTCCGGAGCCAGCCAGCTCCCTAGAAATTGCAGGAGAAATTCCCTGAATGTGAGACATAAGGTATTTTGAATCCGAAGCACCTTCTGGATTCGCCCGAAGGGATTCTGTAAATTCCTTCGAAAGTTCACGGAAAGGTTCCTTATCCTGTGCCGGAGGGTACTGATAGATGAGTCCGGGAAGCAGCTGCCGATACCGATTTACGTCAATGGAAATCCGCTTAATGCTGTCGATTATTTTTCCCGTATCCAGCGCCACCAGGACGATGTTACTATGCTTTCCCATGATTTCAAAAATCAGCCGTTTGGACACCGTAAAACCCAACTCAGTCTGAGCCTCAATATCCATCTCAATAATTCGGTCTGAGCCCTTCTGCCGGATATCCGTGATCCGTCCGGTCTGAATGTGCTTCCGGAGAAGCATGCAGAAATTCGGCGGTGCCGGAGGGTTCGTGAATTTCCCCTCCGTTAGGCACACTCTTGCGGCCTGACTGGAGCTGGAAGCGTACAGCTTCACATTGCCGCTACGGGTGTGAATCTGCAGCACAAGCTCATCGTTTCCCGGTTGATAGACCTTCTCAATTTTCCCATACTGAAGGCGGTCTCTTAATTCTTCAGTAATTCCATATGTAATAATTCCATCGTAAGCCATGTGATTAATATAGCACG
>JAUNEW010000116.1:0-1363 GCA_030525365.1 Eubacteriales bacterium
ATTGCCAGGTGTACTGCATTGGTGATACCACGACCGGCATCCATGAAGCCGTATGCTTTACTCTGCTCATCTTCATTGGCCAGGGTACGCAGAATCTTCAGCAGTGCCGGCCAGAATGCGAACAGAGAGGTGAATCCCCAGAGCAGGTAGATGAATACCAGCATTCCGTAGCTCGGATTGGTCAGATGCAGAAGTCCGCCAAGACCGGTGAGAATCAGGGAGATGGTCATCAATTTTCTCGGTGAGAAGATGTCGGCAACCACACCACCGAACAGGTAGGAGCAAGCGCCCATGACACCGAAGATAGATCCGAACACACCCATCTGTGCATTGGTCAGATGATAGGTCTGCAGATATGCATCATAGTAGTAAGATCTGAAGTACGGAAGTCCGTAGATGATAGATCCAGCGATTGAAATCAGAATCAACCGGAAGATATTTCTTTTCAGCTTTGATTGTGTTTCCATAATTATCTCCTTAATCGTGATTAGAGTGTCACTTTCTTTCCGTCCTTGATGACCAAAGCTACCTCATTCAGGGCTTCAATGTCCTCATCCGGATTTCCTTTGAATACCGCCAGGTTTGCTTTCTTTCCCGGTTTGATGGTTCCTACCGTATCGTCAATCATCAGGATTTCGGCATTGTTCTTCGTCGCCTGAATCAGCGTATCCTTCGGGTTCATTCCCAGGCGGTTCACGCGGATTCGGAATTCGTAGATTCCATTTCCGTGGCTGCCTTCGTAGACGCCGGCATCTGTTGCCCAACCCATCTTAATCCCCTGTAGGTAGGCTTCTCGGATTCCTTCGTCCAACACTTTAACAATTTTCTTCGACTTCTCAATGTAGTGTTTCGGCATTCCCTCCGGCCAATCCAGGAAGGAATGTGGTGCACTCAGGGTCGGCATCATGAAGCTCTGATCTGTGGCCTTGTACATTCTCAGGCACTCATCGTCCATGATGGTGGAGTGCTCAATGGTTCTTACCCCACTTCGAATGCACATCTTGATGCCTTCGGTTCCGTGGCAGTGAACCGATACCGGAAGGTGGACGAATGCAGCCATATCACAAGCGGCTTTCAGCTCTTCCTCGGTAATAATCGGCACGCCCGGTTCTGCCCCCGGATTCATAATCGCTCCAGTTCCCATAATCTTAATCCAGTCCGCCCCTCGCTGATACTGGATTCTTACGGCCTTTCGAATCTCATCCACAGAATCCGCTTCCAGATACATGGAACCGAAGAAGTCATTGCCCCGTTCCGTCGGTGAAATAATCTTGCCGCTGGCCAGAATGTCCGGCGCTACCGCCACACCTTCCCGAACCGCCCTCGCAATATCGATGACAATATTATTTCGGTCTCCTACATC
>JAUNEW010000116.1:1463-3459 GCA_030525365.1 Eubacteriales bacterium
GAAAGGGCGATTCCGAAGGCGATGACCTGAACGAAAACGCTCGGGATTCCCAGGAGTTCACAAGCTCTCATCAATGCGTCCAGCGTACCGGTGGAAGACTGAATCTCCGAAGTCGGAAGCAACATGGTCATGGCAATGGAGCCGATGGCGTACAACACTCCGATGATTGCAGCTGCGGTGCAAATGGCTCTTGGATAGTTCTTCTGCGGGTTCTCCATCTCCGAGATGAAGTTAGCTGCCAGCTGTGCACCGGTGTACGCGAACATAATGCTGGAAATAGCCACCAGGGAATTCATATTCAGCTTCGGTGTCAGGTTTGCCACAGTGAATACAGAGGCACTCGGTGCCTTCTTGAGGAACACGATGGCCAGGAAACTCAGTACAATCAAGCATACCGTCGGTACTGTGGATCCCAGAGAACCTACGCTAGTGAAATACTTTCCGAATTCCATGCCCTTCATGCTGGCGATGGACAGCACCCAGATAATGATGATGGACATCACCAATACCAGAAGCTTATTGTTTGCCAAATCCGGTCTGCCAATCATGTAGGTGGCATTGACCGAGAAGAAGGTCAGGAAGGAGGCAAACCAGAAAATCAGTGCAGTCCAGTGCATCCAAGAGACCAGGAATCCGTATTTCGTGCCATAAGCTACTTTTACCCAATATGCCAGACCTCCGTCATTCGGATAAGAGGAAGCCAGCTCTGCGCACATCAGTGCCTGCGGTACGAAGAATATGAACATTAGGATGACCCACATCGGAATCGCACCCAGTCCCAGGTACGCATCCGAGGTTGATCTTGCAATCCATCGGATTCCATACAGTGCGGAGATGTTTAACATCACCAGTTCCCAGAATGTAATCTTTTTCTTTCCCATCCCGTACTCCTTTCTTCTCTGTCACTTCTTATTCATTTAAACTCTTTCTTTGAACTGGCAAGAGGGCTTATGGAAAGCCCCCTTGCATCGTTCATCTTTATTACAGACTCACGGCCGGATATTATATTGTCATACCCCGTGATGCCTGCCCGGCTCTAGAGTCCGTTTCTAGGAATTGTCTCATCGTAATCTCTGTGGAATGCGTGCTCTCCGTTGATCTTTGCATCCATGGATCCGGTGAGGTAGAAGTTCTCCTTGTCGGCGGTCTGAACTACATCGATGTCACAATCGATTTCCCAGCCCGGACGACCATTCTTCATCTTCTGAATAATCTCATATCTTGCATCGGAAGGATCCGAGTTGCTGACGGTGAGAATTCTCTTCAGGTTGTGCTCAACTACAGTGCCGATATCATCGAAACGATAGATACCTTCGCCGAATACGCCACCCACACCATCGGTGATGGATGTCCAGGAATCGGTCAGCAAATCGTATGTAATCTGACGATCTACTCTTCCTTCCTTCAGTGTGGTCATCGGTGTCAGCGGTGCGCACTTTGCTTCCATGTTCGGTCCCTTGGTGTCCTGACCGGTGAAGATTGGAAGTGTGAACTCTGCAGTGGACAAATCCAGCTTCAGCGTTACCTTCTCTGGCGACGGCCAAATCATCGGCCAGAAGGAGTTTGCAATTGCCAGGCGAACTCTGTGTCCCTTCGGGAATACGTGTCCGCATACATCCAGCTTAACGGTTGCTTTGTACTTCTTACCTGGCTCCAGATATACCACCTTCTCGTGGCCTTCCAGATGGGTCAGGTTCATCAGTCCATAGGAAACTCTAGTTGCAGCGCCATCTGGGTGAATATCGCACAGTTCTGCATACAGGAATGCGTTTGGCTTGTCTGCGGTGAATTCTACGGTAAAAGTAGGATATCCGAATACTTCGAAGTCTTCCGAGATAACATCGGAATCGAAGGTCATTGCCATGCCGTCATCGCATCTCATGTCTGCTGGGCTCTCTCCCAGAACGCCTGCGCCCATCCACTCATTGGCGAATAGACCGTGGTTCTGAACGGTGGAAAGGTCAACGATTTCTTCCTTCTCGTTCTTCTCATCCTG
>JAUNEW010000117.1 GCA_030525365.1 Eubacteriales bacterium
AATTGTTACTTTTACTAAGAAATGCTTCGCTTTTTCCTTAGCCCACTGATTCCAATACCCACAGCGATTCCGGTAAAAAAATGTTTTTTTGACCTACCGATTCCGGTAAATGAAATGCTGCACCGGTGTCCGAGGGCTCCGATTCGTCTGCCGAATCGTCAGCACTTCAAAGGTGGCGGATGGTAGTTTTCTCAGAAATTCTTCCACCGCTACCGCCTCTTTTGCCCCCTCCGGATGCCCCGGATAAGCAACCACCGAAATGATGCCTCGCGGCACAACAATTCGGCAAGCGCTATCCAGAGACTGTATTGTCGTCTCCGTTCTCGTTGTCAGCTCCGGATTTCCACCGGGAAGAAACCCCAGGTTATACATAATGACATTCGCACTTCGAACATATTCCTCAAGGTACACGTTCGAAGTAGAATGAATTTCTACCTGCGGATACGGATTCATTTTCTCCCGAAGTTCCGAAATGGCTTCTTGTTGTATTTCAAAAGCGTGTACTTTTCCTTCAACTCCCGTGCGTTCCGCAAGGAACAACGTATCCATTCCATGTCCCGCCGTGCAGTCTACTGCCACATCCCCCTTCTGAAGATGCGCCTTAAGAATTTCGTGTCCCCGTTCTGTAATGGAAACGCCGAACATATCCTGACTCCTCTCCTTACGTTCTGAAAGGCGCAGGATTTCTCCCGCGCCTTCTGTAATCTCTCAATCACGATTGCTTATCTACAGTTGATTATTGGTTTCCTGCTCCAGACTCTGCTGAACCACCTTAATCTTGTTGATGTATTTCTCTGCATTTACATGATCCCCCAGGGCTTGGTAGACATCTACCAGCTCTGTCATCACCTGAATGTTACTTGGACTCAGGCGGAGCGCATGCTTGTAGGACTCCACGGCTTCTGCCTCGTTGTCCAATCCCACATAGGCGATTCCCAGATAGTACCACATCGGCCACCAGTCTTGATATTGACCAGTGGTGTACTCGGAAAGCATCTCCACACCATTCTGATAATCCCCAGTACGGATGCGATTCACCGCATGTTCTATGTTCACCGCTTCCTCCATGGATTCCAGACGGTCGCCGATTTCCTCGCGCATATCCTGGATTTCGTCATCCGGAACCGGGTTCATGGTAGAACCGGAGGATTCCTGATGGTTGCGGCTGAGCCGCATGAATTCCTGCCAAGTCAGCTGGGCCTTCGTGTACTGTCCCAGATTCGCATAGCTGTATCCCAGGAAATAGTATCCCATATCGAAATCCGGATGCTGAATGGTCAGCTCTTCAAAGATGTCAATAGACTGGGCCTTGAAGTATCCCACATATTCCTCTTCCTGATCTTCTTGGCTGTAAGCATCCAGACAAGCTCTTCCGTACAGGTACAGCGCATCCTGACTATTTGGATCCATCTGAAGTGCTGCTCTAAAGTAGATGCAGGCCATCTCGAAGTCTCCACTTCCTCCGGCCTTCGCCCCCTCTGAAATCAGGACCTTACTGCAGTTATCTCCGTAGATTCGGCGGAGGCACTCTCTGTATTCCGCCGCATAGCGGAAATCCTCGTCGGCGCCAATCACCCGCGCCATCCCCATGGCAATGGTGAGATTGGTTAAGTGCGAAACCGCTTCCTGTGTCACCGGAACATCTACACCGGTCAGCACGTCTTTCAAGCCAGCTGTTTCCAGAAACTGTTCGGACAGTTCCGTGAACAGCACATTTTTGTTTTTCTCTATCAGGTACGAACGGATCTTGTCGGTTAAATCCAGTTTGCTTTTATCCATTAATATCCCATCCTTTGCGATCGAACACCTTCACTCGCTCATACGGAAGGCTCTTCTCCATATCGCTGTGAAGCACCTCCTGCAGAATCGGCAGTTTCAAGGTATCGTTAATTTCGTCGTACAGCTCTGTCGCATACGCGTACAGAACGCGGTACTGATTCTCCTCTCGGTACAGCTTCTCTTCCAGATGATTGTTCGCAATATACTCTTCCAGACCCTCCAAGAATGCGTAAGGCTTCAGGTGTCCATCCGTAAGAATGCTTTCGATGGATTCCTGGAAATCTCCGCTGTTCATGAACATATCCAGCAGCTTTCCGATATTCTCGATACGAATCAGCTCCGTGGCCGGCATGAAGTCGTTGGCAATCACCTCGTATGGGGCACGACTCTGGAAGGCGTACCCGTACTCCTTCGCATTGCGGCGAAGTTCGGTGCCCTTGCGAAGCCGGAGAACGTGAACCTCCATGCGGTTTGCTTTTAGCCCATAAATCTTATTGAAGGAACGGGCAAAAAGAGCCGGACTTTCGCAGGGGAGACCGGCACGAATTACCGTTGTAATCTCTACCGTTCCCAGGGCCTGGAGTTTCGACACGTTATACATGAGCTGGTAGATGTTGGCCTTTCTTCCTGTAGCGGCCAGCACCTCTGCATTGGTGCTCTCCACATCGATGTGGAATTGGAATAATCCCTTCCGAGCCGTACCTAAGAGACGAATGGTCTCCTCATCCAGAAGATCTCCGTTCACGTCAAACTCAAAAGTGGTGATTCCGTTATCGTTGCTAATCAGGTACTCCCAGATTCGATAGGCCCGGTCTCTGCTGTAGTTAAACCAGCGATCGATAAAGCACACCTTCCGCACGTTCTTCACTAAGAAATAACGCAGCTCCGTGCAAATTCTTCCCAGCGGAAGAGAACGGATTTTTCCCGGATAATACTGGGAATCTCCGCCTCTGTCTGGACAGCCTCGGAAGCTTTCGTAATAAGCCACGTCCTCTCGTTCCAACTCCATGTTCTCATATGGAAATGGCAACGAGTCGAAGGGAACCGGCGCCGCCATTGGATTGACCTGAATGCGGTCATCCTGACGGTATGCCAGTCCTGCAATATTCTCGAAATCAAATTCGTAGGTGAAAATCGAACGAAGGAACTGATAGAGTACCGATTCTGGTTCTCCGCGGAATACATAATCCACTTCCGGGTGGTTTTCCATAAAAGCTCTGGTTTCAAAGCTCACCTCGGTTCCGCCCATGGCAACAATGGCGGTCGGAACCGCTTTCTTGACCATCTCTGCGACTTCTGCAATCTTATCCCCATTCATCATGTTGCAGTGGAAGTAGACGATGTTGTATTCTCCACGGAGAATTTCGCGGAAAATATATCCCGCATTATCTGTGGACTCGAATTCCTTTACTTCCGTCTGACAAGGTGCCTCTGCAACAACGCTGTAGAGGTACTTCATCGACAGCTTTGTCTGAATGCATTCATTCTGGATTGTTGTTAGTAGAAGTCTCATCGTTGTCACCTACATTCTTTCCGGTGCTTTAATTCCCAGAAGGTTCAAGCAATTTGCAATAACGGTTCTCGCAGACTCTACCAGAGCCAGCTTTGCCACCTTTTCTTCCTCATTGTCCACCAGAATATGCTCATCATGGTAGAACTTATTGAAGCTCTG
>JAUNEW010000028.1:0-12973 GCA_030525365.1 Eubacteriales bacterium
CAATTTCATTCTTATATTTTAATTATTCCCTCATCGTCTTTAATAAATCGGTTTCCCCAAGAGCGACAAGAACGAAATCACATATCCGATTACCAGTGGTTTCACGCTGGTGAAAAAATGTGCCACCAACATGTATGCTCCCAATAGAATTACTCCATTAATGATAATTGTGATAAATGTCATCGCGATTCCTCTTTCGCGCACATGCTGAAGGCTTCCCAGAATCTGAGCGAATCCGAATAGTCCCACCACATACGACACTATTAGCATTACAAAAAATAACATCTCCCCCCCCATTCAATAGCATCGCTTATTCATTATTAGCATCATTGATTTCCTCAGACTGAATAAGCTCAAACATAGTTATCATCTCCATACCTGTTTCGAGATACTTTTCAAAATCATAGGGCTCTTTCACCCTGTCTTCCCTATATGCTCGAAATAATTCGTAGCAATCATCTACCACTGGTTTCGAGTACTTTTTCGAAATATCGGACATATTCACAATAAGATTAACAATTTGTCTTCTGGACAACATCTCTGTACTTCCAGTATTCTTCATCCGCTGAATAGCCAATATCGCTTTAATATTCTCAAACATTCTATTCTTCCTCTTCCTCGTCTTCGTCCTCTTGATGGTGTCTTTTGCTAAGGTTATAGGTAATGACAAACCCCAAAACTGCTGCTGTAATTAATCCTTTATCCATTTCTTCTCCTCCTTCGTCTAAGATACAGTGCAATCACGAACGCTAGCACCGCTGCGGTAATCTCCGATCTCGTCATCTATCTTACTCCTCTCCCCGCAAGCTTTTCTTGCACACCTTGCAGATGGTACCGTTCGGTGTCACCATAACCACCTTAACATAGGCGGTGTCTCCTATCTTGTCGTACAGACGTCCAGCGCTGATGGTTTCGCCGATGACCGTGTGTGTGCTGTTGGCAACATATCCGATTTTCCCCAGTCCTTCCAAGGAAATCTTAATGGCCTCCTTGTCGAACTCGTTGTCCGGCTCCTTCTCCAGCCGAAGCTTCATTCCTTTCTTCAAGAATTCCTTCCCGTGATAATGTCTCGTTCCGGTCAATGTGATGTATGTCTTTGCCATGACAATTCTCCTTTCTTTCCTTTGTTGGCACGATTATAGCACGGTGCGGAAAGTCCTGTCCCCCATTATCCGGGGTCGAAAATTCAAATGTCCGTTTTTTTACCCAATAATATTCGTAATTGGGTAAAAAAAATCCTTTGTCCCGCAGAATATTCCGTGAAGGTCATCCTGAAGACGAAGGATTGATTCTCATTTAGTTCTGGAACCTTACCTGTTCCTCTGTAATCGGAGTGAAGCAGCACAGGTCTTTCCCATCCAGATCTGTGCGATGCATGTCCACCGCAGATATCTGGTGGTTGTCGTAGGTTGTGTAGTAGTAGATTCCTTTATCGGCATTGCAACAGGAGGTGTACAAGGTGATTTCGTACTTTCCATCTGCCACTTCGCAGCAGCCCCTCTGCTGGTCCACAGATCCCAGGATGTGGAAGAACTGACTGACGCTGGAAATTTCATCCTCCCCGGATTTCGAATTCACCTTGGTGTAAGCCACCTTCGCAAATCTGGATGCGGAGGAAAGGTCCCCCGGAAGTCCCATGGCTCCCATGCCCCGGCTGTACTGCACCAAATCCACCCCTTCGGCAAACCGATTCTCCGGCTGCTTCGGGGATAAATTCATGTAATTGTTCAGAAGGAACATCTGAATATCAAAGGGTGGATTATTGGTTAGAACCCCCACCGGATTCTCGTGGATATGCATTCCGTCTTTCATGCTCTCCACGACAATGGATGCCTCCCGGTCCGAAATAATCCAGTGCAGGGAAGCACAAGGAAATTTTTCATTGAAAGGGGTGTCCGTGAGATTCATCCCGGTTAGCTTCGCCCTGGCCTCGTCCACTGTTGCGCACTGACTGAGAATCCAAGGAATGAACTCAAACTGGGCCACGTTCTCCTTTCCCTCTTCTGGGCTAAAATAATGTGCGTTTCCCACGAAATTCAGTCCGGCCATGCCGAGACCTTTCTCGTTCACCGCATCGTAATAGAGGGGATAATCCTCATACACATGTGCCATTCCAATCATGGCATAATGGTGCTCCATCTTTCCCATGTAACGGAAATCTACCGGATAATTTCTCGGCATTACAGTTATCTGGTCTCCATAGGAAAATTCATAATCCAATGTGCGACCGAAATAGAAATCTTTTGTCTTATATGTTGCTGCTGTACACATCTCTTGGCTCCTTTCCTGCATTGAAAACAAGGAAATCGCCCGGACCCGCAGGTTCAAGCGATTTCGATTTACATTCTCATTCTTCAAATTCTAGGCGTTTCGCTCCGCTTTCTTCTTTTCGAAGAACTGCGTCAGTGCATCTTCGGAAATCTCCGACTTCTTGGCGCGGCCCATCAGCTTCTCTACTACGTCAATCGGGCTGGCACCTTCGTTAACGATGCTGTTCAGTGCCATGGTAATCGGCATTTCCACCTGGTACTTCTCTGCCAGCTCCATGGCCGCCGGAAGTGCATTCAGGCCTTCTACCACCTGGCCCACTTCCTTCACCGCTTCGTCCACGGACTTGCCTTGACCAATCAGGTTGCCGCAACGATTGTTTCGGCTATGCATACTGGTCGCGGTAACAATCAGGTCTCCGATTCCCGCAAGGCCGGTAAAGGTCTGCTCCATGCAGCCCATCTTCATACCCAGTCTGGAAATCTCCGCCATACCTCTTGTAATCAATGCCGCCTTGGCATTGTCCCCGCAGCCGATGCCGTTGGCAATACCGCAGGCCAAAGCAATGACGTTCTTCATGGCCCCGCAGAGCTCCACGCCGATCACATCCGCATTGGTATAGACCCTCATGCAAGTGTTGGTGAACACGTCCTGCACGTACTCTGCCGCCGTCATATCCTCACAAGCCGCAACAATAGTCGTTGGCATATCCAGTGCGATTTCCTCCGCATGAGTCGGTCCGGAAAGGGCAACTACCTTGACATTTCCGTGTTTTCCATCCTTGTTCAGCTCATCCTCCAGAATCTGAGACATGGTGAGGAATGTGTTCTCCTCGATACCCTTGCCCACATCTGCGATAATCTGTCCATCCGGAATGAACTCCCGCGCATTCGCTGCGGTGGAACGGATGAATACCGACGGAATTGCGAACATCAATACGTCCTTATCCTTGCAGACTTCTTCCAAGCTTCGGGTGAAACGAACTCCGTCTGGAATCACCATTCCCGGCAGATTCTTGTGTCTTCGCGTGGTCTCGCAAGCCACCAGTTCAGCTTCCACAGCAGACCACACCAGTACATCGTGACCGCTGTTGTAAAGCATTCTCGCCAGAGACATTCCAATGGTTCCGGCTCCAAGTACGCCAATCTTCTTCATACTATTATCTCCTATTTCATACGTTGTATTTCAAATCAAGTCTAAATATTATACCACGCTCCATAGGAAAACTCTATGATTATCTAAGAATTGACAGGAAGTCCCCGGAGGTGTTCTTCTTTGAAACTTTCTTTTACCATCTATCCCAGCACTTCCTTTGCAATGGCTACAGCGCCCTGGGCGTCTTTGGAATGGTAGTCCGCACCGATTTCCGCTGCGTACTCCGGAGTCATTACGGCACCGCCCACCATGATTTTGCAAGGGTGCCCCGCTGCCCGAAGGGCTTCGATGGTGGCCTTCATGGCCGGAACGGTGGTGGTCATCAGCGCTGAGAGACCTACCAGCCGCACATCGTTCGCAATGGCTGCGTCCACCACGGTCTGCACCGGCACGTCCCTTCCCAGGTCCAGGACTTCGTAGCCGTAGTTCTCCAGAACCACTTTGACGATGTTCTTGCCGATGTCGTGAATATCGCCTTCCACCGTGGCCAAGATAATCCGTCCTTTGCGAACCGGATTCGTGCCGGAAGCAGCTATTTCGGTTTTGATCAGATCTAGTCCTGCACAAGCGGCCGTGGCCGCATTCAGAAGCTGTGGAAGGAAGAACTCCCCGGTTTCGTACAGCTCACCTACCTTGTCCAGCGCTGGAATAATCTGACGGCTGATAATGCTCATGGCCTCTTCTTTCTGAAGAAGTTCCTTCGTAATTTCTCGAGTTTCCTTCTCCAGCCCCTTGATGACTGCAGCCTGAAGGGGATCCTCTTTGGCTTTTCCTGCCTCCGCCGAAGATTGTTTTTCCTCCGGCTTCTTTCCGGCAACATCCTTTTCTTCTTTCTTCTCCCTACGATTCTGTTCCGCTTCCTCCGGCGCATAGACTCGGATGTATTCCGTGCTGTCCTCGTCTGTCCCACTCAATACTTTAAAGGCCGCCACCGCATCGCGAATGGATTTCTCATTGATGTTCACAATGGGGAAATCTAGGCCGGAATTCATCGCCAGGGTCAAAAAGCTGGAATTTACGTACTTTCGCATCGGCAGACCATAGGAAATATTACTAACACCAAGAGCACAGTGAAGGCCAAATTCATCGTGAATCCGGCGAACCGCTTGAAGGGTCTCCTTGGCCTGCTCCTGCTGGGCCGACACCGTCAGCGTCAGACAGTCGATAATCACGTCTTCTCGGTCCACGCCGTACTCATCGGCCTCTGCGAGAATCTTCTCCGCCACCTGGATGCGTCCTTCTGCGTTCTCCGGAATTCCCTCCTCGTCCATAGTAAGTCCCAACACCGCAGTTCCGTACTCCCGTACCAGAGGGAACACACTATCCAGCCGCTCTCGCTCGCCGTTCACCGAGTTGATAATCGGTCGTCCATTCACCACCCGAAGGCCCGCACGAAGAACCGCAGGATCTATAGAATCCAACTGAAGCGGTATGTCTACCACGCTCTGTACTGCTTTGATAACCTGTGGCATCAATTTCACTTCGTCCACACCTGGCGCCCCCACATTAATATCCAGAATCTTCGCACCGGCTTCGTACTGCTCCACCGCCAGAGTCTTGATATAGTCCATATCTCCGTCCCGAAGCGCTTGTTGCAGTTCCTTTTTTCCAGTTGGATTAATTCTCTCTCCGATGACATTCAGACTGCCGTATTCCGCCACGGATCCAGCAGAACAGACTCCCTTGCGGCTTCTTGGGATTCTGCCTTCTGGATTGTACTGGAAGGCCTTTCCGGCGAGTTCTCGGATAAAATCCCGGTTCGTTCCGCAGCAGCCTCCGACAATGCCCACACCTTTCTCCAGAAATGGCACCATCTGCTCCGCAAATTCTTTTGCCGAAATATCGTACTCCCCAGTTCTCGGATCCGGAAGTCCTGCATTGGGCTTAATGATAATCGGCACATTCGTCCACTCCATCAAGGTCTCCGCAATGGGCAGAATCTCCTTCGGTCCCAGCGAGCAGTTGATTCCCATGGCGGATACCCCCAGACCTTCCAGTGTCAGCGCCATGGACGCCGCAGAGGTTCCCAAGAAAGTACGGCCGTTTTCCTCGAAGGACATAGTGGCCCAGATGGGAAGATTCGAATTCTCTCGAGCTGCCAGAACAGCGGCTTTCATCTCATAGAGATCTGTGAAAGTCTCAAATACCACCACATCGGCCCCCGCCTCTTCTCCCGCAATTACGATTTCGGCATAATCACGGTATGCTTCTTCAAAGGACACCGTTCCCAAGGGTTCCAGCAATTCACCCAGTGGGCCCACATCCAGAGCCACCATGCATTCCAGACCCTTCTCTGCCATGATGGATGTGGCTTCCCGAGCAATCCGTACATTCTCCGTCACCACTTCCTGCACCGAATAGCCCGATCCTTTCAGTTTGGGTGCACTGGCACCGAAAGTATTAGTGTAGATGCAGTTCGTTCCGCTCTCAATATATTTGCAATGAATGTCCCGTACCTGCTCACCGTGGGTCATCGCATACAACGCCGGATTTTCTCCTGGCTTCAAGCCGGCTTGCTGCAAATCAGTTCCCATACCGCCATCCAGGATAATCAGTTTCTTCTCCATAACACAACCTTATTAATCATTTCACCACGTAGATTGCTTCAATCACTTGCTCTAAGTATAAATAATAACGTCGCTGGATACAATCCGAAACTTTCCATAAGCAGCGATCTCTTTGCCCAGTTCCATGGCCAAAAGAATTGAATTTATCTATTTACATTGTCTGCTCAGAATGATATTGTATTGTATGACAACTCATAACAGTTGTATAACATCATACATCATCAGGAGAAAACTATGTCTCAGAACAGAAGTAACCTTGCACAGCGTACTGCGGACACCCTGCGCAGGGGAATTACGAATACAGAAACCTACGCGCCCGGAAGCAAGCTTCCCAATGAGAACGAGCTCTCCCTGGAACTGGGGGTTAGCCGCACTACCCTTCGGGAAGCCATTCGCATTCTGGTGGCGGAAGGATTGCTCCAGGTTAAGCGAGGAAAAGGAACTTATGTCACCCAGCGGAAGGATCGTCTTTCCGATGCTCTGCCTTCCTTCGATGAGCAGAAGGTAGCACTTAAAGATTTATATGAAGCCCGTTTGATTATCGAGCCCGCTGCTGCGGCACTGGCCTGCGAAAGGGCCACCGATCAAGAGATTGAGGAGATTGTTCGCCTGGTCAAAGCCACCCAAGAGCAGTTCACCCACGACTTCAACAACGAAGAAATTATTCAACGGGAAATTGCCTTCCACGACGCCCTGATTCGGGCCTCCCATAACCAGTTCTTCGATCACTTCCTGCCGGTGGTCAACGAAACCATCCAGAAGACCTTTGAACTGGAGTACAAGTGGGATGCGGTGGCGGAAGGTGCCTATAATGACAACTTTATGATTATTGATTTTCTACGGAAACGGGATGCCGAGGCCCTCAAAAGTGTCATGACGATTCACCTTCACCGAGCACTCTGGACGGAACAGTTAATCTAAAAAAATATTGTTTTTATGTGAAAAATCACAAAATAGTTATTGACAACGTGGTCATACAAGTATATTATGTTGTCATACAACATACAACACAGTATGTGACAAGCGTTAATTAAATTATTTATATATTTCTAGGAGGAAATTAGAGATGAGTAGTTATGAGAATCACAAAATCTATTACGAAGCTGATTGCGATCTGAGCGTTCTGGACGGACAGAAGATTGCCATCGTTGGTTACGGAAGCCAGGGTCACGCACACGCACTGAACCTGAAGGAATCCGGCTGTGATGTTGTCGTTGGTCTGTACGAAGGTTCCAAGTCCAAGGCTAAGGCTGAGGCACAGGGCCTGAAGGTTCTGCCAACTGCAGAGGCTGCGAAGTGGGCAGACATCATCATGATTCTGATCAACGATGAGAAGCAGGCTGACATGTATAAGAAGGATATCGAACCGAACCTGGAAGCTGGCAACATGCTGATGTTCGCACACGGATTTAACATCCACTACGGTCTAATCACTCCACCGGCTGACGTTGATGTTACTATGATTGCTCCAAAGGCACCAGGACACACTGTACGTTCTGAGTTCCAGGCTGGTAAGGGAACACCTGCTCTGGTGGCTGTACAGCAGGATGCAACCGGCAAGGCACTTGACAGAGCACTGGCATATGCCGCTGGTCTGGGTGTTGCAAGAGCTGGCGTTCTGGAGACTACATTCCGTACTGAGACTGAGACAGACCTCTTCGGTGAGCAGGCTGTCCTCTGCGGTGGTGTATGCGCTCTGATGCAGGCTGGTTTCGAAACTCTGACCGAAGCTGGTTATGACCCACGTAACGCTTACTTCGAATGCATCCACGAGATGAAGCTGATTGTTGACCTGATCTACGAAAGTGGTTTCGCTGGAATGCGTTACTCCATTTCCAACACTGCTGAATTTGGTGACTATGTAACCGGTCCGAAGATCATCACTGAAGACACCAAGAAGGCAATGAAGAGCATCCTCAAAGACATTCAGGATGGTACCTTCGCAAGAGGCTTCCTGGACGACATGGCAGGTGGTCAGGTTCACTTCAAGATGATGCGTCAGAGAGCTTCCGAGCACCCTTGCGAAACAGTTGGTGAGGAAATCAGAAAGCTCTACAGCTGGAACAGCGATGATGAGAAGCTGATTAACAACTAATATCATCTATATAATTACACTCCAACAAGGAATGGGACTTGTCCAATGGGATGAGCCCCATTTCTTTATGCCTGTAAAAAAAAGTGGCGCTGCCACATCCGTGACAGCACCCGTTTAAGTCTATTATTCCGGCAATCCTGGAATTACTTCCAGAAGTCCGTATCCTGTTTCAATTCAATATCCTTTGCCAGGAAGTGTGGATCCTTTCCCTCTGCCTTCTGCTTCTCGTAATCCTTAAGGCACTTGATAGCGGTTCCACCTAGCAGCAGGATGGCCGGCATATTGGTTACTACCATCAGGCCCTGCATCATGTCTGCAGTGTTCCATACCAGATCTGCCGAAGCCACGGAACCGACGAACACCAGTGCGGTGGCCAGGAGGCGGAACGCTAGCAGTTCGCCAGGCTTAATGTCTCTCTGAATGATGAACTTAATGCAGCCTTCGCAGTAGGAGTAGTTTCCAATCAGCGTTGTGAAAGCAAACAGACACATTGCAAACGTGATGAACACTGGTCCGAAGCTTCCCAACGTGGAGTGGGTTGCCGCCTGCACGTAACCCGCTGCATCCGCAGTACCGTCTGCCGCCAGATAGCTTCCCGGAAGGATATCCGTGCTGAGGCACATGAAAGCCGTTGCACTGCAGATGAGAAGTGTATCGATGAATACGGAAAGCATCTGTACCAGTCCCTGCTTCGCCGGGTGAGATACGTCTGCAGTTGCCGCTGCATTCGGTGCAGAACCCATACCGGCTTCATTGGAATACAGACCTCTCTTGATTCCGAACATGATGCAGGATCCGAAGAATCCACCGAAGATTGCGTGGAAATCAAAGGCACTGCGGAAAATCTTTCCGAACATGGCCGGAATGTTTCCGATGTTCATCACCAGAATGATGATGGAAACAAGAACGTATGCAATACCCATTACTGGAACCAATACACCTGTTACATGGGTCAATCTCTGCGCACCACCGATAACGATGATTCCAAATAGAATTGCCAGAACAATTCCGATGATAGCCGGCGTGTACTTGCCGTAGAAACTGAACACCTTGAAGGTGGACTGCAGGTTAAAGGCTGCCAGCATATTGTATCCCACCGCATAAGTGAAGATGATCAAAATGGAGAAGATGACGCCTAGCCATCTTGCGTTCAACGCATCTCTCATGTAGAAGGCCGGGCCACCGTAACTGGTGCCGTCCGGATTTCTCTTCTTATATACCTGTGCCAGAGTCGATTCGATGAATGCGGAAGCCCCGCCGATAAAGGCGCTGACCCACATCCAGAAAATAGAACCGGCACCTCCGCATACGATAGCGGTGGCCACACCGATAATATTTCCGGTTCCCACACGAGAAGCGGTAGACACCATCAGCGCGCCGAAAGAAGAAATGCCGTTCTCAGTCTTCGGCTTCTCCTTAACCACGCGGATACATTCCCCGAACATTCGGACTTGAATCAGCCCGGTCCGGATGGTGAAATACAGTCCACCCAGAATCAGAATCAGCGGAAGGATGAAGGGCTGGTACAGAAAATTACTGATGGCCAGCACCACGTTGTTGATCGCATTCATAAATCATTCTCCTTAACATAAAATTTCGCAATAAATTGTAAATATCAACACACCTATTGTAACGGATTCATCTTATCTTGTCTACAATTCCGTACAAAATAATTCAAAATTGTATGAGATGTATACAATCTTATATTTTCTTGTTTCCTATTCTCTATTTTCATTCCATTTCACTTCTATTTTTTGTGGTAAAACCAAAACTTGCAATGTCCGTCCTTTCCGTTTATCCTGTAATCAGGACATAAATATTAATATCTTCCGAAATGAAAGGTGTAAAAACATGCAAGAAGTCGAAATCAAAGCCAAGTATACAAACTGTTCCCAAGAAGAACTGGAAAAATATCTCCTCCAGCATGGTTTCAATCGCCATCAGAGGGTCATCCAGAAGGACTATTACTACAACCATCCCGCTCGAGATTTTCGAGTTACCGACGAAGCCCTTCGGATTCGAATGGAACAACGGGAGAACAAAGAACCCATGGGATATATCACATATAAGGGCATCAATCATTCGAAGACCGGACAGAACCGCTTGGAAATCGAAACCACTCTTACAGATGTTGAGAAGACACAACAGATTCTTCAGGCACTGGGCTTCACGTCGGTTGCCCTTGTTCACAAGGATCGCACGGAGTTCTGTAAGAAGGATATTACCCTTTGCCTGGACCGACTGGAAGGCATTGGAACTTATATCGAAATAGAGAAACTGATTCCGGAAACTTCTCCGAACGCAAGTACGAACTCAAGTGCAAATGCCAGTTCCTATGTCGAAACCGAAAAGGAACTTCTGGCCCTCCTGCAGAAGCTTGATTTCATCCATCCGGTAATCGAACCGGCCACTTACTTGGAACTGGTGATGCGGCAATCTTAAAATTGTTTCTACGTGTATTTTTAATGAGGGAAGGTGATGTAGACGCCCTGTTCTTTTTTGCTTTCTCTCATTTCTGATTTTTTGTCAACATCCCAAAAAGCCTTCTTTCCATGGGTTTGCGCTTTTTCCACAGAAATATTTGATTTTGTATACAATTCGTTACACATGGTATTGTGGATAACTAAAAAGGCCGATACCCTTAGATATCAGCCTTTGCGCAATTATTTTTCGATTGTCAAGGAAAGTTTTCCACAGATTCAAAGGGATATAAGCGTTCTTTTTTGCCTAGCCCACTTTGCTTTCATCGGGACCTTCATTCAGAATCCGCATGAACTCTTCTCCTGTAATAGTCTCCTTCTGATAGAGATACCGAGCCAGTTCATCCAGCTTCTCGCGGTTCTCCAGCAGGATTCCTGCAGCCTTCTCGTGCTGTTCCCGAACTAGCGAAACCACTTTATCATCGATGACCTTCTGGGTTTCTTGAGAGCAAGCCAGAGATGCATCTCCACCCAGGTACTGGTTGGTAACAGTTTCCAGGGCCACCATATCAAAGTCCCCACTCATGCCGTACCGAGTAATCATAGCTCTCGCCATCTTCGTAGCCTGTTCGATATCATTCGAGGCTCCCGTCGTAATATCGCCGAAGACGATTTCCTCCGCAGCACGACCACCGGTCAAGGTGGCAATTCGATTCTCCATCTCCTTCTTAGTCATAAGGTAATGGTTTCCCTCCTCTACCTGCATGGTGTATCCAAGGGCCCCTGATGTCCTCGGAATGATGGTAATCTTCTGTACCGGGGCAGAATGGGTCTGCTTCGCAGCCACCAGTGCATGTCCGATTTCGTGGTAGGATACGGTCCACTTCTCCTGGTCGGTGAGAATGGCATTCTTCTTCTGGTATCCGGCAATAACCACTTCAATGCTTTCTTCTAGGTCTGCTTCTGTGGCGAATTTACGCTTGTCCCGAACCGCCCGAAGCGCCGCTTCGTTGACAATATTGGCCAGTTCCGCACCGGATGCGCCGGAAGCCATCCGGGCGATTTTCTCGTAATCAATATCCGATGCCACTTTAATCTTGCGCGCATGCACTCTCAGAATGGCCTCTCTTCCCTTCAAATCCGGAAGTTCCACCGGCACCCGTCTGTCGAATCGGCCCGGTCTTGTCAGAGCTGGATCCAAAGAATCCGGACGGTTGGTTGCGGCTAGAATAATAACCCCGTTATTTCCTTCGAAACCGTCCATCTCCGTAAGGAGCTGGTTCAGCGTCTGTTCACGCTCATCGTTCCCACCAATCTGTCCATCTCTCTTCTTTCCAATGGTATCGATTTCGTCGATGAACACGATGCATGGTGCTTTCTCCTTTGCCTGCTTGAAGAGATCCCGCACTTTGGAAGCACCCATTCCAACGAACATTTCCACGAATTCCGAACCGGAAATGGAGAAAAACGGCACGTTGGATTCTCCGGCAACGGCTTTGGCCAACATGGTTTTACCGGTTCCCGGAGGGCCTACGAGAAGGACGCCCTTCGGCATAGAGGCACCGATGGACTTGAACTTTCCCGGATCGTGGAGATAATCTACAATTTCTTGTAAATTCTCTTTGGCCTCATCTTCTCCGGCAACATCGGAGAACTTAATTCCGTTGGTGGACTGGACATACACCTTGGCGTTGGATTTTCCCATGCCGAACATCATGGATCCGGAGCCGCCCCCTGCTTTTTTCATCAGATTCTTCTGCATTCGGTTTCCCAACCACATAAAGAGCAGAATTGGCAGTACCCAGGTCAACAGAAAACTGGTCATCGGCGACATGGATTCGTTGATTTCGCCGGTGAACTTGGCACCGGAATCAGACAGCCTTTCAATCAGCTGAGGATCGTTCATCTTCGCTGTCTCATAGATTCGATCATCGTCCTTTAAGGTAAAGACAATCTTGCTGTCCTGTACCTCCACCTCGTTCACATGTTTCTTCTCCGTCTGGGAGATGAATGTGCTGTATTTCACTTCCTGGACCTGCATCTTCTGCAAGTAGGGCTTTAAGAAAATATTGATGGCCAGTAAGACCAGCAACGCCCCAATCCAGAAATTAATCACAGGTTTCTTTGGTGTTTTCACTTCGTTCATATTATACCTCAATTTCCGTGCCTCGATTAGCACTCTGCATGTACGACTGATAATAGCATACAACTTTCCCGAATTCTATGACTTCACCAACTCTTCATGGTAAAATTACCGAATCAACGAAGTTCCTCTCCACCTCTGGCCAAATCCGGTAAAAGAAAATCCGGCATTTGCCGGACTTCCTTCTACGTTATTCATCACTTTCTCTTTATTACATCGCCGCAAACTCATCTTCGATATTGTCGACATGGGGTCCTGCGGAAGCAATCTCTTCCTTCATATCCGGATATTTCTCTCGGAAGTTTTCCTCGAACATTTTCGCCAG
>JAUNEW010000028.1:13073-15472 GCA_030525365.1 Eubacteriales bacterium
CCGTATTTCTCCAGACGTTCTCCCAGCATCTCTGCGTACTTCTCCGCCCGAAGCGGCATGAACGGCTCCCCGAACAAAGTGGAGAAGGTTGGCTGCGGTTCCCGGATTTCCCGTTCGGTACCGGCTACTTTTGCCGTAAAACCAGTCACGAACTGGTACATGGCCGCATTCTTCGACAGTCTAGAAATCGGTGGCAGGACGCCGAAAGAGTCCGCCGTCAGGAAAATAACCACCTTCGGAATTCCACCTTTTCCTGGAATTTCCGCATTATCGATGAAATCAATCGGATATCCCACACGGGTATTCGGTGTCAGTTCCCGGTTGCTGTAGTCCGGCTCCCGGGTCTCCTTATCCAGTACCACGTTCTCCACCACCGAACCGAAACGGATGGCATGGTAGATTTCCGGCTGCTCCTCTTCCTCTAGGTCGATGCACTTCGCATAGCATCCGCCTTCGATGTTGAAGACACCTTCTTCCGACCAACCGTGTTCGTCATCTCCAATCAGCTTCCGCGAAGGATCTGCCGAAAGGGTGGTTTTACCGGTACCGGACAGCCCAAAGAATACGGCCGTCTCTCCAGTCTCCGGATCCATATTGGAAGAACAGTGCATCGGAAGAACGTTCTCCTCCACCGGCAGCACGTAATTCATAATGGAAAATACAGATTTCTTGATTTCACCGGCATAGGAAGTTCCCGCGATGATGACGAAATGATCTTCATAGTCAATCATGACTGCCGCTTCGGAATGAATCCCGTATTTCTTGGCATCGCACTTGAACCCTGGCACCGCCAGAATGGTGAAATCCGCCTCACCGTAGTTTCTAAGCTGCTCCTCCGTCGGGCGAATGAGCAGATTGTGGATGAACAGATTCTGCCATGCTTTCTCATTGATTACGCGAATCTTGCGAGAATACTTCTCATCTGCACCGGCGAATCCGTCGAAAACGAACACATCCTTGCCCTTCAGATATTCTATCATCTCGGCCTTAATTCCGCGGAATACATCTCTGGAAATCGGGCGATTTACGCTACCCCAGTGAATATTGTCGTGTACCCCTTCGCTATCTACAATGTATTTATCATAAGGCGATCTTCCCGTATATTTACCGGTCTCCACCGAAAGCGCACCGGTATCCGAAAGGGTTCCTTCGCCCCGTTCCAGGGATTTCTTCACCAGTCTTGCCGCACACAAATTGTGGAATACTTCCTTTGCCTGAATTCCCAGCTGATCCAATCCATACATTTCCATGTTATTTCTCCTGTAAAAACAAACTTTATTAACCTTAGATTCCCGTATCCGGAATAAGTCTTAACATATCCGGTCTTTCTGTTCTTGTAAATTATATGTAAATATTGTATTATAATCAAATACTTATATTTTTATATTTAATATAGTTTTAAAGTTATGTTATAAATTATCTAATTCATCAGGGCAAATCGGGAGGATTCTATGTTTCAGGGAATGGAATACGTATACGAAGTCTACAAAGAACGCAGCTTTTCCAAAGCTGCCGCAAAACTATACATTTCTCAGCCATCGCTAAGTGCCAACATCAAGAGAGTGGAGAAGAAGGTGGGATATCCTCTTTTCGATCGTAGCACGAAACCCTTGGAACTCACCGAATGCGGAAAGCAGTACATCAAGGCGGTACAGCAGATTATGTCCGCCACCACAGAATTCGAAACCTATATCAATGACTTCGGGGGGCTTCGCACCGGCTCCCTCCATTTCGGCGGAAGTAACTTCTTCTCTTCCTGGGTTCTGCCACCCATGATTGCCGGATTCTCCACAAAATATCCGGACCTTCAGATTTCCCTTACGGAGGCCAAATCCCGGGAACTGGTGAAGATGCTGCGTGATTCTCAAATTGACTTCATCCTAGACAATAAAGAGCTGGATCTCACCACCTTCGACCGTCACCAGGTGGGGAAGGAGGATTTGGTTCTGGTGGTTCCGAAAAGTTTCTCCATTAACAAGAAGCTGCAGGATTTCCAGATTTCCATGGAATCCATTCGGAACGGTTCTTTCCGTCGTTCCGACGTTCCTGCCGTAGACCTGGCACTTTTCCAAGAAGAGCCCTTCATTCTGCTTCACTCCTTCAACGATACGGGAAACCGTGCTCGGCTAATCTGTCAGGAATACGGCTTCAAGCCACGGATTGCCTGGGAACTAGACCAGCAACTCACCGCCTATAATGTCGCCAGCTCCGGCCTTGGCATCGCCTTCACCGGGGAACTTCTGATTTCCCGGGCCACTCCGGATCCGAATCTGGTGTATTACAAACTCTCCGGGGAAAACACCACCCGGAACATCTACTTCTACTGGAAGAAAGGACGATACCTTAGTCAGGCCATGCAGGTATTTCTGGAAACCGTCGTCCACACGCTCCACCTGTAG
>JAUNEW010000029.1 GCA_030525365.1 Eubacteriales bacterium
GGAAAGGTGGGATTTACCGGAGGCTATAACCTGGCCAACGAGTACTTTAATATCACGCATCCATATGGTTACTGGAAAGATACGGGAGTCAAAATTACCGGTCATGCGGTCCATAATCTGACCATGATGTTCCTTGAGATGTGGAATGCCATTCACGGCACGGACAAGGATGATGAGGAGTTCCAGACGTTTTTTCCGGTGTGTACAGAACCTCAGAAGGAGAGGGGGGCGATTATTCAGCCCTACGGAGATACCCCTCTGGATTCGGAGCACGTGGGGGAGAACGTCTATCTCAACGTGATTTCCTCGGCAGAACGGTATGTGTGGATTATTACCCCGTATCTGGTTATTACGGATGAGATGAACCGGGCACTGTGCCTGGCAGCGGAACGGGGCGTGGATGTCCGCATCATGACTCCGGGAATTCCGGACAAAAGAACCGTGTACCGGGTCACCCGGTCCTATTACAACCGGCTGGTCAAGGACGGTGTTCGCATCTTCGAATATACGCCGGGGTTCTGCCACGCGAAGCAGATCATCTCCGATGACCGGGTGGCCCTCTGTGGCACCATTAATTTCGATTTCCGGAGCTTATATCATCATTTCGAAGACGGGGTTCTCTTCGCGAATTGCAAGGCGGTAGAGGACGTTAAAGCGGATTTTGAGCAGTGCTTCCCTCTCTGTATGGAAGTAACTGGAAAGTACCGGCGGCCTCAGAACCTTCTGCAGCGAGGGTGGAATAATATTCTCCGGCTGTTTTCCTCGCTTATGTAAATACGAAATACAAGAAAGACCGAAGTCCTGCAAAGGAGCTTCGGTCTTTTCGTAAGTTCATTTGTAAAATTATTTTTTTTCCGCAATCAGCTTCCGAGCAATCAGTGCCACAACCATGGTGATGATGATGTCTGGGAAGGTATTGCCCAGTACGAAGTCCACCGTCATCAGATAGCGGTACAGACAGAATCCCAGGAGCCATACCAGAAGATTTACCCACTGGAAATCCTTGTCACTGTCATCGGCTTTCACCAGGAAGTCTGCAATCATAATCGCAATCATCGGAGCGAATACGGAACCGATGAAGTACAGGAAATTGGTGATATCATCCATCGGGAAAATCATGGCGCACAGGGTTCCGATGATCGCAACGATGATGGCCATGGTTTTTCCGGAAACCTTAGAGGTCAGGGATTCCGCGGAAATTCCAGCGGAATAGGCGTCCAGAAATGTGGTGGTTACAGTGGAGAATACCACAATCAGCAGTCCCACAATTCCCAGTCCAGCCCGGACCATGATGACGGAAATATCCGTAGTTCCAGCGAACAGGGCAGCCCCCATTCCGATGATGTACATCCAACAGCTGATAATGCCGTAGACAATGGAACTGGTCAGCGTGGCAGCGAAAGGTTTCTCCGCTTCCTTGGTGTAGTCGCTGATTAGCGGCATCCAGGAAAGTGGCATGGCTACCGCCAGCTCCACCGCTGCACCGAAGGTCATGGTATCGTCGGAAACCGCGGTAATGCTGTCTCTGCCGAAGAAGATAACCTTGCACAGAATTAGGGTGAGAATGAACAGTGCCGTCATGGTAACGGTGTTGATTTTACCCAGGTTGGTAATGCCAATCTTAATCCACAGGATGATTAGCAGGCCGATGACCAGTGCCCATACCCAGGCTCCGGTGTTCCAGATGGCATTGGCGGAAAGGGAACCGTCGTAGATCATGATAGCCGTCCAGCCGATGAGCTGAATTACGTTCATCAGTGCGAAGAACAGGCCACCCTTCTGGCCGAAGCTCATCTTCGTTGTCTCCATGGCACTCTTTCTAGCAATTCCGCCGATGTATCCGGCGAAAAAGAGAAGCACGCATCCAATCACGTGTCCGATTAAGATGGTGAGAAGAGCGTTCTTCAGTCCCAGGGATGCAAAGTAGGTACCGGTAAGGATTTCGGCGATGGACACGCCGGCACCGAACCAAATCATACCGTTTTCAAACAGATTTGTCTTATGATTCATATTCTAATATTCTCCTTCCACAGCGAAAGCGTGGTCCATTGGACCTTTTCCGCTTCCCAGATCCAGCATTGCGGCCAAAGCCCCGGAAATATAGCGCTTTGCCTGTGCCACAGCGTCTTCCAGATTCATGCCCTTTGCCAGATTGGCAGCAATGGCACTAGATAGAGTGCAGCCCGTTCCGTGGGTGTTCGGATTGTCAATCCGCTTTCCGTTGAACCACTTCATTCCGGTGTCGGAACACAGCAGGTCATTGGCGTCGTTCAAATCGTGGCCGCCCTTCAGCAGAACTGCGCAGCCGAATTTCTCATGAATAATCTGAGCGGCCTTCTCCATATCAGAAGGGGAGTGAATCTCCATTTCGCTCAGAACTTCCGCTTCCGGAATGTTCGGTGTGCTGAGAAGTGCCAGTGGAAGAAGTTTTTCCTTCAGTACGGCGATGGCGTCTTCGGAAATAAGGCGTGCCCCGCTGGTGGCCACCATGACCGGATCCACAACGATGTTCTTTGCCTGGTATTCCGTCAGTTTCGAGGCGATGACCTCAATCAAATCGGCGGAGGAAACCATCCCGATTTTGACCGCATCTGGATAGATGTCTGTAAAAACAGCATCCAGCTGATGGGCAAGGAATTCCGGGGTGGAATTGAGAATATCGGTTACGCCGGTGGTGTTCTGAGCAGTCAGGGCAGTGATTGCGCTCATGGCGAATACGCCGTTCACTGTCATGGTTTTGATATCTGCCTGAATTCCGGCGCCTCCGCCGGAATCGCTGCCGGCGATCGTCAAAGCTGTCTTTTTCTTCATGATTATCTCCTTTCATACATTCATCATACAGCGTTGAAGTTTTCTATAGCGACCCGAGGTGGTGCCCCCAACGGGCCGCTTCTATCAGTGTATCAGCGGGATTCGCTGACAACATGCTGAGTAACGGAGTGAAGTCTTCGAGCAGCGGTTTCAATGTCCTTCTGTCCGAAAATTGCACTGATTACCGCCACTCCGTCAATACCGGAGCCGGCCAAGGTGAGGGTGTTCTCCTCGGTGATTCCGCCGATAGCAACTACAGGAATACTGACTGCATCGGTAATTGCTTTTAACGTCTCCATGGTAACCGGCTTGGCGTCCTCCTTGGAGCCGGTGGGGAACACCGCTCCTACGCCTAGGTAGTCCGCACCGTGCTTCTCTGCACGAAGGGCTTCTTCTACATTGCCGGCGGAAACGCCGATAATCTTTTCCGGTCCCAGAAGTTCCCGAACGTTGCCGGCCTCCATATCGGACTGGCCCACATGAACGCCGTCTGCATTCATGGTCAGGGCAATCTGGACGTTATCGTTGATGACGAAAGGCACGTCGTATTCTCGGCACAGAACTTGAAGCTGCTTGGCTTCTTCCATGAAGTGTTCGCTGTCCAGGTTCTTCTCCCGAAGCTGGATGAAGGTCGCACCTCCTTGGAGTGCTTTCTCTACCACATCGCAGAGGGTTTCGCCTTCCTGAAGCCAGTGGCGGTCGGTCACCGCATACACCAGGAAATCCTCCCGGGTTAGATTGTTTCTTCGGATATAATTTCTCATATTATCTGATTTCATATTTTGCTCCTTCGGACAGGATTTTCCCGTCCATGTTGTAGATGGCATCGATAATCCGGTTTCGATATGTGGCGTTTCCGTCGAATTTGGACATGTGGCTCCAGGCGATTTCACCGGCCAGTCCCATGGCGGAAACGGATGCGGCAGCGGCCTCCAGTGGGTTCTCTGGATTTGCGGTGACAAAGGCGGTCATCATTCCGGAAAGCTGACAACCAGTTCCGGTGATTTTGCCCATCTCCGGACGTCCGTTCCGAATTACGTAGCACTGATTTCCATCGGATACCAGGTCGATGGCACCGGTAACGGCAACAATGCTTCCGGTGGAACGGGCGAAGGCTTTGACCATTTCAATGCCCTCATCCAGATTATCTTCCGTAATGGCATCTGCCACATCTGCATCCACGCCCTGGGTAGTTCCGGATCCCTGAATCAATGTCTTAATTTCGGAAATATTTCCCCGGATTACCGTCGGGTGCAGTTCCTTCATCAGGTCCACTGCAGTATTGGTTCGAAGAGAGCTTGCGCCGGCACCTACCGGATCCAGCAGAATCGGGTGACCCAGTTCCTTTGCCTTGCGGCCGGCTGCGAACATTCCCGGAATGGTTCGCTGATTCAGCGTGCCGATGTTGATGTTGAGACCGCCGCAGATAGCAGTAATCTCTTCCGCATCTTCTGGATCGTCTGCCATTATCGGGCTGGCACCGCAGGCCAGAATGATATTGGCCACATCGTTCACTGTCACGTAGTTGGTGATGTTGTGTACCAGGGCGCTGCGCTTGCGCAGCTCATCAAAACAGTTCGAAAGCATAGTAATCTCCTTTCATACAGCGGATACTGCCGGTGTGTATGGAAACTCAACCGTTAAAGTATAAAAAGCTGCGCCATAATTAGACGCAGCCTATCGATTCTCGTTCCCTCCGTTGGCATTATCCAAATCAGGTCATGGGTCTAAGTCGGTACTTACTCTCAGCCTCCAGGCAATCCGCCCCGTAAAGCTCCCCGTGTGTCCTATTCAATTCTTCGAAGTAATTATACTCTTTCTACCTTAAATTGCAACCCTACCGGTAGCGGTCGTATACCGTCACCTGGCAACCAGCATCTTTCGCTGCCTGGATGGCAAAAGAAGAATCCTCGTGTACCATAACGTTCTCCGGGGCAATTCCCATATCGTCACAAACTTCCCGGAAGATTTCCGGACCATCCTTGGACAAGTTCATTTCCTGGGAAATGAACAATCGCTGGAAGTAGTGGCGGATTCCCGTTCGCTGAAGGCCGGCCTCCACGAATTCCCGAGGGGAATTGCTGAGAATCACCATGGGAACTCCGGCTTCGGATGTTTCCTTCAGAATCCCAGGAATCTCTGGGAAAAGCAGCAGGTCGTTCTCATAGTGCCACAGCACCCGGTCCATCAGTCCCTGGGAAGTCTCTTCGTACCCCGGAAGGTCAAAGTGCTCTACCAGATATTGGATGGTCTCTGGGAAGGTGAGGGGGTCCAGAATCTCTGCCAAGTTAGCCGGTGGCGTGATTCCTTTGCTGGTCAGGTAATCGCTGCTGATGTTGTCCCACATTCTCATGGAATCCATCAGCGTACCGTCGCAATCGAAGATGTGAAGCTGAATCATTACTTCTCCTCCGCGAAAGTGCGAATCAGTTCGCGAACAACTTTAACTGCCTGCTCCATGCCTTCCACCGTGATGTGTTCGTAAGGTCCATGATATGCGTGACCACCGGTTCCCAGGTTCGGGCAAGGAAGTCCCATAAAGCTCAGCATCGCGCCGTCAGTACCACCGCGAACCGGAAGAATCAGCTCCGGAACTCCGGCTGCCTTGCAGGCTTTCCGTGCGTTTTCAATAGTTACTGGGCACTTCTCGATGATTTCGGCCATGTTTCTGTATTGAATTCGGATATCCAGTTCTACGGTTCCTTCGCCGTAGCGTTCGTTCAGGAACTTCACGGCGTGGCGCATGGTCTGCTGCCGCTGGTCAAAGATGTGCGCATCGTGATCGCGGATAATGTAGGTGAGAGAGGCATCGGACACGGTTCCTTCCATGTGGGTCAAGTGGAAGAATCCCTCGTAATCTTCTGTACGCTCTGGACGGTCTGCCGCCGGAAGCAACGCGTCGAATTCCATAGCGACCAGTGCAGCGTTCACCATGATGTCCTTCGCGGAACCTGGATGTACGTTGGTGCCGTGGAAGGTGACCTTTGCCTGAGCGGCATTGAAGGTCTCGTACTGGATTTCGCCTTCGGTATCACCATCCAGGGTGTAGCCGTATTTCGCACCGAACTTTGCCACGTCGAAATGGGAAGCTCCCATGCCAATTTCTTCATCTGGGGTAAAAGCAATGCTAATCGGTCCGTGAGGGATGTCCGACAGGTCTTCCACTGCCGTGAGAATTTCCGCAATTCCAGCCTTGTCGTCGGCACCTAGAACGGTGGTGCCGTCGGAAGTAATCAAAGTCCTTCCGGCCAGAGTTGGAAGATGGGGGAACATCTCCGGCGTCAGGGTCAGACCGCTGGTTCCCAGAGCTAGCTCCTTGCCATCATAGTTCTCGTGAACCACCGGCACGATGTCGTGGTCACAGAAATCGGAGACCGTATCCATGTGGGCGATAAAGCCGATGGATGTGGCACTCTCGTATCCCGGTGTTGCTGGAATGTGGCCGTACACATAGCATTGGTCATCCACTGCCGCATCCTCAATTCCGATGGATTTCATTTCCTCCACCAGAAGGTGTGCCAAATCGAACTGACAAGCACTGGATGGAACGGTAGAGCTGTTCTCATCGCTTGGTGTGCGTACTGTGACATATTTCAGAAATCTTTCACTTGCTTTCATCGTTAAATTTTCCTCCTTAGAAAAAGTAAAAAACACTAGCTCTATTATATTTCCGAAAATCTCCTATTGCAAGGGTATATAACTGTTGAAAAATCTTGACTTCACTAGAGTTTCAAGGTAATATATAGTGTATTTGATTTTTCTGCCCGCACGCAGTGTCGGGTGTTTTTTATTGGAGAGGAGGAAATGCGATGAATAAAACCATGAAGACCGTTATCGACCTTGTGCAGCTTGTTCTGGGTAATGCGATGAGCGCTTTTGCCATGGCATGCTTTGCGCTTCCTTACGATATGGTAGTTGCGGGAGTTACCGGTATTGGAAGAAGTGCCAATCACTTCTTCGGATTCGGAGTAACACCGACAGTATATGTAATCAATATTGCTTTGTTCTTGTTGGGCTTCGTATTGCTGGGAAAACGGTTCGCCATGACCATTGCGGCCGGAACGTTCCTGTTCCCGTTCTTCTTAGGTGTATTCCAGAATATTGATATTCTGCAGCATCTGGTGGAGGATCCACTGATGGCAGCGATTTGTGCTGGAATTATGGATGGCGTAGGTATTGGAATGGTAATCCGTATGGGAGGTTCCACCGGAGGTATCGATGTTCCGCCGATTATTCTGAACCGGAAACTGGGATGGAAAGTGGCACCGGTAATGTCTGCATTGGATGTATGTATTTTCATCATCCAGATTCCAATCACCAGCACCAACGGAATCATTCTGGGAATCTTCTACACATTGATTTACAGTGTGGTCATGAATCACATTCTGGTGATGAACCAGGGGGGCGTTCAGACCATGATTTTCAGCAAGAAGCTGAGCCGAACCATCAACGAGAAGCTGTTGGAATTGGGATATGGAACCACTATTTTCCCGGCAAAGGGAGGATATATTCAGGAAGATTTCGATGTAATCAATTGTGTTATCAGTAGCCGAAATCTGAACCGGGTGAAGAGAGCGGTTCTCAATATTGATCCGACCGCATTCATTACGATTTCGAACGTCAGCGAAGTGAACGGAAATGGTTTTACCACCATGTTCTGGGATGAAGAATACGTTCCGAACGTGTCGGAACGGCGGGAAGGATTGGACATCATGGAAGAAAAGGGAGAAACTCCAGAATAAAATTCAGAAAAACATTGGAAACGGCCACGTTTCCCTGTATAATATAGTGTGACTAATTGAAAAAGGAGAGAAAGAATGGGTAAAGGAAAACAGCGTCCACCGCAGTTTAACCGTCAGTCGAAGGGCTATCAGCAGAATATGTACAAGAACCAGATGAAGCAGAAGGGTGTGGAGATGCCGAAGCCACTGAACGCAGAGCGCATGACCAAGTTCAACCGTGTGGCTGGAATCGTATGGGTTGTGGCAGTGATTCTGTCCGCATTCCTGGTGGGATGGAAAGTGTCTCTGGCTATTGCTGTTCTGGGTCTGGTATACTTAGGCGGATTCATGCTGTATATGAATAACTATCTGAAGAAGTACATCGGTGCCTACAAGAAAATGGGCGTTCCGAAGGAAATGTATCTGAAGCAGCTTCGCCGCAATGGAACCGACGAGAAGCAGATTCAGCGCATGGCGACCATGTGGGATAAGGCGAAGGAAGACTAGTTCTTTAGACGGAATTCCTGGAGAAATTTAAGACCTTCGAGAAGATTTCGGCTTGCAAGAGAGCCGGAGTCTTCTTTTTTTCAAAAAAACGGTTTCAGTTTCTTGAAACCTACCGCTTTGGTATGTTAGCATATCTAACATAATAGAAGTTTTTTTAATAAAATTCTGTCGGTATAATGAAGCGGCGAAAAGAGTGGAGGGGTACGAATGAAACAAGAAGAATTGATCAGAGTAGTAACCGGAATTGCAAAGGGGATTGCAAAGCTCGAAGGAAGAGACACGGAGGTTGCCGTTCATGATCTGCACGAAATGCAGATGGTTTTCATCGCAAACGGGAACATTACCGGCCGAGAAGTGGGCACCCGCATGGACAAATCCATCTACAAAATGATTCTTCGGCAAGCAGATGAGGACGGGCATATGATTGCCTACAACAGTGTTTCTGAGAAAGGCAAGAAGCTGAGGTCCTCTCACTTTATTGTTCGGGATGAAGAGGGGGAACCGGCGGTTCTTGTATGTATTAACCAGGACAATTCCAAGCTGGAGGAGTTCCGGGATTACATCAACTACATGATTCACGTGAACACAGAGGAAGATTCGATTACACCTCCGGAGAATGGTCAGAATATCATTCAGCATGTGGCGCAGAACGCCATCATGAACTCCATCTGGAAGATGACTTCCGGAGATCTGGATACCAAGGAAGGAAAGATTGCTCTTCTCAAAGAACTGAAGAGACAGGGAATATTCGATGTACGGGCTACCACACCGTATATCTGCAATGCGCTGTCCATTTCCCAGACTACGCTGTACAATTATCTGCGTGAAATCAAAAATGAAGAGGATGAAGAACCGACTCCAATAAAAGTTCGGTAATGGATAAGAGCCATCTGAAGCCCTTGAAATTAAATACCTCCTGACCTATATTTAGGTTGGGAGGATTTTTGTTTGAGAAAAAATACAGAATTTTGATTAGAAATTGTTCGAAAGTGTAAAAAATATAAAAAGTGAAATATTTTTACAAAAAAGAATTGACCATTAAGAGCCGCGGTGATATTATCGACTTGTAAAGAAATTTCAATTTGAAATATATTTAAATTGATTCAGGAGGTAATTAGATGGCCGAGAAAGTGATTATGTCGGGTAACGAGGCGATTGCCCGCGGAGCTTATGAAGGTGGCTGCATATTTGCATCTGCATACCCAGGAACTCCAAGTACGGAAATTCTTGAGAATATGCCGCAGTACAAGGAAAATGTGTATTCCGAATGGGCACCGAACGAGAAGGTAGCAGCAGAGGCTGCCATTGGTGCATCCATTGCAGGTGTTCGTTCCTTCTGTGCGATGAAGCACGTAGGTCTGAACGTAGCTGCCGATCCGATTTTTACCGTAGCTTATACCGGTGTTACCGGTGGACTGGTTATCATCTCTGCAGATGATCCGGGACAGCACAGTTCCCAGAACGAGCAGGATAACCGTAATTACGCAAAGGCAGCAAGACTTCTGATGCTGGAACCTTCTTCCAGCCAAGAATGTAAGGATTATATGAAGATGGCTTTCGCACTGTCTGAGAAGTTCGATGCGCCAGTTCTCTTCCATGTAACGACCAGAGTCTGTCACTCCAAGGGAATCGTAGAACTGGGCGACCGTGTGGAAGCAGACTACATTCCTTACGAAAAGAAGATTACGAAGTACGTATCGGCTCCAGCCAATGCGAAGAAGATGAGAGTGAACCTGGAAGTGAAACTCCAGGAGATGGAAGAATACGCAAACACTTGCGAAATCAACCAGCCGGAATGGCATGATAAGAAGATTGGTGTGGTTACATCGGGTATTTCCTATCAGTATGCGAAGGAAACCTTCGGAGACAGCGCTTCTTATCTGAAGCTGGGAATGACTTTCCCACTGCCAACCAAGCTGATTACCGACTTCTGCAACCAGGTAGAGAAGGTATACGTTATCGAGGAAATGGATCCGTATCTCCAGGAATTCCTGCAGATTCACGGCATCGAGTGCATCGGAAAGCCGGTGATTCCGAAGTTTGATGAGCTCAACACCGATATCGTAAGAGAGGCACTGACCGGTGAGGTTCCGGAATCCTATGAGTCCGAACTGAAGTCCGTAGTAAGACCGCCATCACTGTGTGCAGGATGTCCGCATAGAGGATTCTTCCAGGCAATCAAGAAGAAGAAGAATCTGATGATCAACGGAGATATCGGATGCTACACACTGGGTGCCAACGCACCGCTGAACGCACTGGATACCGCAATCTGCATGGGTGCCAGCCTGTCCATGGCTCACGGTGCTTCCCAGGCATATAAGATGGTAGGCGCAGAGACCAAGGCAGTCGGTGTTCTGGGAGATTCCACATTCTTCCACAGCGGCATTACCAGCATCATGGATGCCATCTACAACCAGGGACACAGCATCAGTGTCATTCTGGACAACAGAATCACCGGTATGACCGGTCACCAGCAGAACCCAGGTTCCGGTTTCACTCTGATGGGTAAGGAAGCTCCGGAAGTGGATATTCCAGCACTGCTCAAGGCAATCGGAATGAAGGAAGAGAATATTCACATTGTAAATCCGAATGTTCTGGAAGAAGTGGATAAAGCACTGGATGCATGCATCGCAACGGATGAACCAAGCGTAATCATCACCAGATGGCCATGCGTTCTGAAGAAGTTCAGCCAGCAGGATTTGGACGAGTTCCCAACCATGAACAAGCATCAGTGTGAGATTGAACAGGATAAGTGCAAGAATTGTAAGATGTGCGTTAAGACCGGTTGTCCGGCACTGATGTCCACCAAGGACAAGGTTGAGATTGATAAGACCAGCTGCAACGGCTGCACAATCTGCAAGCAGGTATGCCCATTCAATGCAATTTCGGAGGTGACAAGATAATGAGCGACGTAAAGAATATACTCCTCGTAGGTGTAGGCGGACAGGGAACAATCCTCGCCAGCAAGATCCTCACGAGCGGCCTGATGGAAGCCGGATATGATGTTAAGATGAGTGAGATTCACGGAATGTCTCAGCGTGGCGGAAGTGTAAGCACTCAGGTAAGATACGGTGAGAAAGTGCTCTCTCCAATCGTTGGAATGGGTTCCGCAGACGTTATCGTCGCTTTCGAGAAGATGGAAGCACTGAGATGGCTGCCATATCTGAAGAAGGGCGGTTCCATCGTTGTGAACGATTTCGTCATCAACCCGGCACCGGTGAACCAGGGTCAGGCAGAGTATCCGGAAGGAATCATTGAAGACCTGGCAAGCAAGGTGAAAGTGGTATCTCTCAAAGCAGGAGATATTGCAGCGGATTTGGGCAACCCGAAGGCCATGAACGTGGTTCTGTTGGGTGCACTGGTGAAGGCTATCGGCACACTGGACGATGTGGATTGGATGAAACACATTGAGAAGAACGTGAAGCCGAAGTTCGTAGAACTGAATAAGAAAGCCTTCCAGGCAGGATACGATTTCTAGGTATTGCCCAGAAGTAGTAGAGAACGAGAGTATTAGCCGGAGATAAAAGGAGCGTTTGTTGACTCCCACAGATCCGATTACCTCTAAAGAAAGAATGGCGAGTCCGAAGGGACTCGCCATTCTTTCGGTTTATGCAGTGATTACAGCTTAATACTTCTTGCGGTCTTCGTCTTCCCCAGGCCACCGTAGGTGCACCGAAGTTCCAGGGGGAGGGACAATCCAATATCGTAGATTGCTTGAATCGTCTCATCCAGTGGAATAACTTTGTCGAATCCGGCCAGCACCATGTTGGCACTGGATAAGGCATTGCTTCCGCCCATTACATTCTTACCCAGGCAAGGGACTTCCACACGGTTGGCCACCGGGTCGCAGGCCAGCCCCGTAATATTCTGAAGCGCCATAGATGCCGCATCCATGCATTCTTCAATCGTTCCACCCATCATGGCGGTGATGGCAGCCGCCGCCATTCCGGAACCGGCGCCGCATTCCACTTGACAGCCGCCCACCTCAGCAGAGAAGGTGGCCTGTTCGGCGAAGAAGACACCCACTAGTCCGGCAACGAAAAGTCCTTTTACCATCTCTTCACGGTCTAAGTGTAGCACACGTCCCAGCCCGATAATCGTTCCCGGAAGGCATCCGCAGGAACCGCAGGTAGGTGCAGCAACAATCAGTCCCATGGAACTTTTGGTTTCCATTACTGCGGTGATGCATTGAATCACCGTGTTCAAGGGTTCGCATGGAATCAGTTTTCCAGCCTGGGATGCAGCTTGGATTTTCTGGGACTGAGGCCCTAGAATGCGGTCACTGTACTGGGTTCCCGCAAGACCAGTATCCACCGCGGCTTCCATGACTTCCAGAATTTCCTCCATCCGCGGGAAAACTTCTGAGTTTGAGAAATTTCCTCGGCAGCATTCGTAATAGGCACCGTATTCCCAAGGTTCCATGGAGTGCTTTTTCGAGTAGTCTAGCAGTTCCTCTGCGGTGGAGTAAGGAACTTTGCAGTCCGAACGAGAAGGTGTGGGAAGTACAGGTTCCAGATATATCACATCTTCTACGTTATCCAGATTCCAGATTGAATGAAGCGTTGCTTCATCCAGGGAGTGGCTGTATTTGAGGTTCAGCAGAACGTGACTACCATCTACGCTGGTCAAGGTAAAATCACTTTCGCCGGTCAACTCCTGCACCGTTTCTGAATCCGGATTTGGATGATTCTTTGGATGATTCGAAGAATCTATCCGAACCAGAAGTTCGTAGAAGTCTCCGCAAATATTGACCTCGAAATTCTCTAGCTTCTGAAGTTCCACCATTCCGCCGCCGACCGCAATGGCTTCCCAGTGTCTGGTGAGACCGGAGGCATCGGTAATGGCCATACGGTAGTTTCCGGGATGGGTGGCACCGTAATCCAGAATTCGGTACTCAATATGGAGATGATGTTCTTTTAGCAATTCTTCATATTGATCCACCGATGGATCCGACAGGGGGATATTCATAAGGCCGCAGGCGAATCCCATGTCGGTGCCGTGGCCGTCGTGAGAAGTTGCGAGGGAGCCGTTTACATCGAAATCCACTACTGCATCGGTCACTTTCTCCCTCATGGACTGGCGCACGAGACCGGCAATTCTGGCAGCACCGGCCACGTGAGAACTGGAAGGCCCTCGCATAACAGGGCCAATTACGTCGTTGAATATACTACAAGGCATCTTTACCATTTGAATCCTCCTGACACTTACGGGAAAGTTTTTCCATATTATAGCATACTTTTACCGAAGATATGGCGAACCTTATTTCCGTCGTTTAAGCTTGGCTTATAGTTAGACATTTATAATCATGCTGTCATATGAAAGATTACTTGACATTATCGCCGCTGGGTGATATGTTGAAGAACGGCGTGTGATTCCGACGGGAATCCCGCAAGATTGACAGAGAGGTTAATATATTATGGAAAAGAAGGTTTTGTGGAACCGGTACACACCGGAGCAGAACGAGGAAATGTCCTCCGTCTGCAGACGGTACATGGACTGCCTAGATGAGGGAAAGACGGAGCGGGAAAGCGCTCGTCTGACCATTCGCATGGCAGAGGAAGCGGGGTACCGGAACCTGAAGGAGTTAATGGAATCCGGTGCGCAGCTGTCCACCGGCGACAAGGTGTACTACATGTACAACGAGAAGCTTCTGATTCTGTACCACATTGGGGAAGATCCGATGGAGCGGGGAATGAACATCCTGGGTGCTCATATCGACTCTCCGAGAATGGATGTAAAGCAGAATCCGCTGTATGAACAGGGCGGATTTGCTTACCTGGACACCCATTATTACGGCGGAATCAAGAAGTACCAGTGGGTAACACTTCCTCTGGCCATTCACGGAGTGGTTATCCGGGAGGATGGAAGCAAGGTGGATATTTCCATTGGAGAGAAGGATACGGATCCAGTATTCACCGTATCGGATTTGCTGATTCATCTGTCCCGCGAACAGCTGACCAAGACCGGGGCGAAAGTGATTGAGGGCGAGAGCCTAGATATTCTGATTGGAAGCATTCCAGGAAGCGAATCGGACAGCGAGGAAGAGAAACAGGATAAGAAAGATACCATCACGGCCAACATTTGCCGGATTCTGGAAGAGGAATACGGATTTGAAGAAGAGGATTTCATCTCTGCGGAGCTGGAAGTGGTTCCAGCGGGAAGATGCAGAGAGCTGGGATTTGACCGCAGCATGATTATCGGTTACGGTCAGGATGATCGAATCTGTGCTTTTACCTCCCTGATGGCGATGCTGGACGAGGGGACCCCGAAGCGGACTGCTTGCTGCATCCTGGTGGACAAGGAAGAAATCGGCAGCGTGGGCGCCAGCGGTATGCACTCGCGGATTTTCGAGAATACCACGGCAGAAGTGCTTCACCTGATGGGATATACGGACAACATCTCGGTTCGGAGAACCCTTCAGAATTCCAAGATGTTGTCTTCGGATGTCAGCGCAGGATATGATCCCCTGTATGCCTCCGTATTTGAGACCAAGAACGCCGCATATCTGGGCAAAGGACCGGTCTTCAACAAGTTCACCGGTTCCGGCGGAAAAGGAAATTCCAGCGATGCTAATCCGGAATACATTGCAGAGATTCGAAGAGTG
This sequence comes from Eubacteriales bacterium, assembly GCA_030525365.1. GTDB lineage: Bacteria > Bacillota > Clostridia > Peptostreptococcales > Anaerovoracaceae > Mogibacterium_A. Next base: position 14,644 of record JAUNEW010000029.1, read on the forward strand.
CTGGGACAGAATGATGTACAGTTCCAGACGGCAGAGATGGGAAAGGTAGACGCCGGCGGCGGCGGAACCATCGCCTTTATCATGGCCAACTACGGTATGGAGGTCATCGACTGCGGCGTGGCCATCCTGTGCATGCACTCCCCATGGGAGGTTTCTAGCAAAGCGGATGTCTACGAGACTTACCGTTGCTACCGGGCCTTCATTCGGGACATGGCGTAATCGTTAATATTGCCGGATTTATGCGGCAGGAAAAATATATTTTCACAATAACTAACAGAAAGAGGACGTATTCAAAATGGAAAAGAAGATGCTTAAGAAATCCAAGTTCGAAATCACTATGTATGTAATCTCCGGTCTGCTGGCAGTGTACACTGTATACATGCTGTACAGCACCATCACCTACCTGACCAGCTACTTCAGCCAGTACGGTTCATCCCTGTCTTCCAACTTCGGCACCGCAATCGGCTACATCCTGACCCAGTGCCTGGTATATCTGGTATATGCAATTCTTACATTTGCAGCTGCGAAGATTTACCACGAAGTTCGCAAGGCAAATCCGGACAACTACCTGTCTGAAGCAGAATCCAAAGCAATCCTGAGAGCAAAGGAAGCGAAGAAGGCGGCTAAGGCTGAGGCGAAAGTGGTAAAAGAAGAAGCCAAGGCAGAAGAAGTTTCCGAGGAGCCGAAGGACGAGGCTGCAGAAGATGTAAAAGAAGAAACTTCTGAAGAGGATGCGAAGGAAGCAGAGGAGAAGTAGTTCTCGGAAGCGGAAGAAAATATGTATGAGAGAAAAGAAGCTGCGGATGGCGTGGCTTCTTTTTTTG
>JAUNEW010000118.1 GCA_030525365.1 Eubacteriales bacterium
CCAGTCCGGACAGAACGCCCATGGTGGATACGATACCTTCTTTTGCCACGAATCCAGACAGGGAAGATGCCACTGCCTGCCATGTTCCGAAGCCTAGTGGCTTGAAGATGAACGCGATGGCTCCGCCGATTACAGCCAGCAGGGAGTTCTCTGCCTCAACCAGGCCGAAGTGTCCGCCTGCGAATCCGAAGTTACCCAGGAACCACATTACAGCACAGCAGAGGAACAGGATGGTTCCCGCTTTCTTGAGGAATGCCCATACTCTCTCCCATACGCTGAGGAGTACGCCCTTCGGCGATGGTGCGTGATATGCTGGAAGTTCCATAACGAACGGTGCTGGATCTCCCTCGAAGGCCTTGGTCTTCTTGAGGATGATGCAGTAGATGATAACCAGTGCAATTCCCAGGAAGTACATTGCCGGTGCCATCCACCATACTCCGCCGGTCATGTAACCGGCGATGGTTGCGATTACCGGAAGCTTTGCGCCACAAGGAATTGTGGTGGTGGTCATCATGGTCATGCGACGGTCTTTCTCATTCTCAATGGTTCTGGTTGCCATGATTCCCGGTACTCCGCAGCCGGAGGAAATCAGGAACGGGATAAAGCTCTTGCCAGACAGTCCGAACCGTCTGAACAATCTATCCATGATAAAAGCAACTCTCGCCATGTATCCACAGTCTTCCAGCAGTGCCAGGAAGAAGAATACAATGGCCATCTGTGGTGCGAATCCGATTGGTGCGCCCAAGCCGCCGATGATACCATCGGATACCAGGGAAACTACCCAATCCGATGCGCCCAGGTGGGTCAATCCGCTGGATGCCCAGTCCTGAATGGATGCCACGAATACGTCGTTGGTCCAATCGGTTACGATACCACCGATGGTGGTTACGGAAATGTAGTATACCAGGAACATTACCACTGCGAAAATCGGCAGCGCCAGGATTCGATTGGTAACAAACTTATCGATTTTGTCGGAAAGCGTCAGCTTCTCGTGACCCTGCTTTCTCTCGATGGCCTTCGGCACAATCTGGTTGATGTACTCGTATCTCTGATTGATGATGATACTCTCCGCATCGTCATCCATCTCCTTCTCACAGTCCTCAATGTGACCTTCGATTTCGCTGGATACGGATGCTGCCAGTTTGATTTCGTCGCGAATCTTCTCGTCTCTCTCGAAGAACTTCACAGCATACCATCTCAGGTTGTTCTTGGCAACCTTGTCCTCGATGGACTCTTCGATGTGAGCAATGGCGTGCTCAACACTGCCGGAGTACACATGAGGGGTATCTCCCAGTGTTCTCTTCTTTGCCAGCTCCACGGCCTGTGCAATCAGCTCATCGCTTCCTTCGCCCTTGAGCGCACTGATTGGAACGATTGGGCATCCCAGCTCTTTGCTCAGCTGCGGAACGTCGATCTTGTCTCCGTTCTTGTTCACGATATCCATCATGTTCAGCGCAATGATGGTTGGAATGTGCAGCTCCAAAAGCTGTGTGGTCAAATACAGGTTACGCTCCAGGTTGGTTGCATCAATGATGTTGATGATAGCATCCGGTCTCTCGTTCACCAAGTACTGACGTGTTACCACTTCTTCCATGGTGTATGGCGACAGGGAATAAATTCCCGGAAGGTCCTGAATTGTAATGGTCTTGTCGGTCTTCAGCTTACCGTCTTTCTTTTCTACAGTTACACCCGGCCAGTTACCAACGTACTGGTTGCTTCCAGTCAGCGCGTTGAACAGCGTTGTCTTTCCGCAGTTCGGGTTACCTGCAAGTGCGATTTTGATTGCCACAAAATACTCCTTTCATAATCCCGTAATACTGTTTCTAAAAATAACTTCTTTTTACCGTAGTATCCGCAGGCTATTTCGGCTCGATTTCAATCAGCTCTGCGTCGGCTTTCCGTACGGAAAGCTCATATCCCCTTACAGTCAGCTCCATTGGGTCACCCAGCGGTGCGACTTTACGAACATACACATCGGTTCCCTTGGTCAGACCCATGTCCATGATTCTTCTTCTTGTCTGGCCTGCGCCACCAATCTTCTTGATAACTGCGGATTCGCCGACTGCTAGATTGTTCAGTGTCTCCATCTCTACCTCCTGTTGTTCTTTCATATGTGTAAGTTAGAATTTTGAATTGTATTGCGATTCATTGCCGGAGTCTAGAACTCCACCAGCAGTCTGGAAGCCATGCTCTTGTCCAAAGCCAGTCTGGTGCCATGAACCTGAAGAATCAGGTTTCCCTGTACGGCTTTGACGACCTTGACTTCCGCTCCCACTGCAAAACCGAGTTCCGCCAGATGGGTGCGAATTCCGTCCTCCCCTGTTATCCGAACGATATGCACGATATCTCCGGTTTTTGCCATTGTGATTGGCATATTGCTCACCTCCTGTGCAAACTGGTTATATGTTGATTCTATGTTAAATCACGCCTGTGGTGATTGGTTCGCTAGTATTTTCGCGGCTGCGGCTGCCTTTGCGTTTGTTGCTGCGGCTACGGCTACGTTTGTTGTGTCTTACTTCTGTTAGTCTCGGCTTATCTTTGTTAGCTTTGACTTATTTTTGTTAGTTCTGTTTAACTAACTACTAATCTATTATACTGATAGCGTTTTTTGTGTCAAGAGTTTTTCTAAAAAAAGTTTAAGGCGGCTAACCAAAGGATTCCGGGGGTGCTAAGGGATAGCGGCCGTCAATTTGCTGGGTGATTCCTGGCCACAAGGCTTTTCGAGTTGACGGCCGGGGGCACGTTTGGCCGACTCCGCCGTCAACTCCTGAGGATAAAACCGTGTTCAGAAGGCTCGTCGTTGACGGCGGAAAGGCACTTCGACTGGTGCGGCCGTCAATTTGCTGGGTGATTCCTGATCATGAGGTATTTCAAATTGACGGCCAGGAGTGCGTTTGGCCGACTCCGCCGTCAACTCCTAAGGGTACCGCTGTGTTCAGAAGGAGCGCCGTTGACGGCGGAAAGGCACTTCGGCTGGTGCGGCCGTCAATTTGCTGGGTGATTCCTGGCCACGAGGTATTTCGAATTGACGGCCTGGAGTGCGTTTCGCCGACTCCGCCGTCAACGCCTAAGGATACAACCGTGTTCAGAAGGATCGCCCTTGACGGCGGAAAGGCACTTCGGCTGGTGCGGCCGTCAATTTGCTGGGTGATTACTGATTATGAGGTATTACGAGTTGACGGCCAAGGGTTCGTCGTTGCGGTTTCGGTGGCTCAGGTTCCCGCGTTTTGTCGTTTCTGAGCCACCGGGCCGGACCTTAACAGGCGCCTTGCGGCTTTTCGGTGGCTCAGATTCTGGGGGTTTTGACGTTCCTGAGCCACCGGACCAGACCTTAACAGACGCTTCGCCACTTTTCGGTGGCTCAGGTTCCCGCGTTTTGTCGTTTCTGAGCCACCGGGCCGGACCT
>JAUNEW010000119.1 GCA_030525365.1 Eubacteriales bacterium
TGAGTTTTCTCTCTTCCAACGATTACTGGGGCAGAGGCATTATGATCGGAAGTGTGGGTCGTAAGATTGCCGTTGCCTACTTTATCATGGGAAGAAGTGAAAACAGCCGGAACCGTTATTTCTATCAGGAAGAAGATCGGGTTGCCATCGCACCGTATGACGTGAACAAGTTGGAAGATCCGTCTCTTATTATCTATTATCCTGTAAAAACACATCAGGACAATCTGATTGTGACCAACGGAGATCAGACAGACACGGTAGAAGAGTATCTCGTGAACGGAAAGACCTTCGAAGAGGCGCTTCGCACTCGGGAATTTGAGCCGGACGAACCTCATTTTACCCCGAGAATCAGCGGAATTGTGGATACGAAGAGCGGAAATTATAAGCTCAGCATCCTCAAGAACATTGATGGCATCGGCAAAGAGTGCGGCCGTTACTTCTATGAATATGCACCGGTGGACGGAACTGCGCGGTTCATCCATACCTATGAAGGAAATGCAACACCGCTTCCGACCTTCGAAGGAGAACCGTGGAAGGTAGAAATTCCAGAAAATTTGGACGAGTTCACCCAGACGATTTGGAAGAGCTTGAATGATGACAATAAGATTTCCCTGTGCACCATGATGATTGACAGAGACACGGACGCAAGAGAAATTCGTATTTTGAATAAGAGAATGGGAGATTAGTATGGACAACAAGATGGAGTATAAATCACCGCTTTCTTCAAGATATGCAAGCAAGGAGATGAAGTACATCTTCTCGGAGCAGAAGAAATTCACCACATGGCACGAACTGTGGATTGCACTGGCTAAGGCGGAGAAGGAACTGGGCCTGAACATCAGTCAGGATCAGATCGACGAGATGGAAGCCAACAAGGACATCGTTGATTTCGATGTTGCGGAAGCCCGTGAAAAGGAAGTTCGCCACGATGTAATGAGCCACGTATATGCTTATGGAAAACGTTGCCCGAAGGCGGAGCCAATTATTCACCTGGGTGCAACATCCTGCTATGTAGGTGATAATACCGACGTACTTCTCATGAGAGAAGCGTTGCAGCTGATTCTGGAGAAGGCAATTCAGGTGGAACTGAATCTGACCCGTTTTGCCATCGAATACAAAGACCTGCCTTGCCTGGGCTATACTCACTTGCAGCCGGCACAGCTGACTACCGTTGGAAAGAGAGCTACCCTGTGGATGTACGACCTCTCCATGGATATCATCGAGCTGGAGAGAAGACTGGAAGATCTTCGCATGCTGGGATCCAAGGGAACCACCGGTACACAGGCTAGCTTCATGGATCTCTTCGAGAACGACGAAGAGAAAGTGAAGAAACTGGATCAGCTGATTGCAGAGGACTTCGGCTTCCAGGGATGCGTTCCGGTATCTGGACAGACTTATTCCAGAAAAGTAGACTACAACGTTCTGTCCACACTTTCTGGTATTGCACAGACCGCGTCCAAGTTCTCTAATGATCTTCGGATTCTACAGTCCTTCGGTGAGATGGAAGAGCCTTTCGAAGAACACCAGATTGGTTCCTCTGCAATGCCGTATAAGAGAAACCCGATGCGTTCCGAGAGAATTACCTCTCTGGCTCGCTATGTCATGATTGATTCTCTGAATCCGGCCATTACTGCAGCTACTCAGTGGTTCGAAAGAACGCTGGACGATTCGGCCAACAAGAGAATTTCTGTACCGGAAGCGTTCTTGGCCGTGGACGGTATTCTGAATCTGTTCATCAACATCAGCAGTGACATGGTGGTATATCCGAAGGTTATCGAGGCAAGAGTCATGGAGAAGCTGCCGTTCATTGCAACGGAGAACATCATGATGGAAGCCGTTAAGAAAGGCGGCAACCGTCAGGAACTTCATGAGAAGATTCGAGTTCATTCCCATGAGGCAACACTTCGCGTGAAGAGAGATGGCCTTTCCAATAACCTCATTGAGCTGATTGCAAAGGATCCAGATTTCGATTTGACCGAAGAAGAAATTCGTGCCAGCCTGAACCCATCGCTGTACGTTGGCAGATGCCCGTCTCAGGTTACTGAATTTGTAAAAGAAGTCATTGATCCGATTGTTCGCAGACATCCCCATGAGAATATTAGCACGGAGATTAACCTGTAAACTAAGCAAATTAAGGATACAAGGAAGGACAGAAATAAATGAAACAGATTGAACTGAAGTATGGCTGCAACCCAAATCAGAAACCGGCATACGTTTCGATGAAAGATGATTCCGAGCTGCCTTTTGAAGTGCTGAACGGAAAACCGGGTTACATTAACTTGCTGGATGCGCTGAACGGTTGGCAGCTGGTAAAAGAAATCCACGAAGCAACTGGCAAAGCTGCGGCTGCATCTTTCAAACACGTCAGCCCGACATCAGCGGCTATCGGCAGAAAGATGAGTGATCGTCTTAAGAAGTCCTGCTTTGTAGACGATATCGAAGGCTTGGATGAGTCTGAGATTGCTACTGCATATGCTCGCGCTAGAGGAACGGACCGCATGAGTTCTTTCGGCGATTTCATTTCTCTGAGCGATATCTGTGACGAGACTTGCGCTCGCCTGATTAAGAGAGAAGTGTCCGACGGTGTGATTGCACCGGGTTATACGGATGAAGCACTGGAACTTCTGAAACAGAAAAAGAAGGGGAATTATCTGATTCTCAAGATGGACCCGAACTACCAGCCGCCGGAGCTGGAAGAAAAGCAGGTATTCGGCGTGAACTTCACTCAGAAGCACAACGATTTGAAAATCGACATGTCCTGCTTAGACAACATTGTAACGGAGAATAAGGAGCTTCCGCTGGAAGCGAAGGAAGATATGATTATCGCCCTGATTGCGCTGAAATACACCCAGTCCAACTCTGTTGCTTTTGCCTATGACGGTCAGACCATCGGCATCGGCGCTGGACAGCAGTCCCGAGTACACTGCACCAGGTTAGCTGGAAGCAAGGCGGATAACTGGCAGCTTCGCCTGACCGACAAGGTGCTGAATCTTCCGTGGAAGGCCGGAACCAGAAGACCGAACAAAGATAATTTTATCGACAGATACATTGCCATGGAGGACACCCCAGAGGCCAGAGTGGAAATCGACTGGACGGAACTGTTCGAGTCGAAGCCGGAACCGTTCACCCTGGAAGAGAAGAGAGAGCTTCTGGATCAGGTGGACGGCGTGACATTGGCATCGGATGCTTTCTTCCCATTCGCAGATAACATCGACCGGGCGAAGGCCAGCGGTGCGAAGTACATCGTGCAGCCAGGCGGATCTACCCGAGATGATTTGGTACTGGATGCATGTAATAAATATGGAATGGTGATGTGCTACAACGGATTCCGTCTCTTCCATCATTAAT
>JAUNEW010000030.1 GCA_030525365.1 Eubacteriales bacterium
CCCACCGGGCTTTCGATAATCCGAATATCCGATTCCGAAGCATTCAGAATCACATCCTTGAATTCTTGGGAGGCATCGCATTCATCCGTGGCAATGAACCGTGTGGCAATCTGCACACCGGTGGCTCCCGCCTTCCGCATCTTCCGGATATCCGCTGCATCGAAGACGCTTCCCGCGGCGAATACTGGGATTTCCGGATCCACGGATACCACATCTCGTACAATCTCCTCCAAGGATTTCGCCGTTCCCTCCAAGAGTTCCTCTCGGGAAAAGCCTAAGTGACCCCCTGCATCTCGGCCTTCCACCACCACGAAGTCCGGTTTCCGCCCGTGCCGCTTCCAGGCTCTTTCAATGAGCTTTGCCGCCCGGCCGCTGGACACCACCGGTGCCAGCATTACGTCCCGTTCTCCCGCAATCTCCGGAAGTTCCAGGGGAAGTCCCGCGCCGGAGATGATGGCATCCACCCCGGCTTCGATGGCGGCATTCACCATCTCTCTGTAATCTCTCGTCACCACCATGGCGTTAATGGCGATGGCTCCATTGCCACCGGAAATCTCTTTGGCCTTGGCGATTTCTTTTTTTAGCCCTCGAATCCCGGCTTCCACCGGGTGGGTCCAGGCATCTTCCTCTCGAAAGCCGATGACCGCAGTGGAGATGACGCCCATTCCGCCTTCTCTGGCCACGGCACCTGCCAGGGAACCCATGGAAATTCCAACGCCCATGCCGCCCTGGATAATCGGCACTGGCCATTTCTTATACATAGCTGTGATACTCCGTCATCATCTCTTCCAGAATCACTCGCAGAGGACGGATTTCCTTAATATAGGAAGCATCCTGTCCCGCCATAAGCGATCCTCTCTCCACATCCCCTTCGTGGACCGCCCGTCTCAGCGCACCCAGGGTGAATTTCTCCAGCTCCATCTTCTCGGCACCTTTCTGCTCCAGCTCCAGGTAATCCCGGGTCATGCCGTTGCGCAGCACTCGAACCGGTACCCCTACGCTTCGGCCGGTAACAACAGTGGAGCGATCTTTGGCCTTGATCAGGGCTTCTTTGTAATTCTGATGAATGGGGCACTCACAGCTTCCCAGAAGCACAGTTCCAATCTGGACCCCTTCTGCCCCCAGGATTTCTGCAGCTCTCATCTGACGTCCGGAAGCAATTCCGCCGGCGCCAATGACCGGAACAGAGACTGCATCCACCACCTGAGGCAGCAGCACCATGGTGGTCAGCTCTCCAATGTGTCCGCCGCTTTCCGTTCCTTCTGCGATGATGGCGTCCACGCCTTCCCGCTCCAGCCGCTTCGCCAGCGCCACTGAGGAAACCACCGGAATCACCTTGATTCCCTGCTCTTTCCACATCTTCACGTATTTCCCCGGATTTCCGGCACCGGTAGTCACCACTTCCGGTTTCTCCTCCGCAATGACATGGGCCATTTCCTCCACATCCGGATTCATCATCATCAGATTCACGCCGAAGGGCTTGTCCGTCAGAGACTTGGCCGTTTCGATTTCCTTCCGCATCATCTCCGCGTTCATGGCTCCGGTTCCAATGATTCCAAGGGCTCCGGCGTTGGACACCGCCGCCGCGAAGGCGCCGTTGGCCACCTGGGCCATGCCCCCCTGCATAATCGGGAATTCAATTCCCAACATTTGATTCAGTTTCATATCTTCTCCTGTTATCCTCTATCTCTATATGGTCATCAGGACACCGCCGTAGGTCAGTCCGGCGCCAAAGCCCACTGCCATGATTCGGTCTCCTGCCTTGATTTCTTCTTTCTCCAGGCACTCACACAGTGCCACTGCCACGCTGGCCGCCGAAGTGTTCCCGTACTTCTCTACATTGAGGAAGCACTTCGCCTCCGGAATTTTCATCCGCCGCGCCGCGCTTCGAATGATTCGAAGGTTGGCCTGATGGAAAATGTAGCGATCCACATCTTGGGCGGTCATCCCTGCCTGACGCAGAAGTTCCTCGCCGCATTCCGGCACCGCGGACACCGCAAAGCGGTACACCTCCTGTCCCGCCATCTGAATCTTTGGGTCGAAACGGTCACACCACAGGATATCGTGGTTCGGCTCTGTCCCTTCCAGATGGAAGAACTCTCCCGATGGATTTCTTTCCAGCACCACGGCTCCCGCCGCATCGCCGAAAAGCACGCAGGTTCTCCGGTCCTCCATGTCCATCAGGGGATGGATTTTCTCACTGCCGATGAGAAGAATCCGCTTAAATCCGCCGCTTTGAAGCAGGGCATTCACCAGCACCAATCCGTATACGAATCCGGAGCAAGCGCTGTTCACGTCCATGGTCATGACGCTGCCAGAAATTCCCAGCCGTCCTGCCACTTCTGCCGCCACCGATGGGGTTGCCAAATCCGGGGTAAAAGTCGCCACGATAACCCCATCGATTCCGTCCCGGAATTCTTGAGATTTTCCCCGAAGCGCCTTCGCCCCTGCTTCCGCTGCCATATCGATATTGCTTTTATTCTCCGCAAAGTACCGCTGCCCGATTCCCGTCTTTTCTCGAATCCACTGGTCGCTGGTCTCCACGTATTCCTTCATATCCTCATTGGATACCGCCCGGTCGCCGTGCGCGGTGCCGTATCCCAGGATTTTCATTCCTGCCATAATTACTCCTGTTCTGTTTTTTCCCGCCACGGGTTCTCCTTGAGAAGGGTTCGCCCCACACTGCGGAGCTTCCGGTAACGGTTCTCGGCAATGTCCCGGGGTTTTACCTTCCGCAGCTCTGTAATGGCCTCGTTCACCGCCTGCTCTACGCCGCTAAAGACATAGGCCCGCTCTTCATGGGCCCCTTCCCCCGGTTCCGGTATGATGGTGTCACAGACTTTCATCTTATACAAATCCGGTGCCGTCAGCCGCATCACCCGGCTGGCTTCTTCCCACCGAGTTCCATCCTTCCACAGAATGCTAGCAAAGCCTTCGGGAGACAGGATGGAGTAAATCGCATTCTCCAACATAATCATGCGGTCGCAAATGCCGATGGCCAAAGCGCCTCCGCTTCCTCCTTCTCCGATAAAAACAGAAATCACCGGCACGGACACCCGGGATAGCACCTTGAGACATTCTGCAATGGCGCTTCCCTGTCCCCGTTCTTCCGCTTCTTTTCCCGGATAAGCCCCTGGCGTATCCACGAAGGTGATAATGGGCCGATGGAACTTATCCGCCTGTTTCATCAAGCGAAGAGCCTTCCGATATCCATCTGGATTCGGCATGCCGAACCGCCGCTTCAGGTTCTCCTCCAAAGAGCGCCCCTTCTGATGGCCGATAATCGTCACCGGAATTCCATGGAAGCTTCCGATTCCGCCGATAATGGCTTCGTCTTCCGAGAAAGCTCGGTCCCCGCCCAGGGGAATGAAGTCCTGGAACAACTCTTCAATGTATTCTTTCGTTGTGGGCCGGTTCTCCATTCGGGCAATCCGCACCCTTTCCGCCGGCGTTCTTTCCGTAATTTTCAATGTTATCTCCTTTTACCCTGCTCTCCTATGAGCGGCCGTGAAGGGTCAATATTCTCCCCAGGGTTTCCCGCATGTCTTTCCGCTCCACCACCTGGTCCAGAAAACCGTGGTCGTACTGGAACCTGGCCCGCTGGAATCCTTCCGGAAGCTTCTCTCCGATGGTCTGCTCAATCACCCTGGGACCGGCAAATCCAATCAGTGCCCCCGGTTCGGCCAGCTGAATGTCGCCCAGCATGGCAAAGCTGGCAGTCACCCCTCCCGTTGTGGGATGGGTCATTACCGATACGTAGAGAAGCCCGGCTTCATCGTGCTTTGCCGCTGCCGCAGAGGTCTTCGCCATCTGGAGCAGGGACATCATGCCCTCCTGCATCCGAGCGCCTCCGGAGGTGGAAAAGATGACGATGGGAAGTTTCTTCTTGGTAGCGTATTCAAAGGCCCGGGTGATTTTCTCGCCCACGGCCATACCCATGCTTCCCATCATGAACCGGTTGTCCATAACGGCGATAACCGTCTTGTTTCCCTGAATCTTCGCCGTGCCGGTCACCACCGCATCTTGAAGACCTGTTTTTACCCGCATGGACTCCAGCTTCTCATCGTATCCTGGAAAATCCAGGGGATTTCCCCCGCGAATGCTCCGGCCGAACTCCCGGAAGCTTCCGGGATCCACCGTCATCCGAATTCGCGCCGTGGCGGACATGCCTCGGTAGTTCCCGCAGTGAGGGCAGATGTACAGATTGCTGCGCCAGTCCTCTCGGCTGGATTCCTCCCCACAGGCTTTACAGCGCACCGGCTCCTTGTTCCGGCGAATCTTCTCCACTGGCTCCTTGGAATGAGCCAGCCGGTGGATGGCCTTCATTATCCCTTTTCTTTCCTGAAACGGATTCATTCTCTACTCCTTTAGCATTCCTGCCGTCTGCACCATGCTGGTGAGCTCCGGCAGTTCTTCTCCGATAAAACCGGTGTTGTAATTTCCCCGCAGGAATTTCCGGTTGTACAGAATCATCTGCATCAGCGGCTGGGTGGTCTTCGGTCCTTCAATCACCGTCTCCCCCAGGGCCCGGCGCATCCGCCGCACCGTCTCCACCCGGTTTTCGCCCAGGGTGATGACTTTGGCCACCATGGAGTCGTAATACGGGCTGATAACCGCACCGCTGTACAAAGCGCTTTCCACCCGAGTTCCGAATCCAGATGGGAAGTGGACGAAATCCACCTTCCCGGGACAAGGGCTAAAATTATTCAGCGGATCTTCACAACAAATCCGGCATTCCATGGCGTGTCCTTTCATTTGCACGTCCTCTTGGGTATACCGGAGAGGAATTCCAGAGGCGATGCGAATCTGTTCGCCGACGATGTTGATTCCCGTCACCATCTCCGTCACCGGGTGTTCCACCTGGATTCGAGTGTTCATCTCGATGAAATAGAAGTGTTCCTGGGAATCCATCACGAACTCCACGGTTCCGGCCCCTTCGTAGTCGCAGCATTTTGCCGCCAGCACCGCAGCCTGGCAGATCTTCGTTCTTGTCTCCGAACGGAGTCCGAAGGCGGGGGCTTCTTCCAGCATCTTCTGATTTCGCCGCTGGATGGAGCAGTTTCGCTCCCCCAGGTGAATCACGTGATGCTGCTGATCCGCCAGCACCTGGACTTCAATGTGTCTCGGATTCAGAATCAGCTTCTCCAGGTACACCGTGCCGTCGCCGAAGGCCGCTTCCGCTTCCATTCGGGCTTGCTTCATGGCTTCCGGCAGCTCTTCACTGGAATCCGCCCGGCGCATCCCCCTTCCGCCGCCACCGGCGGAAGCTTTGACCAGCACTGGGTATCCGATTTCTTCTGCGATTCGAAGGGCTTCCTCGGTGCTTTCCGCCGCACCGTCGGATCCGGGAACCACTGGAACCCCTGCCGCCATCATCATCTGGCGGGCCGTGGATTTGTCGCCCATCTTCGAGATAGTGTCTCCGTCCGGGCCGATGAATTTGATATCGTTCTCTCGACACAAGTCAGCGAATTTCGCATTCTCCGACAGAAGGCCGAATCCGGGATGGATTCCATCGCAACCGGTGGACAGGGCTGCCTGAAGGATGTTGTTCATATTCAGATAGCTTTCCGTGGGATTTCCCGGTCCGATGCACACCGCCTCGTCAGCAATCAGGGTGTGCAGGGAATCCCGATCTGCCTCGGAATACACCGCCACAGCAGGGATACCGTTATCCTGACATTCCCGAATAACCCGAACCGCTATCTCTCCCCGGTTGGCCACCAGGATTTTCTTTAACATTTCTCCACCTCGAAAAGCACCTGATTGTATTCCGCCATCTCTCCGTTCACGCCTAGAATGTTCCGAACCACCAGGTCGTAAGGAGCGGTCAGCTCATTCATCATCTTCATGGCCTCTAAGATACACAGCGTATCTCCCTTCGCCACTTTCTGTCCTTCTTTCACGTAGGGTTCGTCCTCTGGCGACGGTGCGGCATAGAAAGTTCCCACCAAAGGAGCTTTGATTTCCTCCCATGAGTTCTCTTTGTGTATCACTTCTTCCGATTTGCCGGCAGGTTCTGGGGTACCGGCTTCTTTTACCGGATTCTCTGGATTCTCCAGCTTCTCCGCTGCCGGGATATTCCGCGCCACTAGTGGCTCATCGGAGGATTCCGGAAATTCCACATTGCCTCTTCCCAGTCGCAGCTTCAAATCCGCCGTCTCCATCTCCAGGGCCGTCAAATCGGAGTTCTTGAATTCATGCAGAAGTTCTCTGACGATTTCCTGATTCTCCATCTCGGCACCTACTGATACTTCTCCACGCAAACAACCACGTCGCTTACCAGCTTCATGTTCGGCAGCTCGGTGTCCGGAATCTTCACACCGAACTCGTCCTCCAGTGCCATTACCAGCTCTACCGCATCCAGGGAGTCGATTTTCAGATCCTCGGCAATGGATGCCTCCGGTGTAATCTTTGCCTCGTCGCAGCTCAGTGTTTCAATCATTACTTCCTTTACTCTGTCGAATGTCATTTTGATTTCTCCTTTGTTCTGTGTTTGGTGTTCTAACTTTCGGTATGTTTGTTTTCGATGTTGTTATAAATATTTAAATAAAATATTTTAACTAAAATTCTTGAATATATTACTCCCGGTTAGCGCCCATGTCAACACCCTTTATGTGAAGATATCTTCACATACTTAAAATTTTTGAAATAAATGCATCTGTGGCCGAAAAAAATCCGGTTGACAGAAAGGGATTTAAAGTGGATACTGATTAATAGAGCTATTGTGATGAGAAAGGAGGCATATTATGCCACATATTAATGTTAAGATGTTTCCTGGACGGGATGACGAAAAGAAAAAAGCACTGGCAGATAAGCTGCTGAAATGTGCGCAGGAAACCCTGGGATGCCCAGCAGAGGCGCTTTCCGTATCGGTGGAAGACGTTACTCCAGAAGACTGGAATGAGACTGTAGGCGAGAAGATTCCATCGGATAAGATTTACGCTGGAGAAATGTACCAGGTTAAGTAATGGTGTATACGAAGGAGATACTTCGGACTGCATTCTGGGAATTGCTGGAAGAAAAGCCCTACAGCAAGATTACTGTACAGGAGATTGTGGATTTCTGTCACGTGAATCGCAACACCTTCTACTATCACTTCCAAGATATTCCCACGCTGATGGTAGACTCGGTGGAGAACTGGATTGAAGATGTCTTGGCGAAATACGGGGCAGATTCCACTCCTATCAGTTGCTTCGCCTATGTGGCACGGGAAATGATGGCGCGAAAGCAAGCTTTTCTGCACCTATTCCAATCCATTCACAAAGACGCGTTTCTGGCAGATTTGAACCGAATGGGTTACAGCATCGTTCGAATGTACATGGAACGATTTGAGTCCGTTTCTGCACTCCCGAAAGATGAACGAGAAATTCTAATTCACGGCTACAAATGCCTCTTTACCGGAATTCTTCTGGACTGGCTGGAAGATAATGCTTCCTACGATTTGGTGGAGTTCGCTCAGAACCTGCACCAGCTTTTCCCCGTAATGGAATAATTGAATATGGAACGACAAAAGGAGCCGCTTCCCAGAATGGGACGGCTCCTTTCGCTATATGTGATTTGGATGAACGGTCTTATCTTTTCTCCCACAGCTTGTCAGCCGCCGGTTTCCAGTTCTCGGCATACTGTACGCACTTTCCGCACAGGTGCTCCGCGCTTTCTGGGGACTGAAGGTCCGTAGAATGGGCTCCCGATTTCTTCACCATCATCTGGAGCATTCCCGGATTCTCTAGCATCGGACACGGCCGGAACATGTTCTCATTGAATGGCTGATTCCGATGATATTCCTGCATCATCGGAGACTGCAGGGCTTCCAGCAGGGATTTTTCCCGAATGTTGGAATCGGAGTAGTGGACGAATACGCAAGGATCAATGTCTCCGTTGGCATTGATGTGAAGATATCTCCGGCCACCAGCAATGCAGCCGCCTACGTACTCCGCATCGTTCTGGAAATCCATGGCGAACAGCGGTTTCTCCCGGCGGTACTTCCGGATGGCTTCGTACACACCGATTCTCTGTTCCGGTGTCGGCATCAGTTCCGGTGCTGCATCATTTCCCACTGGCATGTAGTGGAAGTACCAGACGAAATAAGCGCCCAGGTCAATCATGGAATCGTAGAAGGCTTCCGAAGTGATGGAGCTGTAGTTGGCGCTGGTGTAGCAACAGGAAATTCCGTAGACCAGTTTCTTCCGGCGAAGAAGATTCATGGCTTTGACCACCTTCTGGTAGACCCCGTTTCCGCGGCGGCCGTCGGTGGCTTCCTCGAATCCCTCCAAAGAAATGGCGGGAACGAAGTTTCCTACTCGAAGCATTTCATCAGCGAATTTCTCATCAATCAGGGTTGCGTTGGTGAAGCAGAGGAACACACAATCGGCGTGCTTCTCGCAGAGGCGAATCAAATCCTCTTTCCGCACCAGAGGTTCGCCTCCGGTATAGATGTACATGTAGATTCCCAGTTCTTTTCCCTGACGAATGATATCGTCGATTTCGTCGTACGTCAGATTCAATTTGTGACCGTATTCTGCCGCCCAGCAACCGGTGCAGTGGAGATTGCAGGCCGATGTCGGATCCAATAGAATAGCCCACGGAATGTTGCAGTTGTATTTCTTTCGACACTCTTCTTCCGTCTTCCATCCGTCCAGAACCGCATTAATGAAGAAATTCGCAATCAATGTTTTCGCTACGTGGGGATCCACTTCGCTGAAAATCTTATGCAGGTAAGCATGGTACGGATGATTCGGATCATCAATTGCTCTCCGAATTTCTCTCCGTGGCGCCTCGAACTCGCCCTTAGAGAACTTGTCTGCCCAGTCCATTAGCTTCCGCATGTTCTTGTCTGGGTCTTTGTAGACGTAGTTAAAGGTTTGCTCAATTCCAAATTTACTCAATGTTTTCGATGCATTATTCATTGCAGCATCCCCCTTTTCTATCATTCTTTATCTCTCTTTTGACATGAAAGGATGTTACAAGATTAACGTTTTCATTTCAATGGACAAAATCCTCTCCTGTGTTCGAAAATCAGACAGTGCACACTTCTTTGTCTAAATATGTTGTCTCTTGTGCATATATTAAAACAGGCCGGTTTGTAGGACAAACCAAGCCTGCTCCGCTCAAATCATATTCTTAATTCCACTGATCCTGTAGTAAGAAATCCCGTATGTTTCGGTGCTTAATTCCGTTCCGACTCATGTCAAACTCGTCCAGTGACACCACGTACTTTGGAAAATTATCTTGGATACTGCCAAAGACTCCGAATTCTCTCTGAATGGTATCTTCCGATGCCAGAAGGTAGGTTACCTGAATATAGATTCTTTCCCCCTTCTTTTCTCCAACAAAGTCCACTTCTTTCTCACCGCTTTTCCCCACCGTCACATCATATCCACGGCGCAGCAGTTCCAGAAAGACGATATTCTCCAGAACCAGATTGATATCTCGCATATTGCCTCCGAAGACCGCTTCCCGAATACCATGATCCGCAATATAATACTTCTCGTTGGTGGCGAGAATCTGTTTTCCCTGTACATCCTGCCTCTTAACCTGATAGAACAGATAGGCATCACAGCAATATCGGATGTAATTCAAAATAGTCTCTGGGGCTACGGACCGATTCTCACTTCGGAAGAACTTCGAAAGGGATGAGGCGGAGAATGTATTTCCCACGTTGGCGGTAACATATGCCAATATCCGCTCCAGTAGATCCACATCCCTTACCTTATTCCGCTGAACAATATCTTTCAGCTGAACCGAATTGAATATATCCATCAGATACTGACGAGATGGTTCCTCTTCATACCTCAAATTCGACAGATAAGGCATTCCTCCGGAAATCAGATATTTCTGGAAACACTGCTGCAAAGATGCATCAGGCGCAATCGGTTGATACGCTTCCAGAAATTCACGGAAAGAGAAAGGATATATTACGAACTCCACATATCGGCCGCCCAGATATGTCGCCAATTCTCCAGAAAGCAATCTGGCATTGGATCCCGTAATGTAAATGTCACAGTCCAGCGCAACCCGAAGCGAAGTGACGCACTTCTCCCAGTCCTTCACTTCCTGTATCTCGTCGAAAAACAAATAAACCTTTCCACTCATGGATTCCGCCCGTTTCAGGATCTCTTCATGCAAAGATTCTGCGGTGCACAAAGGTGCGTTCCGCAAGTCTTCGAAGTTGATGGATATGAACTTATTCGGATTCACTCCGGATTCCTGTAATTCTTCTTTTACCAATTCCAACATGACCGACTTACCGCTTCGGCGGATTCCGGTCATCACCTTAATCAGGTCTCCTCCGATAAAAGGACGAATACGCTTCATATACAATTCCCGTTTGATCATCTTGTAATCCTCCCTTTCTATCGTTAATTCTAGCAAGTTATAACTGACAAAGCAATGTAATTTCTATATTTTATCAGTTATAACTGATAAAATTGTATTTTTCAATATTATATAAGATATATCTGATAAATGTTTCTTTCCCCTCTCCGTTCTGAATGTGAAATTTTTTTACACATTGGAAATTATGATTGACTTTCTGCTCTGCCCCTTATTAAAATGGCGTATATAAATTGTAACCTGATCCACAGAGTGGAATGAGAAAGAGGTGAACACAATGGCAAACAAATACGCAGGAACCCAGACCGAGAAGAATCTGCAGGCTGCATTCTCCGGCGAGTCGGAGGCGCGAAATAAGTATACCTATTTCGCTTCGGTAGCGAAGAAGGAAGGCTACGAACAGATGTCCGCCCTGTTCCTGAAGACCGCAGAGAACGAGAAGGAACACGCAAAGATGTGGTTCAAGGAGCTTTCCGGAATCGGTGACACCAATTCCAATCTGGCCGACGCCGCAGCCGGTGAGAACTACGAATGGACAGACATGTATGCGGGATTCGCAAAGACCGCGGAGGAAGAAGGCTTCCCGGAGCTGGCAGAGAAGTTCCGCCTGGTGGGCGAAATTGAGAAGCATCACGAAGAGAGATACCGTGCCCTCCTGAAGAATCTGGAAACCGCACAGGTATTCGAGAAGAGTGAAGTCAAAGTATGGGAATGCCGGAACTGCGGCCACATTGTGGTGGGCACCCAGGCTCCTGAAGTTTGCCCGGTATGTGCACACCCTCAGAGCTACTTCGAAGTACACGCGGAGAACTACTAATAGGACGGAGGGATTCCGCTTCCACCCGGAAATGTAAGATAGCACGATGCGCCGGCGTGAGCCGGCGTATTTTTTTACCCCTGGATCAACTTCACCAACTCTTCACATTCGAATTAGCACTCATCGCTTGACAGTGCTAACAAAAAGCGTTATAACATAACTGTAATCGGAAAGAGGTTACAGAGAGAACCGATGAGTTCCAATTCGGAGTGTTTCCCCGAAAGACTCCACCAGTTCTCCTTAGATTAAGAAATATTATTCATAAGGAGGATTTAACAATGTTACTACCTAGTGTATTTACAAATGATGATTTTTTCGATGATTTCTTTGATGCTCCAGTAAGAAGAAGCTACATGCCAACCGCAATGAAGTGCGATGTGAAGGAGCTGGATCAGTCCTACGAGCTGGACTTGCAGCTGCCGGGCTATGATAAGGAAGACGTT
The DNA here is from genome assembly GCA_030525365.1 of Eubacteriales bacterium. Classification (GTDB taxonomy): domain Bacteria; phylum Bacillota; class Clostridia; order Peptostreptococcales; family Anaerovoracaceae; genus Mogibacterium_A. The sequence goes on from JAUNEW010000030.1 coordinate 11,596, forward strand.
GAGGTTTCCGTGGACGACGGTTATCTGACCGTATCCGCTTCCCATCAGGAGAATCAGGAAGAGAAGGAAGAAGGCAAATATATCCGCAAAGAGTGCTACACCGGAAGCTGCCAGCGCCGCTTCTATGTGGGCAAGGAAGTGAAAGGCGAGAACATCAAGGCATCCTTCGCCAACGGTGTTCTGTCCCTGACCGTTCCGAAGGCCGAGGCACTGCCGGAGAGAGAAACCAAGCAGCTGGTTCAAATTGAAGGTTAATCGGTAAAAATAACATGCGCAGGGCCGGTGATTTCCGACTCTGCGCATGTTTTTTTAGCTCTTATTATTGGAATCCTTAGAGCCTCTGTGTCTTCTGGAAATCCGCTCTTTCCACCACAAATGGGGTGCAGTTGCTTCCATAGAACTCGTAGGGTTCGCCGGTAATCCGGCCTCCCATCTTGAGGATGATCTCAAGGGTTACGTCCCGGGCATCCCCTCGAACTGCAGGGTAGCCCTGGGCGAACAAGGACCCGATGACCGAAGTGAGCAGGTGAGTTCCAAGGTGACGATGCCGGTACTTCGGGTGAATTACGAAGCGTCCCAGATGCACACCGTCTGGTTCCTCCCAGGAAACGATGGCCCCTACCAGATTTTCTTTTACCTCAATACACCACCACTGAGGCGATTTCTCCGCCGGAATATCGTCCATATTCCGAGGAATTCCCTGTTCGATTTCGAACACGTCCCCCACCAGCTCCAGAATGCGGTCCTTCTCATTCGGACGGGCTCTCCGTATTATGGTCAGAGTTTCCTGCTTTTCCATCACGCTCCCCCTTTGGTTCATTAATTTAAATTTCTTATATCCCCTATTAGGTAGATTAATGATAACACAGTGTGGGGATATATTCCAATTAAATTGTTAGTATGGATTCCGTGATTTTCCCGAGTGTAACGGAAGTGTTCAGAAGGGTGCGTTATGTCGGCTGGATTCGCATCTGCAATCTGTACTTTATTGAATTTGACGATTTGGAAAAGGGCAGTTTGGATTCTTTATAGGTTTCTTTCGGGTTGTACCTATTGAATTTATTATATCTGTTTATTTAATAGTAGCAGTCTTTGTTGTAGAATTCTTGTAATCGAAATTGTTTTATGATTAAAGGAGTTCAATATGAATACAACACAGACATCTAACGTCGCACAGCGCTCCAAGACCTTCAACCTGGTTATCACCGCGCTGTTCATCGCATTAACATTCGTTGCCACTTGGCTGATTAACATTCGCCTGCCGCTGGTGGGAAGCGGTGGTCTGATTCACCTGGGCAATGTTCCGCTGTTCGTTGCCGGCATGCTGTTCGGCAGAAAGACTGGCGCATGGGCTGGTGCCCTGGGCATGTCCCTCTTCGACCTGATGAGCGGCTGGACGGCTTGGGCGCCATTCACATTCGTCATCGTGGGCTGCATGGGATATGTTATCGGATTGATTTCGGAAAAGAAACCGTTCAAGAATATGTTCCTGAACGATCTACTTTCCGTTATCGTGGCAATCATTATTAAGGTTGTGGGCTACTATTTCGCGGAGGTTGTTCTCTACGGAAGCTGGGTCACTCCGGTTGGTTCCATTCCAGGGAACATTATTCAGGTAGGCGTTGCAGGAATCATCGTGCTGATTTGCATTACACAGCTTCGCAAGCTGGTTCCGTCTGCAATCCGCTAAAAATATATTGCTTGACACTGTGGTCTCACGGAAATTCCGGGAGGCTGCAGTTTTGATTTTACCGTTAAATATATATTGATTTACCCTCGGTTGTGAATCATAATATTATCTGTATAAGTAACGAAGGAGGACAGTTATGTACAACGTCATGACAGCAGGTCCTGTTACAGTATCGGAGAAGGTGCGGATGGCCAGAAGCCTGCCCTGCACGAATCCGGATCTGGACAGAGATTTCTACGATTATTACAAAGAAACTTGTGAGCTTTTCGAAAAGGCTGCAAATACCCACTCCCATCAGGCACTGATTCTCGGTGGTGAAGGTATTCTGGGACTGGAAGCCGCCTGTGCTTCCCTGACAGAACCAGGGGACCGGGTTCTCGTCATCGATAACGGTATCTTCGGTGAGGGTTTCAAGGATTTCGTTTCCATCTACGGTGGCGAACCGGTTCTCTACACCACAGATTACCATCGCCCGGTGGATGTAGAGGCACTTTCGGAATACCTCAAGAAGGACAGCGATTTCAAATATGCCACTGTGGTTCACTGCGACACCCCAAGCGGCATTCTGAACGATGTGGAGGAAATCAGCAAGCTCCTCTCTTCCTATGGAATTCTCACGGTTGCTGATTCCGTTGCTGGCATGTTCGGCGAACCGCTGGATCTTTCCAATTCCGCCATCGACATTCTCTGCGGCGGATCCCAGAAAGCCCTTTCCGCTCCTCCGGGATTGACCATGATCTGGGTATCGGATAGAGCCTTTGAAGCCATGGAGAACCGGAAGACGCCGATTGCTTCTTTCTACGCCAACATCCTGGCATACAGAAATTACTACAACAGCGAATTCCCATACACCATGCCGATCAGCGACATTAAGGGACTACGCACCGCACTGGACAATTACTTCGAAATTGCGGACACGACCTACGAACGACATGCTCGGATTGCTGCGGCATGCCGCAAAGCCCTTCGCACCGCCGGCATCCAGCTATACCTCGAAAGTGGTTTTGCCAACACGGTTACCGCATTCGTGGTTCCAGAGGGTCTTACCGTTGCAGAACTCCTGAGCGAACTGAAAGATGACTACGGCATCCTGATTTCCGGCTCCTACGGAGTTCTGGCCGACACCGTTGTTCGAATCGGACACATGGGCGAAAACGCCCACACCTACAAGGTGGCTCCAGTCCTGGCTGCACTGAACAGCATCTTCAAGAAGCACGGCATCCAGCTGGCTTGCGATATGCAGGAAGTGTTCCTGAAGGAGATGGAAGCGTAAGGCGCGAAAAGTAAGAGCTTGCTAAAGCGAAAGTTCTTGTGCTAAGGAAAACGAACAACTATAGCGATTACGTTAAACCGGCCTGAGCCTAGATTTGATAATCTAGGCCAGGCCGGTTTTGTGTTGCTCGTTCCTGGGGTTTGGCGGTTCTGAGCCACCACTGCAAGGTCTTTCGCGCAGTCGGAGTGGATTCGGTGGCTCAGATTCCCAGGGTTTGCCGTTTCTGAGCCACCACTGCAAGGTCTTCGGCGCGATTGGAGTGGATTCGGTGGCTCAGATTCCCAGGGTTTGGCGGTTCTGAGCCACCACTGCAAGGTCTTTCGCGCAGTCGGAGTGGAT
>JAUNEW010000120.1 GCA_030525365.1 Eubacteriales bacterium
TTCCGGATACCATCTGATATTTCGGCAGGGTCATAGTGTATCTCGGATTCAGGATGGAGAACTTCGGCATAATCTTCTCATCTTGGAACACGTGACCGATTTTCTGCTTGGTCTTCGGGTTGGTGATTACCGCACCGGCATTCATCTCGGAACCAGTGCCCACCATGGTCAACACGCAACCCACTGGAACGGTTTCGCACTCTGGCTCCTTGAAGTCAATGTAATATTCCTGCCACGGATCCTTGTCGCAGTGAACGGATACGGAAACCGCCTTGGAATAGTCACAGACGGAACCGCCTCCCACTGCCAGCAACAGGTCCACGTTGTGTTTTCTGGCAATCTCTACTCCTTCGTACAGCTTGTCCACAGTCGGGTTCGGCATTACGCCAGAAATCACCGCTACGTTCTTACCGTTGGTCTTCAAAATCTCCATCACATCGTCGTAGATTCCGTTCTTCTTGATGGAGCCGCCGCCGTATACCAGTACCACGTTCTCCCCGTACTTCGGCAGTTCCTTGTTCAGATACTGGAGAGAATCCTCTCCGAAGTACAGCTTCGTCGGATTGCAATATTCAAAATTTCCTAACATCTCGTCCTCCTTCTTCTGTAAAAGCAGTTTTTCTGCCCGCAAGCACTTCCGGCATTTCTACTGTCAGATTTCTTTGATGGCTCCGAAGGTGCCTCCGGACAAATTTGCATACGTGTAATTCCTTTTACCTAATGGTAGCACCTAGAGCTGACTTTAGATCAAGGGTTAATCGTGTATTTCTGAAGATACATAAACTTCTTTTACAATCCCAGGCTCTTCACCCAATCGGTGACCTTGGACTCGGACGCTCCGGATGGGAAGCGTTTGCCATCTTTCCAGGTACCGGTTCCTGCCATCTTTGCCAGATTGGAACCGCTGTCCCCGATTCCAGAAGAGGCAGAAGTGGCGAATGGAATGACTGTCTTTCCGCTAAAATCACTGTTCTTCACGAATTCATTCACCGGCCATGCTGCATCACCCCACCAGATAGGATATCCCAGGAAAACCGTATTGTAATCATCCCAGTTGTCCGGTGTGTCCTTCTCCAGAGGAATGTCCTGAACGGATTCGTCTTCGTGTTCCTTGTTCACCCGACTGCCATCCTGATTCCAGTCTAAATCTTCTTCAGTATACGGATCCTTCGGTATTAACTGGAAGGTATCTGCCTCCAGTAAACCTGCGATATCTTTGGCCACCCGTTCCGTGTTGCCGGATGCAGAGAAATAAACGACGATGGCTTTGGTGTCCTTCGAAGCTACTGTATTCGACTCTGTATCGGATGCCGAATCACTGGAATTTCCGCAGGCTGCTAGTGTGAGAATCATACATGTCCCCAAGAATACCGCTAGAAATTGCTTAATTCGTTTCATTGGAACTCCTTTCGTTACTGTAATGTTCTGTAAATGATGTTGTTACAGGTATTATAATCGCTTTATTTCCGGATTACGAATACCTGTTTCTCATGGGAAATTATGCCTAGAAGGCATTCATTTCCCGAGACATCCCTATGTTACACGACGGTAGTTACTATCGGTCAATAGGGAGTTTTACATTTTTATGAGCGAATTTTCTTGAATTCCCACATTTTCATGAGCGAATAATTCTGCAATTTGACATTTTTATGATTTAACGGCCGGACTTATATAATAAAAAATCGGGTAACATAATTGCTACCCGACAAAGATGGATTCTATTCAATGTATTCCCAATTAGTCGATGAACTTGATGGCCGTCCCGTAAGCCAGCATCTCTGCGGCTCCCTGCATAATGGCCGAAGAACCGAATCGAAGTCCGATGATGGCATCGGCACCCAAAGCCTCCGCTTCCTTAATCATCCTTTCCACCGCCACTCTTCTGGCGTCATCCATCATTTCCGTGTATCCAGCAATCTCACCGCCCACAATGGTCTTCATGCCCGCCATGAAATCCCGACCGATGTTCTTGCTTTCCACCACCGTACCCTTTACCATCTCCAGCACTTCGTAATTTCTTCCCGGATAAGTTTCAAGTGTAATCAGTTTCATCCTCGCACCTCCGTTAGTTAATTTCTTTAGGATTGCTTTCTTGCGTCCCATTATATGGGAGAATCTCCATCCTGTAAAGCATTACTGATAATGTAAACGGTTTATTAGAATGCTAGTATCCCAGCGTCCGAAGGAGCGCCTCGCATCCTTCCCAGACATCGCGGAACGTTTCGTCGAAATTGCCGGTATACCAGGGATCGGCAATATTTCTTTTTACCCCGGTAAAAGCAAGCAGGAGACTCATCTTATAATCCGGATCGCCTCCTGTGATGCGGTTCATATATTGAAACGTATACTCTTGCCGACAACTTACTCCGTTCTACCACTCTATATTTTCCGGATATTCCAGTTTCGGATCACACAGCTCATAAATACTGCAATCATACTCTTGAGCCGCATACTCTAGCTCCATCTTCATTTTCTCGTAAGAAGCTGGCTTCTGAACAATACGCTTTGCGATATTTCGAAGTTTATCCTTGCGTTTTTCCGGAACTGTCTTCAAATACTCAATATTGCACTTATCTATATAATGCGTTACATAGTGCAAAAACAAATCATCCATATCATAACTTCTCGTACGATACTTCAGAAGTTTCTCCAATTCATCGTCACCGATTACATCGGCCAAGGCCTGCAGAATCGTTGCGCTAAGCAAATCCAAAAGAGCCTGATCTCTTACGTAGTTCGAATAACGCGATGTCCGAAGTCCTCGATCCTCTTCCCGTTTCGTCGCGCGAGATTTATAATACCTATGACCGAACACATAAAGCTCCGATACTGACAATGCCACAAACACGGCCTCTGGGAACAGAATCTCTACAGAAAAATGTACGTTGTTCTGAGGCAAAATCATGGAATTCTGTTTCATTAATTCTTTATACACACCATTCTCCGTAAGGATTACATTTCGGTCACCTTGATATGCGTGGCGAATTTCATAACAAATGCCTAACAACCTGTTTTTGACTCCCCAGTATGGGTCATCGTAACTATCTGAAACTCCCGTCATTCGATAAATACAGTCTACAATTTCATAGAAATCATCAAATTCACCCTCTAGGGTAATACCCGTAAGGTTCTTGGTTGGTTTTGCAATAATCAAATTGTACTCCTTTTGTCATTATTTCTATCAATGATGGGTCAATCATTTTTTTCGTGGGATTGACATTACCACGATATAGATATTGTAA
>JAUNEW010000121.1 GCA_030525365.1 Eubacteriales bacterium
GCGATTAATTCTTCCGGTAAGTTATAGTCAAAATCTTCTAGTTTCATAATATTCCTTTCCAGATGGTTGATTTCTGTCGATTGCGCCTGTTCTTACAGGTGTGCTAATTTGCGTCGGGACTACTTCGGGTCATAGAGCGACAGCAGCCCCAGATGCTCATAGGCTTTCCGGGAGGCCATCCTGCCCTTCTGAGTCCGGTACATCAGTTCCGACTGGATGAGGTAGGGTTCGTTCACATCTTCCAGAGTGACCCGTTCCTCGCCGATAGCCGAAGCGATGGTCTCGATTCCCACTGGGCCGCCGCCGAATCCCTTGATAATGGTGGTGAGAATCTCCCGGTCCAGTTTCTCCAGTCCCAAGGAATCCACCCCCAAAGCATCCAGTGCCTTCCTCGTGATGTCGATATCCACATTGCCGTCCTGGATGACTTCAGAGAAGTCCCGTACTCTTTTGAGCATTCGGTTGGCGATTCGCGGAGTTCCTCTGGAACGCATGGCCAGCTCCTGGAGGGACTCTTCGTCAATGTGAATGTTCATCACGTGGGCGGAACGCCGGAGAATCTCCTTCAGCTCCTCCGTGGTGTAGAAATCGAATTTGCAAATGATTCCGAATCGATCCCGAAGAGGTGCCGACAAGCTGCCTGCCCGGGTGGTGGCTCCAATCAACGTGAAGTGGGCCAGGTCAATTCGAAGGGACCTAGCCGATGGGCCTTTGCCAATGACGATATCCAATGCGTAATCCTCCATGGCGGAGTAGAGCACTTCTTCCACCGACCGGTTCAGCCGGTGAATCTCGTCGATGAAAAGCACGTCGTTCTCATTCAGGTTCGTGAGAATCGCCGCCAGGTCGCCGGCGCGGGCAATGGCCGGACCGGAGGTAACCTTGATTTCCACCCCCAGCTCATTGGCGATAATGCCTGCCAGCGTGGTCTTTCCCAGTCCCGGTGGGCCGTAGAAAAGCACGTGATCCAGTGCTTCGCCTCTCATCTTCGCCGCTTCAATGTATATGGAAAGGTTTTCCTTGCTGGCGGACTGGCCGCAGTACTCGCTTAAGTACTGGGGTCTCAGCTTCAGCTCGCCATCCATGTCCGCTGGCTGAACCTTCGTCGATGTAATCTGTTCTTCCATAGATTATCGTTTCTTCTTTCTTCAAAATTCTAAATTCCAATCGCCTACATCAAATACTTCAGCGATTTCTTAATGTATTCCTCAATGGTCAAGTCTTCCTCCGGCACATGGCTGATGGCTTCCTCCGCCTCTGCCTTGGTATACCCCAAAGTAGTCAGCGCCACCACCGCATTGTTTTTCTCATCCGAGAAGGTCACCGCGGCCGCTTCCACCATCTCTTCGCCGGACATCGGAACCGCGCTCACCTTATCCGCCAATTCTAGAATGACTCTTTCCGCCGTCTTCTTCCCCACACCTTGAGCCTTAGCAATGGATTTGGCATCCTTGTGGGAAATATACATCTTAATCTGGTTCACAGAACCGATGGACATGATGGCCAGCGCCGCCTTCGGTCCCACACCGTTCACCTGAATCAGCTGTTCAAACAGGGTCAGCGCATCCCGTTCAGAGAACCCGTACAGCGCCATTCCGTCGTCCTTCACCTGCATGTAGGTAAATAATTTTACCGTATCTCCCTCTCTGGAATTCAGCAAAGGTGACGTATCCGCCACGTGAATGCGGAATCCGATTCCGCCGCCGGTCTCCACCACGATGGAACCCTTCTCATAATAAAGATATTTTCCTGTAATATGTCTAATCATCGAATCACCCTGTTATTTCTGGAATGAGCGTGGCAGATGGCCGCCGCCACCGCGTCGGCAGTATCGTCCGGCTTCGGTACCTCCGGCAGGTTCAGAATCACCTTGACCATATTCTGCACCTGCTTCTTCTCCGCCCGGCCGTATCCCACCAGTGCCTGTTTAATCTGAAGCGGTGTGTATTCCGACACACTCAATCCGTTTTTCTCACACGCAAGTAAGGCGACCCCTCTGGCCTCTCCGACCTTGATCGCCGTTGTGGTGTTACTGTTAAAAAAAAGTTCTTCTATGGATGCCTCTTCCGGCTGATACTTCTGAATGACTTCGTTCAGTCCGTCGTAAAGTTGACTCAGTCTCAAAGGCATCGGTGTATGGGCCTCCGTTTCAATGGATCCGTAGTCGACGGCTTTGAAACGGTTCCCGTTGTAGTCCAGGATTCCATAACCCATGATGGCATATCCCGGATCGATTCCTAGTATTCTCATATTATCTATATTAACTCCTCGTGGTATTTTACCAAAAAACCCTGTATTTGTCTATTCTGGGGGCTTTCCACAACTTTCCACAAGTTTATAAATAATATACACAAAAATAAATTTTTATGCATTTTCGGGACAACTATGATATAATGACTTTACTATTTTGATGGGAGGGATCCGCATGAGATATTCCAGACAGAACAAAATTCTTGAGATTATTTCCAATAACGATGTGGAGACACAGGACCAGCTTCAGGATTTACTGAACAAGGAAGGGTTCTCCGTCACTCAGGCTACCATTTCCAGAGACATTAAGGAGCTACAGCTGGTGAAAGCACTGGCAGCCAATGGAAAGTATAAATATACAGTGGGAAAGTACGATGAACAGCCGATTTCTGAACGATTCATCAAGATTTTCCGAGAAACCATTATCTCCACCAGCCACGCCGGTAACCTGATTGTGGTCAAGACCCTGTCCGGTTGCGGCAATGCAGCGGCGGAAGCCATTGATTGCTTAGAGCTAGACCACGTGGTGGGTTCCATTGCCGGAGATAACACTATGCTCATTATTGTGGACGAAGAAGACAATGTGCCAGAAATTCTAGATTTCTTCAACACCATGATTTCGAAGAGGAACCGCAATGCTTAACCGTATCGTAATTGATAACTTTGCCACCATTGAACACCTGTCCTTCGACTTGTCAGAGGGGCTGAACATCATCACCGGTGAGACCGGTGCCGGCAAATCCGTGCTGGTGGAAGCCATTCACACCGCACTGGGCGGTCGGGCAGACATCTCCATGATTCGCCGAGGTGCGAAGAAGGCGGTCATTCAAATTGCCGGAACTATGGAGGGCGAGGACGTCATCATCATCCGAGAGCTGATGGCCTCTGGAAAAAGTATTTCCAAGCTGAACGGAGAGATGGTCACGCTGGTGCAGCTCCGGAATTTCTGCCGAGCGATGGTGGATATTCACGGACAATATGACAATCAGGT
>JAUNEW010000122.1 GCA_030525365.1 Eubacteriales bacterium
ATTAAAATTATTTGGTCATTCATCGGAAACCGATAAATGAATCGAAAGGCCGGGCGTTAGCCCGGCTTATTTTTAGCCTGTAAAAGAAAAAAACGGGAGACACTTGTGTGACAGAACAAAATGGGTTGAAAACGCCCTCAAAATCTGCTGAAAGTATACAAAAACATAATGTTTCAGGGTGAATGTATTTTTTTTAAATGCTTGCAATCAATGTGTAATTAATGTATCATTTATGTGAAAATTGATAAATAAAGGTTGACCAAAATTCAATCACATATTTAACAAAATTAATTCTTGATCAGGAATGATGAAAGGAGATACATCATGTACGATTTATTAATCAAGAATGGCCGCCTAGTTACTCCGGACCGCATCTATGCTGCTGAGATTGCAGTACAGGACGGAAAGTACGCAGCTTTCCTGGCACCGGGAACTGAGGTGGAAGCGAAAGAAGTTATTGATGCAGAAGGAAACCTGGTATATCCAGGAATCATCGACTGCCACGCACACCTGAACGAGCCAGGATTCGAGTATCGTGAAGATTTCGAGACCGGTTCCAGAGCCGCGGCAGTTGCTGGATGCACCACACTGATTGATATGCCGCTGAACAACGATCCTTCTCTGATGAACAAAGAAATCTTTGATCTCAAGATGGGAAAAATCAGCAAGCATTCCTATGTAGACTTCGGTCTCTGGGGCGGACTGGTTGGTGACTTCGATGATTCCGAGGATTCCGTGAAGAATAACATGGCAGACCTGGAAGACCTGCAGAAGCTGGGAGTTGCTGCATTCAAAGGATTCACTTGCCCGAACGGACCGCTGTTCCCAACCGTGAACCTGGGAAATGTCCGCAAAGCACTGGAGATTCTCAAGCCTTACAACGCACTGTGCGGCTTCCACTGCGAAGAGTATGGTCAGGTTCTGGAGAGAGAGAAGGAAGCAAAGGCGAAGGAAGGCCTCAGCAGAGACGAGAAGATTCGCGCATTCCTGGATTCTCACGACGTATGGACTGAGTACGTTGCAACCAAGAATGTCATCGATATGGCAAGAGCGACCGGTGGAAGAGTTCATATCTGCCACGTAAGCCATCCGATGGTTGCACAGATTGTCAAGGACGCACAGCACGAAGGACTGCCAATCACTGCAGAGACTTGCCCACATTATCTGGGACTCACCGAGGACTTTGTATTTGAAAAAGGAGCTCCGGCGAAGTGCACACCTCCGATGAGAAAGAAAGAGGACATGGAGAAGCTGTGGGATTATGTTCTGGACGGAACACTTTCCTGCGTAGGCAGTGACCACTCTCCGGCCGCAGACGAGGAGAAGGACAATGAGACCAGAGACATCTGGAAGGCATGGGGCGGTTTGAACTCCATCCAGTACTTCCTGCCGATGATGTTCGACATGGTAGTACACCAGAAGAAGCTGAGCCCAACTCTGATTGCGAAGGTAATGGATTACAATCCAGCAAAGATCTTCGGATTCTATGGACAGAAGGGTGCTTTCGAGCTGGGATTCGACGCAGATGCAGTTATCGTTGATCCAGAGAAGGCATGGAAGTGTGAGCAGGACAAGCTCTTCACCAAGGGCCACGTAAGCTGCTTCGATGGATTCGAAGGAAAGGGTGCTCCAACTTGCACCGTTATCCGCGGAAAGGTTGTTGCGAAGGACGGCATGTACGTGGAAGAAGCAAAGGGATACGGCGAGTACGTAACACCGGCTAAATAGTCTTCGCATCCATTGGGACGGAGATTAGATAGATATAGTTTTAATTATTAAGGAGAAATATTCAATGAGCAACGAAAAGAATCAGGAAGTTGTCCAGCAGAAACAGGACGACAGCATTCGCCCGATTCCTTGGGAAAAGAGATCCATGAACTGGGGATCCAACACCATGCTTTGGCTGGGTGGATGCATCTCCATCGGAACCCTGGCAATGGGTTCCGCACAGGTAGAGACCGGTCTGAACCTGCTTCAGCTCTTCCTGGCAGTACTGATTGGTTCCACCATTCTGGTAATCGGAATCGCAATGAACGACCAGTTCGGTTACACCACTGGTGCACCGTATTCTGTACATCTGAAGAGTGCCTATGGTACGAAGGGTAACATCCTTCCGTCCATGCTGAGAGGACTTCCGGCTATCGTATGGTACGGCTACCAGACATGGCTAGGCGGCGCTGCAATCAACAACATTGTTAAGCTGATATTCGGCTATGACAACATTTGGCTGTGGTTCATCGTATTCCAGGTAATCCAGATTCTGCTTTCCATCAAGGGATTCCAGGGTGCTAAGTGGGTCGGCAACATCGGCGGAACCGTAATCGTATTCGCTATGATTTACCTGCTGTACATCTGCCTGACCACACAGTGGGATGTAATTTCTGCAAACCTGATGCACAAGTCTGGAACATGGGGCCTGCCATTTGTTGCAGCCATCATCGCATTCTTCGGTAACAGTACCACAGTAATGCTGAACGCATCCGACTACTCCAGAGAAATGAAGAAGGGCTACAGCGCTCCGGTAAGAGGATTCTCTTACTTCATGGCAATGGTTCCTGCAACTGTAATGCTGGGAATCATCGGTGCAATGGCATCCACTGCTACCGGAATTGCAAACCCAATCAACGCATTCGCTGAGATGGTTGACAACAAGGCAATCCTGGTTGTAACCCTGGCATTCATCATCTTCGCACAGCTGTCCACGAACCTGGCAAGTAACGTAATTCCGCCAGCATATGTATTCATGGACACCTTCAAGATGAAGCACAAGACCGCAGTAATCCTGATCGGTATCCTGGCAGTTGCAACTTGCCCATGGATTCTGACCAACGACAGCTCCGCAGCAGGACTGTCCCTGTTCGTTAAGATTTACTCTGCATTCTTCGCTCCAATCTTCGCTGTACTGATTGTTGACTTCTTCATTCTTCACAGAAGAAAGTTCACTCAGGAACAGCTGGAGGATCTGTACGATGACAACGGATCCAAGAAGGGTGTGAACATGGCAGCCATCATCGCAACCATCGTTGGTGCAATCATCGGACTGCTGAACGTAGACCTGTCCTTCTTCACCGCAACCATTCCGACCGGTGTTATCTACTACCTGCTCATGAAAAACATGAAGTCGGTAGAAGGATTCCGCAAGGGAACTGTTCTGGAGAAGAAGTAATCAAAGCCAGTAATCATTTTTTCATACTACATGACGGCCTCCCGAGAAGCCAAGGGAGACCCGAAAGAAAA
>JAUNEW010000031.1:0-1971 GCA_030525365.1 Eubacteriales bacterium
TCGCATGCTCCGAGAGTCTCGTTGTCAAGCAGTTGCTGACAGATGCAGGTTTATGTTTTGGTCGATCAACAATATAATCGTGATGAACTCCACACACCGAATCGCAAGGCCAGCGAATCCGCTGTTTTCCGCAGGAGCAGCCACAATCGCCGGAAATAAAAAAGAGACTTTCGCTTGGAGAGGGCAACTGTTTTGCCCTCTCCCGAAAGTCTCTTTTTATTTCCGTTGCGATTGTCTGCGACGAGGACCTAAGCGGATTTGCCGTCCTTGCGTTACTTAATTACCACAGCCACGAACTTCTTCTTACCCTTCTGGATGATGACCTTGTCATCCTTGAAGTCGTCCAGGGTAACCTGGTGCTTTCTGTCTACAACCTTCTCGTCGTTGATCTTGAAGCCGCCCTGCTCAATCATGCGGAACGCTTCGCTGTTGCTGGACACTAGCTTCAGTTCCTTCGCCAGTGCAGCCAGGCCAATGCCTTCGCCTTCAAATACCGAACGCGCCATCTCCACCGTTGGGATGTTGTCAGCGTTTGCTGCATTTCCTGCGGTGAATACGTGGCGAGATGCCTCCAGGGCTTCCTGTGCAGCCTTTTCACCGTGAACCAGCTTGGTGACTTCGTAGCCCAGGATTTCCTTTGCCTTGTTGATTTCTGCACCTTCCAGTGCGGACAGTCTATTGACTTCTTCCATCGGCAGGAAGGTCAGCATACGCAGGCACTTGTTCACGTCTGCGTCGTTGACGTTTCTCCAGTACTGGAAGAACTCGTATGGCGATACTCGGTTCTCATCCAGCCAGAGGGCACCCTTCGCGGTCTTGCCCATCTTCTTGCCTTCGCTGTTGGTCAGAAGGCCGAAAGTCATACCGTATACTTCCTTATCGCAAGCTTTACGGGTCAGGTTCACGCCGGCGATAATGTTGGACCACTGGTCGTTACCACCGAACTGTGCCTTCAGGTCGAAGTCTCTTGCCATAACCATGAAGTCGTAAGCCTGCAGCGTCATGTAGCAGAACTCGAAGAAGGAAAGGCCTTCGTTTCTGTCCATTCTGCTCTTGAAGCACTCCGCTCTCAGCATGGTGTTTACATTGAACTGGGTTCCGATTTCTCTTGCAAACTCGGTGTACTTTGCTTTCCGGATCCACTCTGCGTTGTTGACGCTGACTGCTTTACCCGGCATTGGCTCTCTGTTCTGGTGACCCGGAACGTATACACCGCCGTTGCCCTCGTATTTCCAGTCATCGTCGAACTCGAAGAAGCGCTCGAACAGCTTCTTGAATGCGCGGCAGTTCTCATCGATGGTGTCGATGGTCATCACCTGACGCATGTCACTTCTTCCGGAAGGGTCGCCTACCTCACCGGTACCACCGCCCAGAAGAACTACCGGAGTGTGGCCGTACTTCTGCATGTACAGCATGATAATAATCTGGATAAAGTGTCCTACATGCAGGCAGTTCGCAGTCGGGTCGAATCCGATGTAGAACTTAATCTTCTCTCTTCCCAGCAGATCCCGAAGAGCCTCCGGGTTGGTGCACTGTTCAATCAGGCCTCTCTCCTGCAGCACATCAAAGACATTGTCGTACTTGCTTACGTTGTCTGGAATCTGAAACATTTTCCCTCTCCTTCTCAATCTATCTTCCCATTAATAATATTGTCCGAAACAATGTAATTATTCTACCACATCGTTCTTGTAAAATAAAAGACTCCACAGCATTTTGCTGCGGAGTCTTAATTATTTCGTTCTAAGATTTCCGAACTCACATCGCAACAAAATCACCTCTTCAGTTATTGGAAGAGGTAATAGTAGGCCTGCTTGTGTGCGTGGTTCTTAAGAATAAAAATCATTGTCTCGTCCTCTTTGGTATAAAAACATTACGATTAACTTGAATATATCACAGTCTTTGTGGGGTGTCAACATATTCCATCTTGTTTTTCTTAATATACGACAAGTTTTTTGTCGATTTCCACGAAAT
>JAUNEW010000031.1:2071-4342 GCA_030525365.1 Eubacteriales bacterium
ATTCCATCTTGTTTTTCTTAATATACGACAAGTTTTTTGTCGATTTCCACGAAATACAGAAATCTTATCGAAATGCTCTAGTCATCGCCATGGGCGATAACATCCTGCTGAATCCGGGCTACTTCCTCGTCCAGATGCTCCAGTCCCGGCAGCATGTCCGCGTAGCGACTTTCGGATCCGTGGTTCACCTTCGCCTCTTCCATGGAGACCCCCAGCTGGTACTCTGCCTTCTTCAGCGGAAGCATCGTTCCCGCACCACCGATGCACCCTCCCGGGCAGGCCATTCCCTCCAGCAGGTAACCGTTCAGTTTTCCCGCCTTGGCACGCATCATCATCTTCTTGCACTCCGACAGCCCTTCAGCCCGTTCCAGAAGCACTTCCCGTTCTGGGTCGATTTCGTGGATTCGATTCTTGACCGCTTCTGCAACACCACCACCTTTGGCGAATCCGTATCCATCACTGCTGGCCCGGCGAAGTTCGTCCCCTTCTTCAATGGAACCGAAATCCACATTCTTGGCCTCGAACATTCCGGCCACTTCTTCGTAGGTCAACACGAAATCCACGTAGCTCTTCACGCTGCGGCGGCTGGCCTCCTGCTTCTTGGAGAGGCAAGGTCCAATGAAGGCCACTTTGCATTCTGGGTGCAGTTTCTTCACCAGTCGGGCACTTAGCACCATAGGCGTCAAAGCCATGGAAATGGTGCCAGCGTATTCTGGGAACTCCTTCTTCGCCATAATAGACCAGGCTGGACAGCAGCTGGTTCCCATGAAGGGCAGGTTCTCCGGTACATCGTGCAGGAAGTGCTCCGCTTCCTGGATGGTACAGAGATCCGCCCCCACCGCTACTTCCACTACGTCGGAGAATCCCAACTGTCCAAAGGCTTCTTTCATCTTCGTGTCCGTCAAGCCCTTACCGAACTGCCCTGCTACAGAAGGCGCCACCATGGCGATAACCGGGCTGTCACTTTGAATGGCTTTGATAGTCTGGTAGATCTGCCCTTTGTCCACGATGGCGGCGAACGGGCAGCTGTTCAGGCACATTCCGCAGGACACGCATTTCTCCTGGTCGATTTCCGCATGACCATAGGCATCCTTGTGGATTGCATGGATGCCGCAGGCTTTCTCACATGGCCGCTCCTGCTTCACGATTGCGCTGAAAGGGCAGGCCTGGATGCAGCGCCCGCACTTGATGCACTTGTCTGGATCGATAACGGAATGGCCATCTTTCTGAATGGTGATGGCATCCTTCGGGCACACCTCTTTGCAAGGATGTTCCAGACAACCCTGACATCCGTTGGTCACCGTCACCCCATCTGGGCAGCAGTTGCAGGCGAAGCGAATGATGTCGATGAGGGGCGGTTCGTAGTATTTCTCCGCAATCATGCTTTCATCCACGCCTTTGGATGTGTTGGCGTGCTCGTTGATTTTCCGAAGGGACATGCCCATGGCCACTCTTAGGCGTTCCCCGATGATGGCCCGCTCCAGGAAAATGCTGTCTCGGAAGGGTTCATCCTCTCCCGAGATGATTTTGTAAGGCAGGTCATCCAGGGCCTCCGGACCCCCTCCCTCGTAGGCGAGGCGCGCCACCTCCTCGAATACTCTTCGGCGCAGCTTGGTTTTGTCTGTGATGTATCCTTTCATGATCTCCTCCATAAAACATGAAATTTAGGGGAACAGAAAACCCGGGGTGCATTGCTGCACTCTGGGCTTCTATTCATATTGGTTAGAAATATGCGTATTATCCTCTTTTTAAATAACCATACATCACACTCGTTAAAAGCAGCCCCGTCCGGCCGCTTTCAACGGATAATATTTTCTTTTACCGGCTCCATTCCGTTCACTTTCGGGCCGGAAATTTCCGAAGTTCTCCGCTACTTCGTTCCGTACAGGCGATCTCCCGCATCGCCCAGGCCTGGCAGAATGTAGGCGTTTTCGTTCAGGCATTCGTCCTTGGCTGCCACGTAGATGTCCACGTCTGGATGCGCTGCGTGAAGGGCATCGATTCCCTCCGGTGCTGCAATCAGGCACATGAACTTGATGTTGGTGGCGCCTCTCTTCTTGATGAAATCAATGGCCGCAATGGCACTTCCGCCGGTTGCCAGCATTGGATCCACCACGAAGCACTCTCTCTTCTCGATGTCAGTCGGCAGCTTGCAGTAATACTCTACCGGCTTGTGGGTCTCCGGATCCCGGTACAGGCCCACGTGTCCCACCTTCGCATTCGGTACCAGGGCCAGCATCCCGTCTACAAAGCCCAGTCCCGCTCTCAGAA
>JAUNEW010000031.1:4442-9341 GCA_030525365.1 Eubacteriales bacterium
GCATTCGGTACCAGGGCCAGCATCCCGTCTACAAAGCCCAGTCCCGCTCTCAGAATCGGCACGATTGCAATATCCTCACCATCCAACATCTTAACGGTGGTCTTACACATCGGAGTCTCGATTTCTACGTCTTTGAGCTTCAGATCTCGGGTAGCCTCGAAGCCCATCAGGGTTGCCACCTCCGTTGCCAGTTCCCGGAACTCCTTGACGGTGGTGTCCGTGCGTCTCATCAGGGAAACTTTGTGCTGAATCAGCGGGTGATCAAATACATATACCTTTCCTTCTTTTGCCATCATTTTCCTCCGGTTCTCTATTCCTCGGTTCTAAATTTCTTCCAGCATGTTAATCCGGCGAAGGTGCTTTCCACCCTCGAACTCCGTAGTCATCCAGGTGTCAATCATATCGAAAGCCAGTTCCTTCGAAATCATTCTAGCACCCATGGCGATGACGTTGGCGTTGTTGTGTCTTCTGCACATCTCTGCCATCTCCACGGAAGTGCAGAGGGCACAACGGATGCCCTTCACCTTGTTGCAGGCAATGGAGATGCCGATTCCGGATCCGCAGATGGCGATGCCCCGCTCTGCTTTGCCGGAAGCCACCGCTTCCCCTACTGCTTTGCCATAAATCGGGTAGTCCACAGACTCGGTGGAATCCGTTCCTACGTCCAGTACTTCGTGTCCTTCCGCAATCAGCTTCGCCTTCACCTCTTCTTTGAGAGGATATCCTGCGTGATCGCATCCAATTGCAATAATCATCGTCTTTCCCTCCTATACGTGTATCACATCATATCCTGCGGATTTGAGCATTCGGTTCATGACGGAGAAGCCCAGCTCCTCCTCTGGCAGCGCATGTACCAGGATTACTTCCACGCCTTCTCGATCCAGTTCTCTGAGCCGGGCAAAAAAATCCTTCGCCGCGGCCTTACTGTCCCGGCCATAATCCAGCACCGCTACCTTCTTCCGCTGGTAGTGGTAGAAGCGCTTCAGCTCTTCCATCTGGGCCTGCACCGCCTCATCACTGCCCTCCAGAATCTTGACCTGGGCCTTCGGCGCGTAGTGCTTGTACTTCATTCCCGGTGCCTTCGGGTGGAAATCCCCCTGATTCTCCCGGGCGGTAGGATCCATCATCAGTGCCGGGTCGTACTGAACTTCACTGCCGAGAGCGTTCTCCAGCATCTCCTTCGTGATGTATCCCGGACGCAAAATCATGGGAATCTCGCCGGTCAGGTCCAGCACGGTGGACTCAATTCCTACCTTGCAATCCTCTCCCAACAGGATGGCGTCGATCCGTCCATCCATGTCTTCCAGTACATCGGAATAGGTGGTGGGACTTGGCTTTCCAGAACTGTTGGCGCTAGGGGCCGCAATGGGGCGACGAGCCGCCCGAATTAGGGCTCTTGCCGTCTCGTTCTCCGGCATCCGAATCCCCACGGTTTCCAATCCACCGGTGGTGGTCATGGGAACCTCTGGGGTTTTCTTCATAATAAAGGTAATGGGTCCCGGCCAGAAAGCTTGAATCAGCGGAATGGCCGCTTCCGGAACCTCCGATGCCACGTCCGCCAGCTGGGCGGTGTCCGCAATATGCACAATCATGGGATTGTCACTAGGGCGTCCCTTGGCCTGATAGATGGAACGCACCGCATCCTCATCCAGCGCATTGGCACCCAGTCCGTACACGGTCTCCGTCGGGAAGGCCACCAGACCGCCGGTGCGGATAATGTTACCGGCGTGGGCAATATTCTTTTCTGTTATTTCCAGTCTTTCCGTATCCATTAGAAATTCTTCATTTTCTCCGCCTGGTCATGGGTGATGAGGGCGTCGATAATCTCGTCCAAATCTCCATCCAGGAAGTTCTCCAGCTTGTAGATTGTAAGGTTAATCCGGTGATCCGTTACACGTCCCTGTGGGAAGTTGTAGGTACGGATACGTTCCGAACGGTCGCCGCTTCCTACCTGGCTCTTACGCTCTGCGGAAATCTTGTCATTCTGTTCCTGCAGCATCAGGTCGTAGAGGCGGGCCTTCAGTACCTTGAAAGCCTTGTCCTTGTTCTTAATCTGGGACTTCTCGTCCTGGCATGTTACCACCAGTCCTGTCGGAATATGGGTCAGACGAACGGCGGAGTCCGTGGTGTTGACGCACTGACCGCCGTTGCCGGAGGCACGGTACACGTCCACACGGACATCATTCGGATCGATCTTCACTTCCACATCGTCTACTTCCGGAAGCACCGCAATGGATGCGGCAGAGGTGTGGATACGTCCGCTGGATTCGGTTTCCGGCACACGCTGTACACGGTGAACGCCGCTCTCGAACTTCAGTCTGGAGTATGCACCCTTACCCTTGATCATGATAACCGCTTCCTTGACACCACCGATTCCGGTATCGTTCACGTCGATAATCTCGGTCTTCCATCTTCTGCGCTCTGCGTAACGGAGGTACATTCTCATCAGGTCTCCTCCGAAGAGGGCTGCCTCGTCACCGCCGGTTCCCGCACGAACTTCCAGAATTACGTTCTTCTCATCGTTCGGGTCCTTCGGCAGCAGGAGAACCTTCAAATCTTCCTGAGACTTCTCAATGGCCACCTCCAGCTCCTTGATTTCCTCTCGTGCCATCTCCCGGAGTTCCTCGTCGTCTTCCATCTCGAAGATTTCCTTGGAGTCCTCCAGTTCCTGCTTCATATCCTTATAGTGCTTGTATTCCTTCACAATCGGCTCCATCTCGCCCATTTCCTTCATGTACTTCTGCCAGGTCGGCTGGTCGGAAATGATGTCCGGATCCGATACTTTCTTCGCCAATTCTTCGTATTTATCTACGGTAAAATCCAATTTGTCAAACATGTTCTCTTCCTCTTATTATATATAAAAAAACGATACTTCCGGTCTCACTCTTCCGGCGTCGTTACAAAAATATCACGCTCTTGGTCATTATACCACATCCCGTTTTCATTCTGAATATAACCATACGAAAAAGGGATGCTGCATAGAAATTCGCAGCATCCCCCGTAATCGTTCGTTCCCTAAAGGTTGTACTTGTTCTTGAACTTTTCAATACGTCCGCCACGGTTCGCAAACTTCTGCTGACCGGTAAAGAACGGATGACACTCAGAGCAAATGTCAACTCTCATCTCGGAGTTGTTGGAAAGTGTCATAAATGTATTACCACATGCGCAAGTAACTTTACATTCCTTATAATCAGGATGGATTCCTTCCTTCATGCCGTTTCTCCTCTTTCTGTAATAGTCTAGAAGGGCATAGCAAATCCTATTACCCCAATAGCTTTAATATTATATCAAAGGCATTCCTGTTATGCAAGGCATTTTTGCGGTTTTTGCTTGTTTTTCTGCGGTTTTCCGGAAATGTTATCTCACCCTGGCTTCCCTTCTCATTTTGTTGCACTCACCAATTTCCTTGCGTATAATATATTTGTAAAACTGTATTTTTGAAAAGCACCATCGCTATCAGAAAGGAATGATTCAATGTTACAGGGTAAAACCATTGTACTGGGTATCACCGGCGGCATCGCCGCCTACAAGACCGCTTACCTGGCCAGCGCCCTTCGGAAACAGCACGCGGAGGTCCACGTGGTCATGACCGAAAACGCCACCCGGTTCATCACACCTCTGACTTTCGAAACACTGACGAACAACCGAGTTTCGGTGGATACTTTCGACCGAAATTTCAAATACGATGTGGAACATATCTCCCTGGCCAAAGCTGCCGACCTCATCATGGTGGCTCCCGCCACGGCAGACTTCATGGCAAAGGCCGCCCACGGCATTGCCGACGATATGCTGACCACAGTTCTGTTGGCGGCGAAATGCCCGAAGCTCATTGCCCCGGCCATGAATACCGCCATGTACGAGAATCCCATCACCCAGGACAACATGAAGCTTCTCCGGCACTACGGCTTCACCCTGATTGAGCCCGCCACCGGCCATCTGGCCTGCGGGGACAGCGGCGCCGGAAAGATGCCGGAACCGGAAGATTTGCTGGAGGAAATTCTTTTTACCCTGGCAAAAGAAAAGGACTTCCACGGCCTGAAAGTCACCGTTACTGCAGGGCCCACCCAGGAGGCCATCGATCCGGTGCGGTACATCACCAACCACTCCACGGGAAAGATGGGGTATGCTCTGGCCCGAGCAGCAGCCTTCCGAGGAGCCGATGTGACGCTGATTAGCGGACCGGTTTCCATTCCGGCGCCGAAGCACGTGACGGTGATTCCCGTCACCTCCGCACAGGAAATGCACGATGCGGTGCTGGAACAGGCGAAGACAACGGATTTCCTGTTCAAAGCAGCGGCGGTGGCGGACTACACCCCGGCCGTAACCTATGACCAGAAGGTGAAGAAGAAGGATGAGGACATGTCCATTCCGCTGAAAAGAACCCCAGACATCCTCCAGGATGTGGCGAAAATCCGTCGGCCGGAACAGATTGTCTGTGGGTTCTCCATGGAGACCGAGAATCTAGTGGAGAATTCCAGAGGCAAGCTGGAACGGAAGGGGCTGGATATGATTGCGGCCAACAACCTTCGGGTGGAAGGCGCCGGATTCGGCACCGACACCAATGTCATTACCGTAATTACCGAAGATTCCATGGAAGAGCTGGCCATCCAGTCCAAGTTTGACGTGGCAGATGTGCTTCTTTCCATGGCCCTTTCCATGCGAATGGAGAGGATATAGCCTGTAAGTTCAACGAAATTCAGGCATCAGGGGATCGCACGGCAACCGCCGGCAAGGAGAGATTATTATGCTAATGAGCGATAACAAAGCGGATATTCTATACAACGAAATTACCAGTGCATATCTGGAACGGGGGTACATGCACGGAGAAGGTTTGACGAAGGACCAGGTGAACCGGTCCCGGGATCTGTTCAAGGCCATGGCCTACGATCTGATTGACCG
>JAUNEW010000031.1:9441-14767 GCA_030525365.1 Eubacteriales bacterium
CCGGAATACATCAAGATGCGGAAGATGATTCGGCACAAGTACGTCTACGAATTCATGCGCATTGGCACGGATATCACGCCTTTCAACACACTGGGACACATTAGCGGGGTCCACTACGTGGCCATGTATATGGCGTATCAGCTGCATCAGGTAGGATTTCCAGTAGATCTTGGAATCATCTCCGGCGCCGCTGCCATGCACGACATCGGAAAGTACGGCTGCAGACCTTTCGAGGAAAAGCGGGTTCCGTACCTTCACTACTACTACACCAACTATTGCTTGAGCCGAAATGCCCTTCCTACCATCGCCCACATTGCCGCCAATCACTCCACCTGGGATCTGGAACTGGAGAACCTTTCCGTGGAATCCCTTCTGTTGATTTACGCGGATTTCCGGGTGAAGAGCACCCGAGAGAACGGCCAGGAAATCATCCACTTCTATTCGTTAAAAGAAGCCTTCGATGTCATCCTGAACAAGCTGGATAACGTGGACGAAGCCAAGAAGCACCGGTACATCAAAGTCTATGCGAAGCTGAAGGACTTCGAAGATTTGATGATTGAGAACGGTGTTTCCGTGGATATTCCAAAGGAAGTCACCGCCCACTTTGATGAGCAGTGCATCGAGAAACCGGTGCCAATTCGGAAACGACCGGCCCTTCTCCAGGGGAACGAAATCGTGCAGGAGCTGAAATTCCGCGCCATCGGCCACAATATTCTGCTGATGAGCCGCTTCAACGACCCGGCACAGTTCGCCAGCCTGATTGAATCGGCTCGAAGCGAAAGCAACTGGATAGATACCCGTACCTATCTGACAATCCTAGGGGAGTACTCTACCTATATGTCGGAAGAGCAGAAGAATCTGACGCTGCACTTCCTCTACGAGATGCTGGCGCATCACGCCAGCGACATCCGGGAACAGGCCGCTGCCCTGATGGGACGCATCATCGCCAACTACCGGGAAGAATACAAGAAGGAACTGCCGAAGGATGTTCCTTCTCCGGATATTACCTCCACCAACATCTACCAGTTCGAGGAATACCTGCACAAAATCCTGAATCCGGATCACAAGATTACGGAACAGCACAAGAAGTGGATTACTGCCAGCGCGGACTTCTTCGTGGAAGCCACCCTGAAATACTGCAATCCGGCCCGCCGTCATTTCTACATCGACGTGCTGGAGAAATGCTACGATATCGACAACTTGCACGAAGACCATGTCATCGTGCTGATGATTGCCGCTCTCCGTATTGATTCGGATTGGTGTACGGATTCCTTTAGCCAGACCCTTCGATTCTTTTCCAAGAATATTCTGGGGTCCTACTCCCAGGATGTGGATTTGATTACCCTGGATGTGCTGGATCACTACTTCGGTGATTCAATGGGCGAATTCACCAACATGCGGCGACGGGATATCCTGGGGATTTCCCAAGAAGAGCTTACGGAATCCCAGCTGTCCTCCATGTTCCTAGATAACCTGAAGACCCGAACATCCTGGAACCGGAAGCTGGCCAACATCCGCTACATGCTGGATTCCATTCACACGGAAATGGGCCAAAGCCGCATTCTCCAGATTGCGATTCACTTCGCCAACCTGATTAAAAACAGTGAAACCATCACCGTTCGTAAATACGCTGCGGAATCCCTGTTCCGGATTCTGCCGGAACTCAGTGCGGATCAGGTGAACGAACTGATGATTGAAATTTTCAACGGTCTGGAAATCGAGGACTATCAGTTCACTCGCTTCCTGCCAGATGTGCTGGGAGTCATCGTCCTCTACCTTCCACCGAAGGAGCTGGACGAAGTCATCGGCGAGCTGGAAAAGCTGCTGAACAGCGGCACCGAGCGCTCCGCTTGCGCCGCCCTTCAGACCATTGCGGTGATCCTGGAAGAGTACGATATCTATCACTTTGAAGAAAAAGAAAAGGTTAAGGAAGCTCGCATTAACCGGCTTCTTGGAATGCTTCTCAAGGGATTCGCTTACTACAATGCACCGATTTCTCAGGAAGCTTTCCGCATGATTGGCGAGCACATCTTCCACAGCACTAAGCTGTCCCTCGCCCAGAAACACAATCTGGCCACCCGGTGCTTCAAGCGCCTTGTGACCATTATTCCTTTTGCCGCGAAAGAACGGGAGAATTTACAGTTCTATAACAACGCCGCCGGCCTTCTGAACATCTACCGCTTCATCTCGGAGTACCAGACCGAAGCAGGGGAATTCCAGTTCCCAGAAAGAACCAAAGTTGCCTTCTTCCCAGGGACCTTCGACCCGTTCAGCTTAGGCCACAAGGCCATTGCCACCACCATCCGAGACATGGGCTTCGACGTCTACCTGGCGGTGGACGAGTTCTCCTGGTCCAAGAAGACCCTGCCACATATGCTGCGGGAGAAGATTCTTTCCATGTCCATTGCCAGCGAAGGGGGACTCTACGTATTCCCGGATGACATCTCGGTGAATATCGCCAGCCCAGAAGATCTTGCAGAGCTTCGCAGCCTCTTCCCAGAACAGGAAGTCTACATCGCCGTGGGAAGCGATGTAGTGGCCAATTCTTCCTGCTACCGGATGGAGCCTGCGGAGAACTCCATTCATACTTTTAGCCACATCATTTTCGCCAGAGAATCCAAGGAACTGGACGAAGATACCGGTGACATCTACCCGATTACCGGTGACGTGGTCCATTTGAAGTTAAAAAAATATTACGAAGATATCAGTTCCACGAAAATCCGGGACAACGTGGATATGGGAAGAGACATTTCCAATCTGCTGGATCCGATGGTGCAGAACTACATCTACGACAAGAACTTCTACTCCCGGGAGCCAGCCTACAAGCACGTGCTGCAGGCCCAGGATCTGGGAATCAGCGATTACAAGCACGACAACTACACGGCCGTTGCCAACATGAAGGAGGAGCTTACCGGCCGGGGATACGATTTCGATGCTCTATGGAACTACCTCTCCCAGGAGAACACCCAGACCATCTACATTGAAAGCGGTCACAAGAACCGCAAGGTGTCAGCCTTTGCTTCGGCACGGCGATTCCGGACCCACGATCTTCTGACGGAGTTCCAGGATCCAAAGATTACTGCCACCATCCGGAAGCAGGCCCATGGAGGCATCGCCGTCATCGGTGCCTTCTATGCCAACGCCAACCGGTCAGTCAGCAACTTGAACCAGATCCTTCTGACGGAACTTCTCACCAGCCTGCTGGCGAAGGATTACGCCTATGCGGTATACCACCCAGAGGATCCTACTGGGTACAGCGGTGCCACCATCGAGGCCCTAAAGCGTCAGGGATTCGTTAATATCTCCGACACCGCCGCCCACCCGGTATATGCCGTGGACCTGACCCGGCCGATTGTCATTTTCCGCGATGTGGAAACGGTTATCAAGGCGCCGCTGAACAAGATTCCGCGGGTGCAGAAGGCCATCGACGATGCTCATAACCACCTGCTCCACACCTTTACGGAGATGTTCCCAGGGAAGCTCATCTTGTCCTTCAACACCAGCGCGGTGTACAGCAAGATTGTGGATTTGGTGGCACGGGACAACGGGGTTTCCACCGTTCCGGATCCTAGTCGGAAACGGGGTCCTTACCTGGCGGTCCCTTTTGGCAAAGCATTAGCAGACGTGGCGGTTCCGAATACCGTCACCAAAGCCCTCCGCACTGAGAAGTATTTCCGGAACGACCTGTCCGGATTCACCGTCCGAGAAGCAGAGAACTACCCATCCCTGGAGAACCAGGCCCGGATGCTGAAATCCTTCCACCGGCCGGTGATCCTCATCGATGACCTGCTCCACAAGGGACAGCGCATGAACAACATTGACCCGATTCTCCGGGCCCAGAACATTGACGTGCACAAAATCATCGTGGGACTTCTCACAGGAAATGCCCGAGACACCATGACCGTTCGGGGACGGGATGTGGAATCCGCATACTTCATTCCGTCCATCTCCATGTGGCTCAACGAGCGGGATTGCTACCCCTTCATCGGTGGCGACAGCATTGAACGGCCGGATGGCACTGCCTCCCGTTCCATTAATTTTACCCTTCCGTACACTAGCTTCAGCTTCGTAGGGGGAAAGGATCCGAAGAATATCTACAAATATTCCCTGACTTGTCTGGAAAATGCACGGGATATTCTCAAAGTGCTGGAGCAGGAGTATCAGGCCACCTTCGGAAAGAAGCTGACCCTTCGCCGCCTGGGGGCCATCATCAATAGTCCGCGGACGCCACTTCTGGGGGCAGACCTGGACTACAACGAGCATCTGTCCCCGTCTCAATACGTGGAAAGTGATATTCGAAAGGCACAGCGGCTCAGCCTGTACCGGGAAAGCGAGGTGAACGAATAAGTCATGTACATTCATAATCTGGTAAAAGAAACCGTCTCCCTCCGTGGCTGTCCGGTTCCAATGGATCCCGCAGCGAATCCGAAGCTTCGAGTCAACATCGTGGCCCTGGGAGACGTGGGCACCACCATGCTGATTGGGCTCCGCCTTCTGGGGGGCGATGTGATTCACTCCATCGGAATCTGCGACATCCGCAAGGAGAACACGGAACGTCTGGAAATGGAAATCAATCAGATTGGGTATCCCTTCGAAGGGCCCTCCCTTCCAACGGTGGACGTGGTTCCAGAGGAGGAGCTTTTCGCCGGAGATGTTCTCATCTTCTGCGCCAGCCGAGGGGTTCCCCCGGTGGAACCCGGGTCAAACATCGACGTTCGGATGGCCCAGCTGGATGCCAATCGTGACATTATCCGGCACTATGCCGGCCTAGCTCGGCAGGCAGACTACAGGGGCCTAGTGGCGGTGGTCAGCGACCCGGTGGACAATCTGTGCGCTGCATTTCTGGATGAATCAGGACTTCAGCCATGGCAGATTCAGGGATACGGCCTAGGTGTCATGCACAAAAGAGCGGAATACTACGCTTCGAAAGAGGACAGATTCCAGAGTTACCTTACCGAAGGCCGAGCTTTCGGTCCCCACGGGAAGGATTTGGTCATCGCAAACAGCATTGAAAACTACGATGACGCCCTGTCCCGGGAGCTGACCCAGAAAGCCACCCATGCCAACATTGCGGTTCGGGACCTGGGATTCAAACCCTACATCGCGCCGGCCCTGTCCTCTGCGGCACTGTCCATCCTACTGACCCTTCGGGGCCAGTGGCACTACGGTTCCCTGTACATGGGGACCCTTTCCCATGGTGCATTCTTAGGAATCAAGAATCGGCTGACAAAGGACGGCTGGGAATGGGAAGATTTGGATCTTCCGAAAGAACTGTTTGAAAGGATTCAAAACGCTTATGAAAACCTGTGTGAAATCCGATGAAGAA
>JAUNEW010000123.1 GCA_030525365.1 Eubacteriales bacterium
ACTTCTCTTCGATGAGAACACCAAGAACGAAATGATGGTGCTGATGATTACCCGGCTGGTGCCGGTGTTTCCGTACAATCTGCAGAATTTCGCCTACGGAATTACGGACATCAGTTTGCTGAAGTATTCCATCGGGACTTTCTTCTTCATGATTCCAGGCACGGCCATGTACACCATCGGAACTTATGCGGTAACTGGTGCGGGGAACAAGCTCCTCTATATCGGTTTGACGGCGGTCATTGTGGTCTGCGTGCTGGGAGTGAGCAAGGTGCTTCGGAAGAAATACGTTCCGGCGGAGGATTCGGTGGAATCGGCAGATTCAGTAGAAGTAACGGAATCTGCCGTGCAGAAAGAGGTGTCGGATGGCGAGTAAATACAGTGATGTGAACTGGGAAAAAGGCTGGGATATGAACTGCAGCTTGGAATCCTTGCAACAGATTTCCGACGCTTGCATCCACTGCGGGCAGTGTAAGGCCCACTGTGATTTCCTATCGAAGTACGACATGGATCTGGGAAATGTGGACATGCTTCGGCAGCACACCTACAGCTGTTTCCTCTGTGGGGAGTGCGACCGAGTCTGTCCGATGGGAATTCGCGGAAGCCACCTCTTCTTGCAGCTCCGCCGGATGCAGGTTCGGGATAACGGACTGGAAGAGAAACCATACTCTTTCGTTCTGAACGAAAAGAGAAATTATCGCTTTCGGAATTACCGGAAAGCCACAGCGGGTTCCGTACTGTTTCCAGGGTGCAATTTCCCCTCCATGTTTCCGAAGACGAATCAGCGAATTGCGGAACTATGCAGAGAGAAGGGCATCGGTCTGGTATACGACTGTTGCGGAAAGCCCATCGCGGAGCTGGGGCTGTATAAGGACGAACAGCGTATTCTAAAGGAACTGGCAGAGAGGCTTTCGGAAGGTCACATCAGTGAAATCATCACCATGTGTCCCAACTGCTATGGATTTCTTAAGGGACGGATTCCTCAGAAGGTGACCTCCGTCTACGAAGTGCTTCCAGAGTTGGTATCGGAAATCCAGGTGACGAAAGATGTGGAGATACAGATTCCATGCCCAGACCGAGGCGACTTGGAATGGTATGGCAAAATTTCGGAACTACTTGGATACGAGCCGAAGGTGACCCAGGCGAAGCAGTGCTGCGGACTGGGAGGTATGGCTTCGGCGAAGGAACCGGAACTGGCGAAGTCCTTCGGAACTGGCCTGGATGAAGGAATTCATAACACCACATTTTGCGCATCCTGCGCTGGACAGTTCGCAAGAAACGGCAAAGAAATCCGGCATATCCTGTCTCTGATGCTAGGGGTAGATGAAGCCCCTGCCACACGGACGTCTTATCTCAACCGGGTGCGGACGAAATTCAAATAATCTATTTTTACAGGAAAAAAGACATTCAAAAACCGGTCTTCCATAGGGAGGACCGGTTTCGTAATGGTATGTGTTGTTAGCGGCGTCCTCGCTTGGATTCGTGCCACATATCGATGAGAAAAGCGATGGCAATGCCTGCGAAGAGGATAACCTTCACATGGCTGTTGCTTCCGTTAGTTGCAAATGCGAACATCGGTGTGGCGGCGATAACCAGAGCCATGGTCAGCAGAGTAATCATATGTGTGATGCGTTCTTTCATTATTAATTCCACCTTTCGTATGCTATTAAGTATCATAGCCGCCTGGGTCCAATAAGTCAACCGGAATGGATATGGTCGGGGTCGGGGATTCCTTGGATTCTAGCGGAAAATATAGAAAAAAACAGAAGCGATTTGAACGGGAGTCGCTTCTGCTTTCGTCTTATATGGTTATTTTTGTAGAGGTTTGATTTCTTACAAGACAATAATACTATATATGGACTGTTTTGTAAAATTAATTGTTATAAACATAACAATAAAAAATATTAAACGAATAATGTAAGCGTTCCTCTGACAAGAAAATTCTGTAAAGCATATAATTCAAGCCTTTCCAATCTATTGAATTGTCAAGTAGTTTCTGATATTATAATTTTTAAAAGAAGTAAGGAGATTGTTTATGGAAATTCGTAATATAGTAACTTTCATCAAGGCAACGGAAATGCAGAGCTTTACGAAGACCGCTGCGCAGCTGGGATATTCGCAAGCTGCTGTGACTGTGCAGATTAAACAATTGGAAGATGAACTGGGGACACAGCTTTTCGACCGAATTGGCCGGAGCGTAAAGCTGACTTATGCTGGCGAGAAGTTCATGCCTTACGCATTGAATCTGATGAAGTCGGTGGAGGAGGCATCCTCCTTCATGAAGAATGGAGACGATCCATCCGGAACACTGCGCATTGGTGCCAGCTCCTCCTTTTCGGCAGGAATGCTGCCGCAGATTCTTCCGGGATTCCATGAGAAGTATCCGAAGGTAGATATCGTCGTCAAGACCACCGACCTGCTAGCTACTACATTTGAGCTGCTTCGTCAGAACGATTTGGACTTCACCTTCACGCTGGAGAAGAAGAGCACTAACGAAGACTTCGTCAGCGTGGCGGAGCGGAAGGAGAAAATCGTTTTCGTCACACACCCGGACAATCCACTGGCAAAGATGAAGAACGTTCCGCTGGAGCAGGTGGTACGTGATAACTTCATCACTTCGGACCGCGTCATCAGTTATGGGCACTACTTGGAAGAGGAACTGGCAGAGCGGGGCATTAACTTCCATCCTGCATTGGAAATCGGTTCCACTTCGGCAATCATCAATATGATTTGCAAAGGAAATGGCGTTTCCTTCTTGCCAAAGTTCCTGGTGGACGACCCAATCAACGCCGGTATGCTATCCATCATCGACACGGAAGATATCGAAATGCAGATGTGGACGCAGATGCTGCGCCTGAAGAACAAATGGCTGAACCCGGTGATGATTGCATTTATCAATTATCTGAGGGAGACTTTTCAGGAGTTATAGAAAGACGGGAATAGAGACGAAAAAAGGGTGCTGTCGCGGCTGCGACAGCACCCTTTTTCTGTGAACGATTCTCGGCGGTGAGGAGTGGAACGTGAAATGTGACCGCCGTGTGATATGTTGGCGGTAAAATCCAGGAAAGGCCGGAAAATGAAGAGCGCGGCGCCAATTGTTTTTACCGGAGGAAGGAAATCGGGGAAATTGATTGTGAAAACATGGCGGAAGACCGTGAGAAATCTCGTGGTTCCGCCACGGCACTGCAACCAATATTTGTAAAAGCAGGAAATCGTTGGCGGA
>JAUNEW010000124.1:0-1561 GCA_030525365.1 Eubacteriales bacterium
TGAAAGTGTATCAGGGGGTTACCATCGGCGCTCTTTCCACCAAGGATGGTCAGAAAATGCACGGAACCAAAAGGCACCCAACCATTGAGGATCACGTGACATTGTATTCGGGCGCTTCTGTTCTGGGAGGCAAGACGGTGATTGGAGAAGGTGCGGTTATCGGCGGTAACGCTTTCGTCACCAAATCTGTAGAGCCGTATACCACCGTCACCATCAAGACCCACGAGATGGTAGTGGACAAGAAGGATCACAAGAAAAAAGAAGAGAAAGAGCTGGAACAGGACGACAGCTGGTTCTATGTGATATAATATGTGTAGATTTATACGGGCGATGCGAAGGCATGGCCCGTTTCTTTACCGTAGTGAAGGAATGAAAGGGAGGACTTTCCAGTGAGAGAACAGAATTCGACGAAGGGAATGGTAGCGGCAATTATCGCCAACACGATTTTCGGACTGAGCTTTATCTTCTCGAAGATTGCATTGACCTACACGGAACCATCCATGATGCTGGTTCTTCGATTTGGCATTGCATTTCTGGTGATGTCTGCAATTGCGTTAATTCGGAAGGATTGCCTGAGCCTTCGGGGAAAACCCATTCTTCCCTTGCTGGCACTGGGACTGTGTAATCCGCTGATTTATTTCATCTGTGAGAGCTACGGCATTAAATACACTAATGCATCTTTCTCCGGAATTATGATTGCGCTGATTCCAATGGTGTCCACCGTGTTCTCCGTTATCTTCTTGAAGGAGGAACTAAAGAAATCGAAGGTTAAATGGATTCTTCTGGCCCTTCTGGGAGTAATTATCATCACGGTTACCCAGAGCACCGGCGGAAGTATTCAATTGAAGGGCGTACTATTCATGGTGGTTGCGGTGATTTCGGCATCGGCCTTTACAATTTTGAGCGCCTCCTTGGCAGATCGATTTACTTCCTTCGAACGAACTTACATCATGATGGTGGTGGGAATGACGGCCTTTTTCGTCATGGCGCTGATTCAACTTCGGGGGACATTCGGCTCGGTGTTTTTGTCGGCGGTGCATAATGGCAGAGTCATGGGGGCGATTGTATTCCTGTCAGTCATCTGCTCCATCGCCGGATTTTTCTGTAACAATGTGGCCGTGGCAGAGCTGAGTGTGCAGCGGGCTACTGCATTTACCAACCTTTCCCCGGTGATTTCCGTGGTGGCGGGAGTTCTGGTACTGGGAGAAAATTTCAATATGGTTTATCTGGTGGGAATCCTGATGATTCTACTGGCTATCTACCGAGTGAACCGGGTGTCCTAAGATGGAAATCACCTTCTTTTAGAGGAGGAAAGTGTTATAATGAGAACATCAAATACACGAAAGAAGCGGAAGGAGCGAATTATGGTTAAAGAAGTTAATATGGAAGAATTGAGAGAAAAAGCAGTAGGGGCATTCACCAGCGGATACATGTGTTCTGAGACATTGGTGTATATTCTGAACAAGTATTATGACCTGGGAATTTCCGAGGATGCCATTGCCATGAGTACCGGATTTCCTTTCGGATTCGGAGACGGCGGTAATGTGTGCGGTGCCGTTGC
>JAUNEW010000124.1:1661-3195 GCA_030525365.1 Eubacteriales bacterium
TGGGGGTTGTTCTGGCATTCTACGTTCTATTTTTCATTCCGCGGGATGCATCCGCCATGTTCCAGATGGCGAATCAGCGGTCCGGAAACATAACATCGATTACCCAGAAGATGTCTTTGGAAACCGAGATTTCCGTGAATCCCAAAGAAGTGTCCGGACTTAAAAAATTAAAATCTGGAACGCTGAAGTGCCCGATTAAGATAGAGCTTCAGGTGAATCAAGGAAAGGGCGGCGAAAGCCGGATTCGAAAGACGGTGGTAACACTGGAGGATAAAACTTCCACATTCCGAAATCACACGTACTATGATGGGGATACCGGAACGAAATATTTCCTGGACGGTTCCCAGTGGAAGCAGAAGGAGTTGGCAAAGGGACAGGCGTTGGAAATTACAGATCTTCTGAAGATAACGGATAGCGTTCTTTCGGAAAGCACCTTCGCCCGAGGAGACGGTGTATACGAGGTGACGGTTCCGGCGAAAGAAGTGGGGGTTCTTCCGGTGTCCTCACTGCTGAGTCATCCTGAGAAGAGCAGCATCTCCGGTGGTAATTACGTATACCGCTTCGACAAGCATTCCAAGAGGCTGGTGCAGATTCGTTCTAGTAATCTGATGGTGAAGGTGCCGGGAGAAAATTCGGATCAGAAGTGCGAAGTGAAAATTTCTTTTACCGGGTACAACAAACTTTCCGCCAAGGACTGGCAAGTGCCGAACAAGGTGAGAAAGAGTGCCGCTGAGAAGAAATCAAGTAAGGCGAAGAAAATCTACACCCTCTCCGTAGCGGATCTTAAGGAGCGAGAGCAGGAGAGCTATGAAGTTGGAAAAGATCTCCCTGTGGGAACCTATGTTGCTGGAAAACGAAAGGGGGAAGGTATCATTACCTGCATCCGCCACAAAGACGCCTCCCTTGGATTCGAATGGAACTGCGGCTACGGGTATTACGGCATTGACAATTACAAGCACGGAAAGGAGGTGGGACTGAGTGAAGGAGACCGAATTATTGTGTCCGGAAAAAACTTGTCCATTCCATTCCGGAAGAAATAGGGCGGGTGTGACATTTCATGTGAAGGTCGCACTGGTAGTTTTCCTGTTGCTATGGATGGGAATCTTTGGAGCCAGCCAGGCCTACGGTGCGGAAATCATCCATCAGAACGATATGGCCCTTCAGCCCTACGACACCTCCACCTATGACACGGTGAACAATGCCAATGAGACCATGACCGGTTACGGCCATGCCTATACCGATAGCACAGAACTGAATTCCATCTCTGGACCCTCCATGAAGTTCCGTTCTCTTCTGTACACATCGGATATTCCAAATCCCCAGAGCATTACCGTATCGCCGGATGGAAAGACCGCTTGGGTCATGTCCTCCAACAAATCCGGAAGCGACAACGCCAGAACGGGACGCATCTATCGGATTGACCTGTCTCGTTTCTGGAAAAAGAAGGCCCGTGGGTCCAAGGATTCCGGTGCAGTGAAAGCGGGACCGGAAATCGTTACGGGACACGGTCAGACCCTTTCCTTCAATCCGAAGA
>JAUNEW010000125.1 GCA_030525365.1 Eubacteriales bacterium
CCATGGTGAATGGAATTTGCTTTTAGCAAAATCTATGCGGAAGCCTTCGCTGCGGACCGCCTCCGGCGATACTGGAGGTAAGGCTCGCCTACTTTGTCGGCCTCCCACTCCAGGCTGACTTTGTAGCCCAGGGGGCTAAAAATCACTTCGCAGAGAAGTTCCATGAAGGCGCCGGTCAGGGAACAGAAGAAGACCTGCACCGGGGTCCACCCGAAGAAGTGGTAGGAAACCACGATGGCGAAGGTCAGGTTGTCCACGAACTGGGCAATCATGGTGGAAGCGTAGGAACGGATGGCGAAGTCCCGGAAAGTCCGGTTGGACAGCCGGCGTCCCAGGAAGGAATTGATGCCTGCGTTGCAAAGGGAAGACAGTAGCATAGCCAGGCTGCTTCCCAGAACCACGTACCAGGTGCCACCGATGGTTGCATTCAGGGCGTCGTTGACTTCCATGCTTCCGGTAGAATAGTATTCTCCCCACATTCCCGGGGTCAGGGACAGGGCTTTGAAAATCAGGCTGGCACCTAGGTTAATCATCAGTGCCAGGAATGAAATCTTCGCCGCGGCCTTACCGCCAAAGCGCTTGCACAGCATGTCCATGCACAGGAAGGACACCCAGCTCAGGGCAAAGCCGCAGTCCAGCGCCAGATAGCGGAAGGAAAACAGTTCCTTGTTGGCCAGCAGATTCATCATGATGACGCTGACTACGAAGAGGGAAGTGACGAGACTGGGAACGTTTCGCAGGAGGATTCGGTAATCCTCCAGTTCCCGTTGAATCCATTTTTTCATTGTTGTACTCCTTTGGTTTTGATCTTTTACAAGCAGGATATCGGACCCGAACTGCTTGGTGTTACTTGCTGAGTGCATCCGGCAGAATGAAAATTCGCCGGAAAATGCACACAGGTTATTGTAATCCTCAATAGAAGAGATTGCAAGGGGTTACATTGCAAGTGGTTAGACCATAGGATATAATGGAAGAACGAATTATATCCAGTGGATGAATGAGGACCGAAAGGCCCGGAAGGGATACGACATGAAAATTTTTGTGTACACCATGAGAGAATTTGATGAGCTTCCATTCTTCGAGAAGTTCTCGAAACAGTACGGCGTGGAGTTCGACTACACCACCGAATTCCCAGGACCGGAGAACTACCATCTGGCCAAGGGCTACGACGGAATCTCAATCATCACCACCCCCACACCGGCGGGGATGATTGACGCCATGAAGGAAAACGGCGTCAAAGTCATCTCCACCCGAACCATCGGATACGACCACATCGACGTGGAGCACGCCTTCAAGGTGGGAATGGGTGTCACCAACGTTACCTACGATCCGGCCTCCGTGGCGGATTACACCATCATGTTGATGCTCATCGCCTGCCGCAAGCTCCGCTATATCATGGACAAAGCTAACGTGCAGGACTATACCCTCAAGGGCAAGCTGGGCCGGGAGATTTCCAAGAGCACAGTAGGCGTGATTGGCACGGGCCGCATTGGCAGCACCGTCATCGAGCACCTGTCCGGCTTCGGCTGCCGCATTCTGGCCTACGACGTGTTCCCGAAGGAGAACGTGAAGCAGTATGCGGAGTACGTGGACCTGGATACCCTCTATGCGGAAAGTGACATCATCACCCTCCACGCACCGGCCCTGGAGAGCAACTACCATATGATCGACGAAACTTCCTTCTCCAAGATGAAGGACGGCGTCATTCTGGTGAACTGCGCAAGAGGCCAGCTGGTGGACACAGATGCCATGATTCGGAACCTGGTGAACGGCAAAATCGGCTTTGCCGCACTGGACGTTATCGAGAAGGAGCTGGGAATCTACTACAAAGACCTGTCCGGCACCATCATCGACAACCCGGAAATGGCCGTGCTCCGCAGTTTCCACAACGTGTTCTTCTCCCCACACACCGCTTTCTACACCGAAGAAGCGGTGGCCAACATGGTGGAGAATTCCATCGTGGGAATCCAGGCCTATCTGAATGGAGAAGACCATCCATTCATTGTAAAAAAATATTAATCTGAAATCAGGAGGAACCGATGAATCTAATTGAAGCCATTCAGCGGAGACATTCGGTGCGTCAATACCTGGACCGACCGATTCCGGAGGAAATCACACTTCGGCTGCAGGCCGCCATTGAAGCCTGCAACCGGGTGGGAAATCTTCACATGCAGCTGGTGCTGGAGGAACCCGAGGCCTTCTCGGGAATCCGGGCCAAAGCCATGAAGTTCAAAGGTGTTCAGAACTACATCATTGTGGCTGGGGAGAAGGACGATACCCTGGATGAACGCTGCGGATATTACGGAGAGAAAGTGGTGCTGCTGGCCCAACAGCTGGGACTCAACACCTGCTGGGTGGGAGCCACCTATAAGAAGCAACCGGAGTTTTACACCTTAGAGCCGGGAGAGAAAGTGATAATCGCCATCGCCATCGGGTACGGGGCCAATCAGGGAAAGCCGCGGAAGAGCAAATCCATGTGCGATGTCAGCGATGGAACGGAAGTCAGCCTTACCGTTCCGGATTGGTACAAGCGAGGAGTGTCCGCAGCCATGCTGGCGCCTACTGCCCTGAATCAGCAGCGCTTTCACTTCGAGCGAATCGGAAATGTGGTGGCGCTGGAAGCAGGCAAAGGTCCTTTTACCAAGGTGGACTTGGGAATCGTACGCTGCCACTTTGAAATCGGCGCCGGAAAAGACAATTTCCAGTGGATGCCGGAGGATGAATAGAAATACGGAGTGTAATATTGGAGACGACAAAGAAAAAAGGTAAGGGTATTGGGAAACTGGTTGCCTTCATCCTGATTATTCTGGTGATTGCAACGCTGAATCAGTATTACGGGTGGTCCGACTTCTTCAAAGGGGATGATTGGTACGGACGCCTTCAGACCATGGTGCAGACCAATTTTCTGGAAGCGGCACTGATTTACATCGCGGTAATGGTGGTGGCCAGCGTGGTGCTGGCGGTTCCTGGCGTAACCTTTGCCATTATTGCGGGGGCCATATTCGGACCTTGGTGGGGGACCTTGCTGTGCACCCTGTCGGCGACGATTGGCGCCATCGCGGCCTTCATCGTGGGACGGTTCTTCCTGCAGGATGGCCTTCGGGATCAGATTGCGAAGAACCAATACATTCGGAAACTTCTCTTCGATGAGAACACCAAGAACGAAATGATGGTGCTGATGATTACCCGG
>JAUNEW010000126.1 GCA_030525365.1 Eubacteriales bacterium
GGATGATTTATATTGATCCGCCTTTTTTTACCAAAAGCAAATTCGATGCCACCATTACATTGACGGACCGAAATGGAAAAAAGAACAAAATAAAACACCTGGCCTACGACGACACCTTCGATCGGAATCTGGAATTCTATATCGAAAACATGACTGCTCGGCTTGTGCTGATGCGAGAACTGTTGGCAGATGACGGGCTCATATGGGTGCATCTGGACTGGCATTCCGCCCACTATGTGAAGATGCTGATGGATGAAATCTTCGGGGTCAAGAATTTCCAGAATGAGATTATCTGGCAGTACAAATCCGGTGGTAGCGGGAAGAAACACTTCTCCCGGAAGCACGACACGATTCTGGTGTACAGCAAGACCGAGAAGTATTATCTGAACGTCCCAAAGGAAAAGTCCTACAACCGAGGGCTCAAGCCTTACCGGTTCAAAGGGGTTAAGGAATACAAAGATGATTACGGCTGGTACACCATGGTGAACATGAAAGATGTGTGGAGCATTGACATGGTGGGTCGGACGGCGGCGGAACGAAACGGCTATGCCACTCAGAAACCTATGGAATTGATGAAAAGAATTGTCGAGGCCTCCACGGAACCCGGAGACTACTGTGCGGATTTCTTCTGCGGATCCGGTTCTTTGCTGGAAGCGGCGGAATCCTTGGGTAGGCACTGGATTGGATGTGATAATGAGCCGTTGGCGGTTTCCACCAGTCGGAAACGGCTGGATGCCAGAGAGTCGGCCTACGATTATTACCGGGACAGCATTTCAATGCACTATGGCATGGTAACGCTGGAGAAGGTCTTGTCGGAACCGCTGGAGAATGGAAAGGACATGCTGACTTGCCGAGTGAAGGAGTTCCGACCGGAAATCGATTACGGTCACATTCCAATCAAAGACCGGGATATGGCCATGAAGATTGGAATTGAGGCACCGGAGAATTATATAGACTACATTATGGTGGATCCAGATTACGATGGGGATTTCAAGGTGCAGATGTTGTTCCGAGAAAATCTGGAAGAAATTCAGTTCCAATCCATGGGAGATTATGCAGCAGTTGTGGTAGACGTGTTCGGAAAGGAATATTTCTATGATGGAAGAAAAGAAAAATAATAGAGCAAAGAAGCTTCTACGGTCGTTTCTGGTGGTATTTGCCTCCGCTTTTTTTGGTTCCTTTGCACAGATTTACATCATGATTCCGGCGGGATTGACTTCCGGGGGGCTTCCGGGCATTACCCGAATGGTGACCCATATTCTGCCACTGAATTACTCGCTAACTTACTATGTTTTCGGCATGTGTGTCGTACTTCTGGTGTTTTTCACCATGGGCTGGGCCGATGTGCGGAAGATTATTGCCCTGTCCATTGCGTATCCGCTCATCATGTATGTCATGGAGAAATTCCCGTTTGCCCTGGTCTCTTCCAAGGACAGAATGTTGGCGGCGATTCTGGTAGGCGTGTTCTACGGATTGGCCACTGGCATCGGATACATTGACGGATATTCCTCAGGTGGAACGGATTCCATTGCCAGAGTTATCAAATTCAAAGTGTTGAAACACATCCCAATCAGCAATATCATGCTTGTCCTGGATGGATCGGTTATCGTTCTGTCCGCCTTCGTCTTCGACCGAACGGTGGCGCTGTATGCCCTGATTACCGTTTTCATTACCAGCAAGACGACAGAGGCGGTTCTTCTAGGAATCAACGGAACCAAGGTGGAAGTTTCCGTTATCACGAAGGAAACCCAGGCGCTGGTGGACTACGTTATGAACGAGATGAAGCGGGGCGTCACCAGTTACTCTTCGGTGGGAGAATATACGAAGAAAGAACGCCGCACCGTGCAGATTATTTGTTCCCCACGGGAAAGCTTGGATATCAAGAACTTCTTGGCGGAACACGACGAGAACGCTTTCGTCACGGTGACCAGACTAAGCAGTGTCTGGGGAACCGGCCGGGGCTTCTCCAATATTCACGATGTGGATAATAACTAGATGAAGAAGAAAACGCATCTGCACTAGAATGTGCGGATGCGCTTTACTATATTGGAAGATATTGCTCGGCTCAGTACATTCATTTCCAGGAAGGAGGTGTTTCCCTCTTCCTGCAGAATCAGATAATCGTTGACGTATCCCTTCAATTCCTTCAACTGAGCCTTCTCTTCTCCGGTAAAAGAAAGCAAGGTAAGGTCCGCGTACAGGGAGTTTCCGTAGGATTCCAGCGGCAAAGAAATCTGGAAATCCGATGTTTTTGCCCGGAAATCTGCTTGAAGGGGAGATGCAGCATCTGGAAAGATGGCGGCGTTCATGGGGAATGGCAACTCGGCATCGTCGTAGTAGACACAGGACTTGTTGGCTGGACCCTTATGAGCAGAATCTTGTGATTTTCTTTGGAAATCCGTCATTTCTTGAATGGTGCAGTGCTGCGCCCCGCGAATTAGCAGGTTCTTCCCGGAAATCTTGGGCTGAAGGGTGAGAGGGGCTTTTGGCGAAAGGGGAAAGCCGTAGGTGGTCATGGCCTCGTGAATGTTCTTCTTGCGAAGCAGAGGCTCGGACTCTTCTGAAAAAATCCGCTGCAGGATTCGATACAGCTGCACCACGTCCTCTCGATTGTGGGTCAGAATGACCTTCTCAAGCATGCCACTATGGCTGGTGGCGTATTCGTAGTAGAGTTTGACGCTTTCCTTTCCGGAAATCACGTCGATTCGGTCGTCACTCATGTGGAAATAGTGTTCCACGGATTTCTGCGTTAGAGAGGAAAGCTGTCCCGGAAGGGTGGTGTTTCTCTTAATCCAAGAGTAGAGATCCAGGTTGTGCATCCGGAGTTGATAGGGAAGATGTAGCGCATCCAGCCTCTTGTTGGTAAAGGGTATATCGAAGGAGGTTCCATTATAGGTGACGAAGAATTCGATGCCCTTTTCGTCAAAGTAATCCATGGTTGCCTGCAGAACCCGATCCTCTTCGAAGGGCTGCTCTGCCAGAAACTGGGTCACTTCAATGCCATCATCGGTGGGAATCAGCATGGCGGTGAGAATTACCCGGCTGGTATTTTGTCCGCCTCCCAGCCCAGTGGTCTCGATATCGAAGACGCAGGGGGACATGGAACCGTAGTATAATCTGTATGTATCACTTAATTTCGATGTAAAACGATATTTTCGAGAAAATTTCTTCAAAACACTT
>JAUNEW010000032.1:0-11844 GCA_030525365.1 Eubacteriales bacterium
CGAAGGAACTATGTCCGAAATCCCAAATCCCACAAAATTTGTGATTGAGCCGAAAAATTTTAGAAAAATTGGCGTCAATGATGGAATTCGTTTCCGTCACTGACGCCAAAAATATACAATCTTTAGTGGAAGGCGCGATTCAGATTTCGCACTATTTCACTTCAGCGATAATCTCCACTTCGCAGAGAATTCCCTTCGGAAGCTCTTTGACAGCCACGCAGGATCTTGCAGGTTTGGATACGAAGTACTTTGCATAGACTTCGTTGAATGCACCGAAGTCTGCCATGTCGGTGATGAAGCAGGTGGTCTTAACGACGTCTTCAAAAGTCAGGCCGCTGGCCTTGAGAATTTCACCGATGTTCTTGCAGGTCTGTTCTGCCTGCTCGGAAATGGTGGTGCCAATGGTTTCACCGGTTTCCGGGCTGAATGGCGTCTGTCCAGAGGCGAACAGGAAACCGCCTGCGGTAACTGCCTGAGAGTAAGGACCGATGGCAGCGGGTGCTTTATCTGTGCTTGTATATTTCATTACTTGAACTCCTTATTTGGTGATTTCTTCAGTTTCTTCTTTGACGAACTCTGCCAGGTCGCCGTCTACCAGTGGCAGCAGAGTTTCCCGAACCATCTTGTGGTAGTTGTTAACCCATGCCAGTTCCTCATCGGTAAGCAGTGCTGGGTTGATGGCCTTTCTCTCGTAAGGAACGAAGGTAATCGGCTCGTTGATGGTATTGCCCTTTCCGTCGTCCTTCATCAGAACTTCGTTCTCGATACGAACACCGAACTTATGGTCAATGTAGACACCTGGCTCGTTGGACATTACCATACCTGGACGGATGGTGATTGGAGTCGGTACACGGCGCAGGATATTCGGTCCTTCGTGAACGCTCAGCAGATGACCAATTCCGTGGCTCAGGCCGTGCTTGAAGTCCAGACCTACAGCTCTCATCGGTGCACGGGTGATGGCATCCAGGTCGATTCCGTTCATCTCTGGGGTGAGAACCGCGTTGTGCATAGCCAGGTGTGCCTTGAGGACGTAGGTGTAGTCGTCAATCATTTCCTGAGTCAAAGGTCCTACCGCGATAGTACGGGTGATGTCCGTGGTTCCATCCTTGTACTGACCACCGGAATCCACCAGCAGGAAGCCTTCTGGCTGAATTTCAGTATCGGTCTCTGGAGTCGGTGCATAGTGAATGATGGCACCATTCGGGCCGTAACCGGAAATGGTCTCGAAGGACAGGTCGAAGCAGCCATCCTGTTCGAAACGGCAGTTCTGCAGATATGCTGCCGCGCTCAGCTCGGTCTGATGCGGTGTCTCAGCCGCAACATCCTTAATCCACTTGATGAATTTCACCATGGCTACGGCATCCTTCTTGTGGGCATTGAGGGTGCTCTTGATTTCGGTTTCGTTCTTGATGGCCTTCATCATGGCAATTGGAGTCGCTTCGTCCACTTTGTTCATGCCCTCCGGAATTCTCAGGCAGAGCGCATAGTTGGCAGAACCGGAATCCAGCCACAGAGTCTTGGATGCATCCAGTGCAGCGATATCTTGCTCAATCTCATCGTATCCCTTGACGGTGACGAAGGACAAATCCTCCGGCAGTCCATTCTTGAGGGCGCCATCCATAACGTACAGGTTGATGGAATCCTGAGACAGGAGGATGAAGGAGAAGAATACCGGTGTGTAATCGATGTCTGCACCACGGAGGTTCAGAAGCCATGCGTTCTCCATCAGGTCGGTAATCAGCAGGTAGTCGGCGTTCTTTTCGGCCATCGCTTTACGAACGTCGCTGATTTTATCCGTTGCGGACTTGCCGGTGGTGGACAATGGAAGCTCGTAGATTTCCGATGGCTGAATCTGCGGACGGTTCGTCCACACCTCATCTACCAGGTCCTTATCCCATTTAATTGTAACACCCAGGGAACCCAAATCCTTCTCCAGGGAAGCTCCGTAATATCCTGGTACTACTTTGCCGTCGAATCCCAGTGTGTATCCGCCTTTCTTCTTTGCCAGGTCAATCAGGAATTCCTCTACGGTTGGAACGCCCGGCTCTGCCATTCTCATCAGCTGAATTTCACTGCCAGCCAGCTGCTGCTCTGCCTGCAGGAAATAACGACCATCGGTCCAGAGATAAGCGCCTTCATCGTCCACGATGAGCTCTCCGGATTCTCCGGTCAGACCGCTCATGAATTCACGAGCCTTGAAGAAATCGTTCACATATTCGGAACTGTGGTAATCGCCGGATGGTACATAGTATACGTCCATGCCATTGGCTTTCATTTTTTCGCGAAGTTCAAGTACTTCTTTTTTCATGTCTTTCACCTCTTTTTATTTAGTTCACACCCTTTCGGGCACGTACTATAGTCAATCCGGTTCAAAAGATTTCTCTCAAACCATTTCTCATTATAGCACTATAGGCAAAAAAAAGTAATGGTTTTATGTTTTATTGTACAATTCAATTCTAATTCAGTGGGGATGTCTGATATAATAGAGAAAACGGACAGATTATCCTGGAAGGAGAGACGAATGAATATTACAGTGTACTGCGGTTCCAGCATGGGCTCGGATCCGGAATATAAGGTGGCAGCCGAACGACTGGGAAAGTGGATTGCAGAGAAAGGCCACACGTTAGTCTATGGCGGAGGAAATGTGGGACTGATGGGAATCATCGCGGATACAGTTCTCCAGAATGGCGGAAGAGTCATCGGTATCATCCCAGAATTTCTCCTGCACTGCGAGCAGGGTCACGAAGGCCTTCATTCTTTGGAAGTGGTGGACTCCATGTCGGTTCGAAAGAAGCGTATGATTGAACTGGGCGATGCCTTCGTCGCTATGCCGGGGGGCATTGGAACCCTGGAAGAAATTACCGAGGTGCTGACACTAA
The DNA here is from genome assembly GCA_030525365.1 of Eubacteriales bacterium. Classification (GTDB taxonomy): domain Bacteria; phylum Bacillota; class Clostridia; order Peptostreptococcales; family Anaerovoracaceae; genus Mogibacterium_A. Next base: position 2,880 of record JAUNEW010000032.1, read on the forward strand.
GGCGACTTCGTCAGACGGAGAAACGGGCGTTCCTGTATAACATTAACGAGTATTATGAACCCCTTCGTCACACCTTCCAGCAGATGGTGGACAAGGAATTCCTGCCCCAAGAGGAAATGGAGCTTTTTGAGTTCGTTGGAAATGTGGAAGAGCTGGATAGGGCGCTTAGCGAATAGCCGAATCCGGTAAAAGTAGGTTCCTTTCAGCGAATGGAACCGCATCTTCAGAGAGAAGAAAGTGGAGAAGTATCCATGAATACGACAGGAAATATGAATCGGATCCCAGTGGAGAAAGCTTTTTCCGAAAACGGATTTCGGTTGCTTATACAGTTCTGCAGAGAACAGGAAATTGAATATGTGGACGAACTGGCGAACCTGGATCTGGATATACTTTACAGTGTTCCAGGACTGGGAAAAGGAAAGATTCAGAAGATACAGAAACGAATGGATGAGCTGAAGGAAAATAACTTCACCATTCAGGAAAATGAACCGAAGGAAGCGGTGAAAATTCGTCTTCCGGAAATGTTCTTCGAGAAACTGAACCCAGGGCTGGAAGACTGGGATATTTCCTTCCTGGAGGGCTTAGGGTTCCGCCGTCGGTGGACGGAAATACTGCGTGAGGCCGGGTATCCGAAGTTAAAGGACTTAACACGGATTTCGAAGCACCATGTGTCGACGCTGATTGGCAAGAAGAATGTGGAGAACCTGGACAATCTCCGCAGCGAAGTGGTATATCCACCGGAGATTATTCTGAACCGAATTCTGGAAAGAAGCCGAGAGGACCGGAGATTCCAGGCGATACAGCTTCGGGCCAAAGGGTATACGCTGCAGCAAATTGGAGACGAGATGGAGCTGACCCGGGAACGGATACGCCAGATTATCAACCAGTTTCTGAATGAACTGACGCCGATTCTTCGGCCAATTATCGACAAAAGAATGGAGCGAAAAGGATACATTCGCACGGCCAAGCTCTTGGATATCTGTGTCGATGACGACTTCGACCGAATTGTCATATTCTGGTGTCGGAACAGCAAACAGGTACAGTATTTCGACATCTTGGATTTGTTTCTTCCTCAGGGCAGTTCGGTGCAGGAAATTGAACAGGACGTCCTTCGGTATGCCGAGGAAATGGTGGGAGAGGGACTGGTTCTGGACACGAGAATCCGAGGAGAAATCGAATACAGCATGCGGGATGCGGGATATCCTTTTATCAAGATGGACGGATTCATCGCCATTCTCTTGAATCACGGATATACACTCTATCGGAACTTCATCACGAAGGGAAAGCAGCCCTACGGGAACCTTTGTGCGAGATGTATTGCGGAACATTTTCCGGATGGAATTAAATTATACGAATCTGAGGATCTGGAGAAGCTTCGAGAGTATGTTCGAAGGGAATACGGAGTGGATAAGGTGGGCGAGAACGACCGAGCCCTCAGCACAAGACTGGCCAATTACACAGTGCTTTGTGGCCGAGGTGCGGTTACGGCAGCGGAGAATGTGCACATCAATATTTCTCTTCTGGAAAGAATTCGGAGGCGAATTGATGAAATTCCAGAGGCGGAAATTTATTATGCCGATTTGTTCTCAGAGTTTGAAGAACCTCTTCGGAAGCACAGCAACGTACACAACTACAACTTCCTTCACGGAGTGCTGAAGCTTTATTATTCAGACATGTACGATTTTTCCAGTCGAAATCACCTGACCAAGCGGGGAGGGGGACTCTCCTCGGGACGGGTGCCGGACCGCCTGAATGCTTTCATACGGGAAAAGGGAAGACCGGTCAGTAAGAAAGAAATCAAGGAAAGAATTCCAGGAATTACCGGAATTGTCCTGTCCGGAGCAATCAGTGCAGACCCAGAACTGATGCAGTGGGATTACAACAAATTCACATCCCTGTCTGTTCTGGATATCACAGAACAAGATAAAGACACGCTGTGGACCATGTTGAAATCCGTGTTGGAGCAGAATGATGGATACTGCAGCGAAGCGCGGCTGTATCGCGAGTTCAAAGGACTAAATTCCGATTTCCGAAAGCGGATTGGAATTCAGAATCCCCACAATCTGTTCTTCCTCTGCGGAAAACTGTACGGAGAGCGACTGGATTTCGCTCGCCCTCACATCGCCAGAAAAGGACAGTTTCCAGCCATGTCCACTTTGCAGATTCTCATGCATTACTTTCGGAATACAGAGACCTTTCGATATGAAGATTTCGTAGAAACCGTACGAAGGCTGGAATGGAATCCGACTACAAGTCTCCTGGTATTCTCCGATTTGGAACGGGACTACATAAGAACAGACCAAAATACTTATGTGCAGAAAGATTTATACATGAAGGAACAACAAGCGGGATTCCAGGAAGCGCTGACGGCAACGATACAAAGGCACGTGGGAAAGAAATATTTCTCTCTGATTCATTTCGAAGACTGGGAGGACTTCCCAGAGTGTGGACAGGAATGGAATCCTTTCCTTCTTCGTTCTATTGTGGAGCGGTGTCTTCCAGAATACGAGGTGGTGGATACCCGTAGAAGAGATCGGAGATATGAGCGGGGAATTATCGTTCCGAGAGGAAAGGGGGGAACTCTGGAAGATTTGACCATACTACTTTTACAGAAAAAGGGTATTCGTGAACTTCCGGAAGCAGAGATGCTGAAGTTCATGTTGCAGGAGCACCTAATCTACAAGATGATTCCAAAGGAATTGTATCTGGGACAGCGGATGAAATACCGAAACGAGACATTCTATATACCGGAAAAATAGAAATATTTAAGAGCTGAATAGGGGGCTGTCACGCTGGAGAAGTGTGGCAGCCCCTATTTATATAGCGTTAATCCGTCAATTTCTTCCGGAAATTTCCGTAGACCTTAGTGCCTTCGGTGACAATCACAAAGGCACCGGGGTCAATTCCCCGCACAACGCTGAGAAGTCGTTCAATTTCGTACTTGGAAATCATGGTGACCAGAATGTAGGAATCCTCCTTCGTGTAGGCACCTTGGCCGTTCCAGTCGGTAACACCCCGATCCATTTCCGTCAGAATGGCATCGGCCACAGTATCCTTCTTGGTGAATATCATGGCCTGCACGTTGATGTTCTGGATGAACATCCGGTCCAGGAAAATAGCGAGGATTGTGGTATAAATCAAGGAATAGATTACAATCTCGATATTAAAGAGGAACAGACAGATTCCGTAGATGAAGACATTCATAATAATGCTGATGATTCCCACTTTGGCGTTGGGATGTCGGATGGCCATGCACACGCCGATGATATCCTGGCCGCCACCGGAGGAACCACCGCGCATTACCATTCCGGCGCCACTTCCGGCAATAACACCACCGACGAAGCAAGCGGTGAGCGTGTCGTGGATGATGGGGTTCGCCGGAGTCGGTACGATGGCCAACGCAAGGGAGGCGATTCCGATGGAAACCAGAGATTTGAAGCAGAATTCTTTTCCCACAACCTTATACGCCAGGAAGAATAAGGGAACGTTCTCCAGAAAGTAGATTACGCCCACCAGGTCGAATCCGGCCGGAATTGGAACATGCAGTACATTCACGCAGAACAGACGCAGGAGCTGGGCCATCCCCATGAACCCTCCGTTGTACAGTCCCAGTGGGGTGACAATCATGTTGACGCCGATGGCAAAAAGCACGTTTCCGCCCACCATCCAGGCGTTCTGCTCGATGAAGCGCCGGTGCTTCGGTGAAATCATATTATTCTTCATTGGAATTTCCTTTCTTTGTCAATTTGCGATATTCATCTTCTAAGTAATTCAGGAATGTGAGATAGATTCCCCGGGGGTGTTTCTTCTTCGGATAGGCCACAATGGTACAGAACTTTTGCTCTGGCTCAATTCGGAGAGCGGCTACCACATCGCTTTCCAGCCTGTTAGCGGTTTGATCCGTGGCCAGCGCGATTCCCACACCTTCTTCCACCATTTCTGCGATGATATGGGTTTCCTTGGTATTCATGAAAGGAACCCGAAATGGAATATTGTTCTTTTCGTACATTTCCTGCATTTCCTGATAGAAATGCGAATCATCGTCTCCAGTGAGGAGGGGGAATTCGCCTAACCGCGACAGCGGAATCGTCCCATCCTCCGAATCCATCTTATCCCGCTGAATCAATACATACAGATTCTCTTGATCCAGAATTCGGTAGGAAACAGTAGGCGGGATGTTCTCCTTCCGAGTCTTTACAATGGCGAAATCCAATTCACCGTTCTGCAGCATTTCAAAAGCCTGGTAGTTATCTGTGGTTCGAAGTTTTCCAACCACCTTGTAGTTGTTGGCGAAGAAGGCAGTGAGCATATGCTGCAGAGGGGAAGAGCTGTAAAACGGAAAAACACCAATCTGAAGCAGCGGTTGGTAATCCGGTCCTCCCACGTCAAATGCTGTTCGAAGATCGTCTACTGCATGGATGATACGTTCTCCGTATTCACAGAATTTCTCACCGTCCGGTGTCAATTTGATGCCGTGGGTTGTTCGTTCGAACAATCGCACCTGAAGCTCCTCCTCTAGCGCCTTAATCTGATGAGTGATGGCAGGTTGGGTGATGTAGAGGTTCTTCGCCGCTTTGGAGAAACTCCGACATTTCGCCGTCTCCAGTGCATAGTATATCTGTCTGATTTCCATAATCGTCTCTCGTATCTCTCTCCAGGTAAAAATACAATTATTTGCTCTCATTATACCGCAATGAGTCGGCAGGGTGAAAACCTTTACTATTATTTTTGTTTATACCCGCATTATTTCTAGGCATTTCCAATTTGGATCTCCGAAACGTACAATCAGAGTAAATCAAAGAGGAAAGGAGATGAGGGAATGAATCGATTCTTGGAAGAAGCGTTTTCGATGCAGGACGAAATCGTTTCGGATCGTCGCCACATTCACCGGAAACCGGAACTGGGATTTGATCTTCCAGAGACGAGGGAGTATGTAAAAGCAAAACTTCGGTCCTACGGATATGAACTCATGGATTTAGGCGGAGGCGTTACTTGCACTGTTGGTACCGGAACGAATCCAGTAATTCTGCTTCGAGCGGATATGGATGCCTTGCCACAGACAGAGGATTCTGGAGAACCCTTCTCCAGCGAGAATAAGGGTGCCTGTCATAGTTGCGGTCATGACTGCCATACGGCCATGCTTCTAGGTGCAGCGAAAATCCTAAAGGTTCATGAGAAGGAACTGAAGGGAACCGTGAAGTTTATGTTTCAGCCAGCGGAAGAACTATTACAGGGATCTCAGAGTATGATTGATGCCGGAATTCTGGAGAATCCGAAGGTGGATGCGGCCGTGGGATTCCACATTAACACCGGGAAGTGCGGAAATTACGACTTGCATCCGGGAACGATGGTTTTTGCCGAAGAGAAGATGATGCCATCGGCGGATGAGTTCATTATCCGCGTTCAGGGGAAAGCCGCCCATGGCGCTACCGCTTATCTAGGGGTGTCTGCGTTAAATATTGCCAGCAATATCGTAACGCAGCTTCAGCAGATGCCGATTCTGGAGACAGCATATAACGATGACATCATCATGTCCATTGGAAGCATTCACTCCGGAAACGCCAGTAACATTATTCCAGATACGGCAGAAATTCGAGGAAATGTACGTGCTTTTACCCAGGAGAAACGGGAATACCTCAAGAAGCGGATTGCAGAGATTGCGACCGGAGTGGCATCCGCATGGCAGGGGACCGCGGAAATCAGCTATACGGTAGGGGTAGCACCGAACGTCAACGACAGAGAATTGACCCAGGAGATGAAAGGATACCTGGCAAATGTGGCAAAGAAAATTCAAATCATACAACCGGTGTCTGGATCAGAGGATTTTGCCAACATTGGACTCCACGTGCCTACATTCTTTGCGAACCTGTGTGCCGGTGCTCCGGAGGATGGATACGAATATTCGATGCACAATCCGAAGATGCGGGTGGACGAAGAGGCTTTGCCATATGGAACAGCGGCACACTGCCAATGTGCCTATGAATACCTTGCACATCACGAGAATTAGGGGTTAATATTTAGAAGACAAGAAAGAAGAGGAAGAACGATGAATGGTTTATATGCATTAACAATCATCCTGGTCGTGTATGCAATCGGAGATTTCATTGCGACTAAGAGTAAAGCGATTATTTCGATGCTGTTCGTGGCATCCATCCTGTTTGCTGTAGGGTTCTGGAATGGACTTCCGGCAACGATTTTCCAGGATTCCACACTGCAACTGTTTGCATCGGTAACGGTAGGACTGATGCTGGTTCACATGGGAACCACTATCAAGCTGAAGGAGCTGATTGCAGAGTGGAAAACAGTGGTTCTGGTGCTCTGTTCCACCATTGGAATCTGCTTAGGTGTGTACTTTATCGGTCAGTTGATTATCGACCGGTATGAAGCGCTGATTGCGGCACCGATTGTGGGTGGTGGCGTGGTGACATTCCTGGTTATGTCCGATGCCCTTAAGGCGGCCGGTTCCAACATCGTGCTGTTCGGTTCTATGGTACTGATTCTGCAGGGTGTAATCGGATTCCCGATTGCTTCGGTTCTGTGTAAGAAAGAAGCACTGAGACTGCGAGGCCTGATTCGAAACGGGGAACTTCGTCCGGCTACAGAAAGCGAAGAGAATGGCGGCGCAAAGAAGAGCAGACTGAAGTTCATCCCGGACATTCCGGAGCAGTACAGAGGGGCGAACCTGATGTTGGCAAAGCTGGCCATCGTGGCATGTATCGCCCAGTACCTGTCTAACCTCACCGGCGGAAAAGTCAATATGCTAGTTATCTGCCTGATTCTGGGCGTTCTCTTCCACGAATTCGGATTCCTGGAAGAAGGGGCCATGGAGAAGGCCAATGGATTCACCTTCGTCATCGGTGCCGTACTGACCAACGTATTCGCCAACCTGGCGAATACCACACCGGGACAGCTGGTATCCATGATTAAGCCGATGATTATCATCTTCGTTATCGGACTGGCAAGCTGCGCACTGATTTCCATCGTTATCGGAAAGATTTTCGGCGAGAGCTGGTACATGTCCTTCGCACTGGGTGTCACCGCTCTGTTCGGTTTCCCTGGAACCTTCATCGTTCCAAGTGAAGTCTCCAAAGCCGTTGGCGAAACCGACGAAGAGAGACAGCTCATCCAGCAGCACATCATGCCGAGAATGCTGATTGCCGGAATGGTCTCCGTATCCATCGTATCCGTGCTGTTCGCTGGCGTCATGGTGAACTGGATTTAAAAATATCTTTTGCCTACATACAAATACCATACATGGGAAGAACCGGATTTCCTCAGGAGGTCCGATTCTTCTTTTTACATTGAAATTATGACGGGGATTCGGTAGAATATTAAGTTGTATTATACGGAGGTAAAAGTAAATATGAAAAACCATACACTACCGACAAAGTATCTTCTGAAGCGCTTTATGCCATATTTCAAAGCGTATCGGAAAATATTCCTGTTCGACCTGGTGTGCGCCGCTTTCACCAGCGTGTGCGACCTGGTGCTGCCGGTGATTATCCGGTTCATCACCAACACGGTGTCCTATCATCCGGCGGATTTGACCATCAACCTGGTGGTTCGGATAACCGCACTGTACCTGATTCTCCGGGTAGTGGACGTGATTGCCAACTACTACATGCAGAACACTGGCCACGTCATGGGTGCCATGATTGAAACGGACATGCGAAAGGACCTGTTCGAACACTTCCAGGAACTGTCCTATGATTACTACAGCGACAACAAGACGGGGCAGCTGATTTCCAGAATCACCACGGATCTATTCGACATCGCCGAATTCGCTCATCATTGTCCGGAAGAGTATTTCATCGCCACAGTGAAAATCATCATTTCCTTCGTGGTACTGATTCGGGTAAATGTACCGTTGACCCTAGTGCTCTTTGCCATGATTCCGCTGATGATCTATTTCGCCATGAAGTATCGGACGAAGCTGCGCTCGGCATTCAAACTGCAGCGAAGCCAGCTGGGAGAAATCAACTCCCACGTGGAAGATAGCCTGCTGGGAATCCGGGTGGCCAAGTCCTTCGCCAACGAGGATATTGAGAACGAGAAGTTCAGCGAGGGAAATGCCCGGTTCCTTGAGGCAAAGCGAATCGGGTATAAGAACATGGCGGGATTCCGAAGTGTGACCCGGCTCTTCGATGGTCTCATGTACATTATGATTGTGCTGCTGGGATCCCTTTCTCTAATGCATGGTTCCATTACGGCAGGTGACTTCATCGCCTACCTTCTCTATGTGAACATGCTGCTAGAGGCCATTCGGCGGATTGTGGAATTCACCGAGCAGTTCCAACGGGGAATCACCGGAATTGAGCGATTCGTGGAAGTAATGGATGAGCCGGTGTCTGTGGACGATGCGGAAGATGCCGTGGACCTGGGAACCATTCAAGGTAAAGTAGATTTCGATAATGTGTCCTTCCGCTACAGCGACAGTGAAGAAATCCTGAACCGGATTAATCTCCACATTCGCGCCGGAGAGAACATCGCACTGGTAGGCCCTTCCGGTGCGGGAAAGACCACCTTCTGTAACCTGATTCCAAGGTTCTACGATGTGACCTCAGGTACCATATCCGTAGACGGAACGGATATCCGGAAAGCCACCATTCACTCGCTCCGTTCCCAGATTGGAATGGTGCAGCAGGATGTCTACCTTTTCTCCGACACCATTGCAGGGAACATCGAATACGGAAAACCAGGGGCTTCCCGGGAGGAAATCGTCGCTGCAGCTAAATTAGCCGGTGCCGACGAATTCATCCGAGAGATGCCGGATGGTTACGATACTTATGTGGGAGAACGGGGAACGAAGTTATCCGGAGGGCAGAAGCAGCGAATCAGTATCGCTAGAGTCTTCCTAAAGAATCCGCCGATTCTGATTCTAGACGAAGCCACTTCTGCGCTGGATAACGAAAGCGAACGACTGGTGCAGGCCTCCCTGGCAGAGCTGACCAAGGGAAGAACCACC
>JAUNEW010000032.1:11944-14497 GCA_030525365.1 Eubacteriales bacterium
CTTGCATAGCATTCTTAAGTGACTATAATGTATTTAAAAGATGTTGTCACTATAAAGAAGCAGAGGAAATTAATGGGACATCTGATGTGAATAATTTGAAACATGATCTTCTGCATGTAAGTGAAAGAGAGGAAATATCATGAATGCTGAATTACTTACATTCTTAGCGTATTTCGTGATACTCATGGGCGTTGCGCTAGTGTTCTACTTTAATGGAGCAAACAAGAACCAAGAGGACTTCTTCCTCGGAGGAAGATCCATGGGACCGTGGGTTACTGCACTTTCCGCGCAGGCTTCGGATATGTCAGCTTGGCTGCTGATGGGCCTGCCTGGATCCATCTTGGCATTCGGCTTTGGCCAGATGTGGATTGGAATCGGACTTGCACTGGGAACCGCAGCGAACTGGATTCTCTGTGCGAAGAGACTGAGAACCTTCTCCCTGGCAGCCGGTGATGCCATTACGTTGCCGCAGTACTTATCCAACCGTTTTGCAACCAGCTCGAAGGTGCTGCAGGTAATATGTGCACTGATCTTCCTGGTTTGCTACACCATCTACGTTGCATCTGCATACGTTGCTGGTACATCCGTATTCGAGATGCTGTTCCCGGGAGTTAGCCCGAAGGTAACCATGTCCATCTTCGCACTGATTATCGTATTCTACACCTTCTTCGGTGGATTCAAGGCAGTGTGCTGGACTGACTTCTTCCAGGGACTTCTGATGATGGCAGCCCTGATGGCGATTCCGATTGTAATCGTTGCGACTCATCAGAATCTGGATACCAGCCTTCTGAACAACGTATATGAGTACAAGGATGCATCGGGAGATATCGTAACCTGTGTATTCGGAACTGGTTTGTTTGACGCAAGCTGGAAGGATATCATCTCCGGACTGGGCTGGGGACTTGGATACTTCGGTATGCCACATGTTCTGGTACGGTTCATGTCCATTGAGAAGCCTTCCATGATTAAGAAGTCGTCCATCGTTGCGATTGTATGGGTAATCATTTCTCTGGGATCCGCAGTGCTGATTGCATACTTCGGAAGAATGCTCATTGCCGATGAGCTTCTGCCAATCGGCGCACAGAAGACGGTATTCATGGTAATGGCAAGGAAGTACTTCCCAGCGGCAATCTCCGGATTGCTTCTGGCAGCAATTATCGCCGCATCCATTTCCACTGCAGACTCGCAGCTTCTGGTTGCATCCAGTTCCTTCACCTCTGACTTGTATAAGCCGCTGATGAGAAAGGATGCATCTGAGAAGGAAACTCTGATGGTAGGACGTATCGTCGTTGTTGTCATCGCCGTTATCGCGTTCCTGATTGCCAACTCCAAGGGCTCTGGCGCACAGGCGATTATGAACCTGGTAGAGAATGCATGGGGCGCGTTCGGATCCGCATTTGGACCGACCATCCTGCTGTCCCTGTTCTGGAGAAACTTCAACTATAAGGGTGCTATCGCCGGTGTTATCTCCGGATTCGTGGTAGATATCGCATGGCTCCTGTGCCTGAGTTCAACAGGAATCTACGAAATCGTTCCGGGATTCATCGCCAGCATGGTGATTGCAATCATCGTTGCTAAGGTAACCGGTGAGCCGGCAGACGAAGTCAAAGCTATCTACGATACTGCTATCGAAGATATTAGATTAGACAAGTGATGTCCCAATCCTTGAACGGAAAACCCGCCGCATGCGAAAGTGTGCGGCGGGTTTTTCATATGCAGGAGTATGAACTGTACCCAAGGACAGTGTGAAGCGATGCCGTATATTCTAAAATATTTACAAAGTAATCGTGAATAGAATGCTGTCTTGTTAGTGGGAGGCAACCTGAAACAAGCAGTCGGATTCGATTAGGGAGGTTTGAGATGAAAATGGTGAAGAAGAGAATCGCGGTGAGCTTTCTAATCATTGCTGCGATGATTATGACCCTATTTCCGGCCACGGCCTTCGGCGCTGTCGCACCGGCAGGAACAACGAAGACGGTAAAGTATGGGGCAACGAAAAATACTCCACTGGAGACGATTGATTACACCTACCAGACTGATGGAAAATTCAAGATGAAGTTCCACTTCGATACCAGTATCTACCAGGGTACACAGAGTACCTGGCTTAAGGATGCGACTAAGTGGCGCGTTATTGTAATGGATGACAATGGAGACGATGCGAATGCAACCGTTTACGCAAATCATCAGGGAGATCTTTATGACAGCAACGGAAAGCTACAGGAAGAGGTTATCATCACTTCAGATGGACGTCCGAATGTTGCACCGAAATCGAACATTAAGATTCGGCTCTATTTCGTTAAGAGTACGATGCCGGAAGTGGTAACCGACCAGAATAATTCATTCATATGGCGCAAGATTACTACACCGGAAATTCCGACGGTAACGGAACCGGGAACTGGCTGTACTGGCGGAACAGAAAGCGAGACACCAAGCAATCCAGGAACATCCACGGATGAGAACTTGTTCCAGAAACACATCGGATATACCCGCATTGAGAAGAATGATGGGCAGGGAAACGAGTGGAAGGATTATTATGCTGATTTCACCGCGAAG
>JAUNEW010000127.1 GCA_030525365.1 Eubacteriales bacterium
TTTACCGAAAAAGGGCGAGAAATAATTCGAAAATCCAAGAAAAATGAATTGAATTCCTTGCCATTTATTGTTAATATAAATAAGTGTCAGGTGAGTTCGCCTCTTCTGACGAAGGATTTACATGGAGTAGATGTCTATAATCTTCTGGCAGGGCGTTCCCTGAGAAGGGATTCCGATTACTGCCGTCAGTTAATTATGAAATAATCAGGAAAACACTTGACATTCTACCTATGTGAAGGTATAATCAATCGTTGTAACGCGTAAATAAGCAAAATCAGATAGAGTAATAAGGAGGTGTCGACAGTGGCAGTACCTAAGAGGAAAACATCAAAAGCAAAGACTGGAAGCAGAAAGTCTGCGAATATGAAGATGGGCGCTCCTGGACTTTCAATTTGTCCTCAGTGTCATGAGCCTAAGCTTCCGCACAGAGTTTGTCCGAACTGTGGTTACTACGACGGCAAAGACGTTGTAAGTGAAAACTAATTGCTTTTTGATAGCGAGTGATTCAGGCCTGGCTTGAATCACTTTTTTATTGCCCGTTTTGCAATTTTGCATTTTGACAGAATATAGAGTATAATTGAATGATATTTTGTGACATTGTGCCGTAAATGAGGAGGACATATGGCCGGACGCTCGGAGAAGAAAAGCAAAAGCAGAAAACAGAATATTCCTCCGGAGGAAATGGAACGCTCCAAAGCACGAAGACAACAGGTGCAGGAGCTTCAGGAGCAACGGCGAGAAGACCGGCTGATTCTGGACAAAATCTGGGGCGTCATTTTTCTGGCGGTGGGCGCGTTCCTGATTATCACCACGCAGATGAACACTACCGGTGCTTTCGGCAACGTGATTCACAGCATCACCTTTGGATTGTTCGGGGTGATGGCGTACGTTCTTCCGTACTATTTCGTGGCGTTTGCACTGTGCCTGTTTTTTCAGAAGGTGCAGCACATCAACGGAAGGACTACCTTCTTTTCGATACTGATGTTTTTGATGCTCTGCATTTTGAATTCCTATCGGTTCTTGGACCCGGCGGATATTCGTCTGTCTTTTTCGGATATCGGAACTTATTTTGCCGCGGGAGAACAGCTCCAGTATGGAGGCGCGGTGGGCATGACCCTAGGCGGAATCATTGTAAAGCTCATTGGCAAGCCCGGATTAATTATTTTCGCATTGGCGGGAATGGCCATTTCTGTTCTTCTGGTGGCGGATACGCCGATTTCGAAATATATCAGCAAGCTTCGTGAGCGGAAGGAAGAGCAGACCATCCTCAAAGAAATGATGGAAGAAGAACGCATCGCTCGTGCGTCGGAACCGGGTGGCGTTCAGATCCTGAATCCGGTAAAAGAAGGATCCATCGATTTAACTCATCCCGGAGAGACCGGAGGCAAAACGACTATTCTCCAGCCAATGGACGATGAATCCAGGGCAGCCTTCTTTCATGAAGTGCAGAATGCGGAGTTTTCGGATGTTTATTCAGAAGAACCTACAGAGGTTCAGAATGCCGGAGAACCTGTGGATGTTGAAACTCCTTTTACCGAAGCAGCATCGAATCCGGATACAGAAACCAGAGTAGAAACTGGGTACGGGCTGGAAGGATACGGACTTGATGCCTCCTACGAGAGACCCGCTGGAACGGGACTGGGACTTTCGGAGGACTGGTCTTCAGTGACGCCTGCCCATATTACAGATAACGGAAGTGGTTCCTATGGCTTAACCGGAACCGCACCGGAAACAGCCGACTTTTCTGCCATGATCGATGAACCGGTGGATGAAGAACCGAGACCACAGATTCTGTCTGCGGAAGATGTTCCGGAGAAATCGGTTCAAGCCGTTGCACCTGTAGAGGAGGCTTCCGTTCCCAAGAGCCGCAAAGTAACGGCGGCAGAACAGAAAGAAATGCTGCAGCAAGTGGAAGCAGGTGCTCAGCAAACTGCAGGGCGGAAGTACGAGTTTCCACCGGTGGATCTTCTGCGAAAGCCGAAGAATACCCAGCTTCGCATGAATGACCATCAGCTGTCCGAGAAAGCGGCGCTTCTAGAGAACACTCTTCAGAACTTCCACGTGGATGCCCGGGTTCTGAATGTGACCCAGGGATCTTCGGTGACTCGGTACGAGGTGCAGCCAGCAGTGGGTGTGAAGGTGAACAGCATCACGAAGTTAGCAGATGATATTGCGCTGAATCTTCGGGCGAAAAGTATCCGAATTGAGGCGCCGATTCCAGGAAAAGCTGCGGTGGGTATTGAAGTGGAGAATGAGAAACCTGCCATGGTTACCATCCGGGAACTGATCGATTCGAAGGAGTTCCGAGAAGCCCCTTCCAAAATCAGCTTTGTGGTGGGAAAAGACATTTCCGGAAACAATATCGTTGCGAATTTGAAAGATATGCCGCATCTGTTGATTGCAGGAGCTACCGGATCTGGCAAGAGCGTATGCATTAATACGATTATCACCAGCCTTCTGTACAAGGCTTCACCGGATGAGGTGAAACTGATTCTGATTGACCCGAAGGTGGTGGAACTGGGAAATTACAACGGAATTCCCCATATGCTCATTCCGGTGGTTACCGACCCGAAGAAGGCGGCAGCAGCGCTGAACTGGGCGGTTAACGAAATGACTCAGCGATATAAGCTGTTCGCAGAGGAAAGCGTCAAAGATTTGGATTCTTATAACGAATTGATGGAAGCGAACCAGGAGCCGGAGAAGGTGCTCCCGAAGATTGTGATTATCATCGACGAGTTGGCGGATTTGATGATGGCGGCCCCATCTCAGGTGGAGGAGTCCATTTGCCGTCTGGCACAGCTGGCGAGAGCGGCGGGAATGCACTTGATTGTTGCCACCCAGCGACCATCGGTGGATATCGTCACCGGCCTGATTAAGGCGAATATCCCATCACGGATCGCCTTCAGCGTATCTTCCCAGTTTGATTCCAGAACCATTCTGGATGTGGGAGGTGCAGAGAAGCTCCTGGGAAAAGGGGATATGTTGTATTCCCCAGTGGGTGAAAACAAGCCAATCCGTATTCAAGGACCTTACATCTCCGATTCAGAAACGGCAAAGATCATCAGCTTTGTTAAGAATCAAGGGGAGAGCGACTATGACGAGAAGGTGATTGAAACCA
>JAUNEW010000128.1 GCA_030525365.1 Eubacteriales bacterium
CATTTGCGGTGGGAATCGCCATGCATAATATTCCCATGGGAATGCTGATTGATTCCACCATGGAAGAGCGCAAGAGGAGCGAGCGCTACGTGCTGCTGGCAGCAGTGTGCCTCTCTACTTTATTTGGAGGTATGCTGATGAATCTGGTCAGCGGAAATCTGACAGAGGTACTGACGTTGACACTGGTGAGCATTGCCAGCGGAATGATTCTCTTCATTGTATTTGCAGAGCTTTTACCCCATGTTTTCCGGACAAAAGCGCATATGAACATATCCTGGATCGGCGTGCTTGCCGGCTTTCTCTTGGTGTGGATTAGCACGAGAGTGGCGTAGGAGTGTCGTTGACAGGAATTTAAGGATGCTATATAATCAAAATAGTTTGTTGAAACGATGACACAGTGTTTTACTTTGGAGGATTAATCTATGAGTCAGATTATTAAAATTGATGGATCCGAGATTTATATTGGAGATGATGATAACGGTGTGGTAAAGGCACCAATTGCTACAGTGAATTATGCAAATCCGCAGGTAGGTGATAATGTTACTGTTTTCCAGGATGGAGACACCATGATTGTTGCACGTGTAGGCGCAGCTGCGCCAGTACAAGCGTCCCCGCAATCTCAGGGGAGCTATTCAGGAACATCTTCATATGTGGCAAATGAAAAGAGAATTAACAAGCATGTTTTCGTCTGGGTGGCATCTTTCTTACTTTGTGGAATTGGATTGGATCGTTTCTTGCGAGGACAGATTGGAATGGGAATCCTCAAAATTATCACTGTGGGTGGTTTTGGAATCTGGGCTTTGGTGGATTGGATTGTTGCGATGTCGAAGGCTTATGGCAGTGCCTTTGGTGCGGAGCAGGATATCGTATTCATCAATGGGAAATATGCCAGATAGGATATGAAATAGAAGATATAAGCGGATAGAACGGGTTGCTTCTTTATGAGTGGACAACCCGTTTTACTATTATTTTAAACGTGCAGGAAAAAATCAGGTTTCTATTTTTCGAACTTCGTAATATCTGCTTTCGGTAGGCTCCAGCGGTACTTCGCGGCCAGAAGCCGAAGCAGGATGACGAGGGCGGAACCTGCAAGCATGCAGAGCTCGTGGGGGAGATGGTTCCAAAGGAGTATGCAAGCCAAGGCCCCAATCAGGGAAGCGCTGGCGTAGAAGTGCTTGACGAAAATATACGGACGTTCATTGGCCATCATGTCCCGGAGCAGACCTCCTCCACAACCGGTAATCACACCCACGAATGCCAAAAGGATGACACCATGGATATTGGTGGAGTTATAGGCGGTCTGAATTCCGCTGACGGTGAACATTCCCAGTCCGATGGAGTCGAAAAGCAGAATCATGGTTTCGTAGAAGTGTGTTTCGCGAAACACCCATGCCCGAATCGGTGGAAGAAAGATGATAATGGACGTGATAACGGAGACCATCAGATAGGTTGGATCCCGGAAGGTAAGGGGTGGTGTGTTTCCCACAATTAAATCTCGGATGATTCCGCCGCCCACTCCCGTGGTGAGTCCTAGAATGGAGACGCCAAAAATATCCATTCCCTTCCGAATTCCCAGAACTGCACCGGAAATTGCGAAAGCAATCGTTCCCATAATCTCAAGAAATTGTAGTAAATCGTTCAAATATGTAGACCTCCAACGAGTATTTTTTGTGTAAATAATCAAAACGAACTCAAATAGAATACCATTGCAAATTAGAAATGTCCAGTATATACTGAAATAAGTGCAACTCATGAGGAAAGCGAGAAGAAAGAACATGAACAATAATATATCGGAATATAAGAAGGGCGTTCTCGAGGTGCTGATGTGCATGATTATCTGGGGCGTCCTTCCAATCTACTGGAAATCCCTGATTCCCATCAGCTCTTGGGTCATTATCATCTATCGAGTGCTGATGGTTTTCGTAACAGCGCTTCTTCTGGCACTTCGAAAGTACTCCTGGTCGGAGATATGGAAACCCCTTCGGGAGGATCGCAAGACGGTCCGCACTTTGTTCATCGCCGGCCTGATTATTACGGTGAACTGGTCGACATACATCTGGGCGGTGAACAATGGCTACATTCTCCAGTCCAGTCTGGGGTACTACATTGAACCGCTGATGGTATGCCTTCTGGGAATCATCATTTTCCATGAGAAGTCTTCCAAATACAAATACACCGCGATGATTTTCGCCTTGGTTGCAGTGATTATACTATTGGTACATTTCCATCAGCTTCCGACGGTGGCCTTGGGAATTGCCATCACCTTCTCTGTGTATGCGGCGATAAAGCGTTCGGTGACGATTGATCCCATTCTGTCGATGATTTACGAGACCCTTTTCTTGATGCCCTTTGCGCTGGGAATTGCGCTATACCTTGAGTTCACTGGAAAGGGCGCCATTGCCGCCGGACAACCTTATCAGTACATCCTTCTCCTGCTTTGCGGAGTTGCAACGGCGGGACCTCTGATTCTGTTCGCCGCTGGTGCACAGAAGACTTCCATGTTCATCCTGGGATTAGTCGAGTATGTCAGCCCGACGATGCAGATGCTTCTGGGAATATTCCTCTACCACGAAAGCGTGGACTCCATTCAGATGCTTGCCTTCTGCATTATTTGGATTGGCCTGGTGTTCTTCACCTATGGGGAACTCAAGTCCAGTAAGTCCGAAGCGACATCGTAACCTATATAGAATAGCAAAACCCCTGTACACGCCGGTGATGTGGAATGTACAGGGGTTTCTTTTACTGTAAAAATAAGCTACAGAAGAACCTACTCTACCCGGAGGAATTTCTCATAGGATTCTTCGTGATCCGAGGTGGAATCATCCTTGTTAATCTTCTCTTCGAATCGATTCTTCTGGCCGGTTGGAACAGGAGTCGGATAACCGGTTCCGAAGCAAGCGCTACAGAATCCTTCCCCTGGCTTGTTGCCGATAATCATGTGGAGGGTATGGACATCCAGGTAACCGATGCTGTCTGCACCGATGCGCTCTGCAATTTTCTCCATATCGTAATCGCACTGGCAGGCAATCAGATTCTCTTTGGTGTCCACATCCACGCCGTAGTAGCACGGGTCGGTAAAAGCAGGTGCAGAAGACATGACGTGAACCTCTT
>JAUNEW010000033.1 GCA_030525365.1 Eubacteriales bacterium
GTTTCCCGCTCTTTGCATTCTTCCTGAGTATATTTCGTTTCGCTGGAAAAATGGTAGTCGGCGAACTCCAGGCTGAGGGTATTCGTCGCATCCCGAATCGGGGAGACGTCCTCCAGAACCTCTGCCAGGCCTTCCTCTACAAACCACTTGTAGGATTGTGTCTGAACGTCAATGAGGTTTGGCATCTCGCAAACTTCATTGATCTTGGCAAAGGTCATGCGTTCTTTCCTTCCAACTTTTACAGGTTTTGGCATGTTATCACTCCTTATTGTTCAAGAAAAATCTAATCTATTGCAACTAACAAGTGTATGGCACGATTGCATAGATTATGTGTGCATTGTAAGGTTTTTTAGTGAAATTATTTCTCGCCCACATTGCCCTCACACATAGCGATATATCTAAACGACAACATGGGCCCTGAGGAAATCAGGGCCCAAAATCTGACTTAATTCAACGAATTACTTCAGTTCAACTACTGCGCCAACTTCTTCCAGGGAAGCCTTCAGTGCGTCAGCCTCAGCCTTCTCAACGTTTTCCTTAACGTTAGCCGGAGCTCCGTCTACCAGAGCCTTAGCTTCCTTCAGGCCAAGACCTGTAGCTTCTCTTACAGCCTTGATTACCTTAATCTTGTTGTCGCCAACTTCCTTCAGAACAACAGTGAATTCAGTCTGTTCTTCTTCAGCAGCGCCAGCAGCACCAGCCGGAGCAGCTACAACTGCTGCAGCAGCGGATACGCCGAATTCTTCTTCGCAAGCTTTAACGAGTTCGTTGATTTCGAGAATGCTCATTCCCTTGAGAGCCTCGATGATCTGATCCTTATCCATTATTATTTCTCCTTTTTTAATTTGTTTGACCTATGCGGTCTGCGATTTAAATATACAATTATGATTAAGCCTCAGCAGCTTCGTCGGTTGTTTCCTCTGCTGCATCGTCCTTATCTGCGATTGCCTTGAAGGTTCTAACCAACTGAGAGATTGGGGACTGAATGCTTCCCATGAAACGAGCGATGAGCTCTTCTCTGGATGGGATTTCAGCCAGTGCCTCTACCTGTGCTGCGTCATATACCTGACCTTCAACTACAGCGCCCTTGAATGCCATCTTCTTGTACTGCTTGATGGACTTGTTCAGGACTCTAGCACCTGCAGTTGCGTCTTCGTTACTGAAGGCAAATGCGCTGGATCCCTTGAGGGACTCTGCCAGAGCTTCATATGGAGTTCCTTCGATTGCACGCTTTACAAGAGTGTTCTTGTATACGGTGAAACCAACACCTGCTTCTCTGAGATTCTTTCTCATCTCATCTGCTTCTGCTACAGTAAGGCCAAGATAATCTACAACGACAACAGACTGAGCCTGTTCAAAACGTTCTTTGATTTCGTCGATAACTACCTGTTTTGCTTGTTTTGCTTCTACAGACATTTTTTCTCCTTTCCTGACCGCCGGGCGGTCATATTTTTGTTCCGAATGTCACACACGGTACAAAATACCCCGCTATGGAGACAGCGGGGTTCAATTTATAATTGTACCTCGGCGGGAAATTAAGCTTTCGCACCCGCTGTCTACGGTTGATATTCGATTTTAAGTACTAACGATTAGCCTAAAGATGCGTTGTTCACCTTAACGCCAGGGCTCATTGTGGAAGCAATAGAAATGCTCTTGAAATACTGTCCCTTTGCTGCGGATGGCTTAGCCTTCGCAATTGCGTTCAGGAGTGCGTTAGCATTCTCTGTCAGCTGTTCGTCGGTGAAAGATTTCTTTCCGATGATTACGTGGATGATGTTTGCCTTGTCCAGACGATATTCCACTTTACCGGCTTTAATCTCTTCCAGTGCTTTTGTTACATCCATTGTAACAGTACCGGATTTAGGGTTTGGCATCAGGCCCTTCGGTCCCAGAACTCTACCCAGACGTCCTACAACGCCCATCATGTCCGGTGTTGCAACTACTGCATCAAAGTCGAACCAGTTTTCCTGCTGGATTTTCTGTGCCATATCTTCAGCACCTACATAATCCGCACCAGCTGCCTCTGCTTCTTCTGCCTTTGCTCCCTTTGCGAAAACCAGAACCTTCTTGGATTTACCGGTTCCGTGTGGCAGTACAGTAGCGCCTCTTACCTGCTGATCTGCGTGTCTTCCATCTACACCAAGGCGGATGTGCATTTCGATTGTCTCATCGAACTTAGCAGTAGCAAGTTCCTTTACGTGCTTTACAGCATCTGCAACTTCGTAAGACTGAGTCTTGTCAAAGGTCTTTGCAGCTTCGCTGTATCTTTTACTTCTCTTTGGCATGTTTTCCTCCTTGTGGTACTAACGGCTCTCGCCTCCCACTGTCTTAGCCTTCTACAGTGATGCCCATGCTTCTTGCAGTACCCTTGATCATGTCTGTTGCTGCTTCAAGGGATGCGGCATTCAGGTCTGGCATCTTAGTCTTAGCGATTTCCTGAGCCTGTTCCAATGTGATGGAAGCGACTTTGCGCTTGTTCGGTTCACCGGATGCAGTCTCAATTCCTGCAGCTTTCTTGATCAGTACTGCTGCTGGTGGTGTCTTGCATACGAAGCTGAAGCTTCTATCTGCATAAACAGTGATAACAACAGGGATGATCATTCCGCTCTGATCAGCGGTTCTAGCATTAAACTGCTTACAGAAGTCCATGATGTTCACGCTCTTCTGACCTAATGCTGGACCAACTGGTGGTGCAGGAGTCGCTCCCCCGGCAGGAATCTGCAATTTGATGTAGCCATCAATTTTCTTTGCCATCGTCTTCTCCTTTCCTTCAGTGATTATTGAATTTTTCCAACCTGCGAGAACTCAAGTTCCACAGGAGTATCTCTACCGAACATTGAAACACGAGCTTTCACAATCTGCTTTTCTGGGCTAATCTCTTCGACAATGCCCATATGTCCTTCAAAAGGACCCCCGATAACGCGGATTGTGTCACCGACTTCAACATCCAGGTCGATTCGCATCTTCTCGACACCCATACGTACCACTTCTTCTTTGCTCAGTGGAATTGGGTCCGAGCCGTGTCCTACAAATCCCGTAACACCCTCTGTGTTACGAACCAGATACCAAGTTTCGTTGTTGACAACCATCTTGATAACGACATATCCCGGGAACAGCTTGCGCGTCTTCACTTTGCGCTGACCGTTGCTCTTCACCTCCACGACTTCTTCTGTCGGGATGATGACTTCTTCAATCAGATCCTGCATTCCACGGTATTCCACCATCTTCTCGATGTTGCCTTTTACCTTGTTCTCATATCCAGAATATGTGTGCACCACATACCACTTCGCAGTACCATCACCGCGAAGTCCTTCGCCTTCCAGCGGAGACAATGAAGTGCCACTTGTATTCGTATTCTCTGTCATGTCCGCCATATTAAATTACTCCCACTATCCTAGGAAAGTGTAATTCCGAGCACCTTGCGAAGAAGTGCCAGGAATCCGGTATCCACCAGCCAGAAGCCCAGTGCAAAGAAAGCGCACACAGCAAATACCACCAGTGTACTGCTGCTGAGTTCATTCTTTGTCGGCCATACGACCTTACCGAACTCTTCTTTGACTCCGGCAAAATATCCGATGATTCCGCGCTTCTCTTTGGCGTTCTTCTTTCCAGTTTCTTTCTGTTCAGCCATATCTACGCTCCGTTACCTAAATAAAATCTCGGTAATTACTTTGTTTCCTTGTGCAGAGTCTCTTTTCCGCAGAACTTGCAATACTTTCTCAGCTCAAGTCTGTCTGGGTTGTTCTTCTTGTTCTTCATTGTGTTGTAGTTTCTCTGCTTGCACTCTGTGCATGCCAGGATTACTTTGTTTCTCACGGTAGATTCCTCCTTGTTCCGCTCTTCTTATTGCAAAAATCCTTATTCACTCCAAAATCAGAGCAGGTATCTCACTGCTCTGTTTGTTATTTCATAAAGTCGCTCAATAATAATACTCTGTATGCCCGTCAATGTCAAGCATTTTCCAAGTATTTCTTTCCGGAAAATTGTACTTTTCCTTACATTTCACGGCGTCTCCGAATTTCCGCCATGACAATGGCTGCCGCATTGGAAGCATTCAGGGAGTTGATTTTGCCCTTCATCGGGATGGATACGGTAAAATCACATTTCTCTTTGACCAGCTTTCCGATTCCTCTTCCCTCGTTTCCGATTACAATAGCCACCGCACCAGAAAGGCTTGCTTTGTAGTATGCTTCGCCATCCATGTCGCAGGCCGCTACCCAGATTCCCTGGGCCTGCAGGTCTTCAATCACTCTTCCGATATTCGTTACGCGAACCACCGGAATCTGCTCAATGGCTCCTGCAGCGCTCTTCGCCACCGTGCTGGTAAGGCCGCAAGCGCGGCGGTTCGGGATGATGATTCCGTGAGCGCCCATGCACTCCGCGCTTCGAATGATAGCACCCACGTTATGGGGATCGGTAATTTCATCCAGAATAACGATGAAGGGCTCCTCATCTGCCGCTGCCGCTTTGGCAAAGATATCCTTCATCTCCGAATAGTGATAGGCCGGAATTTCCGCGATGACGCCCTGATGCTTCTGTCCCGGAGCCATGTGGTCCAGCTTGAATCGATCCACCATGCTGATGGACACGCCCTGTTCCTTGGCCAGAGCCCGAATAATCGAAATAGATCCACCGGCGCCTTCCGCCATGTAGATTCGTTCCACGTCGTGACCGGCACGCAGCGCTTCAATCACCGGATTTCTTCCTACCAGAAGATTTTCTTTCGTCTCCTCTTCTTCTCGGAATCCAGCTCCTCTGCGGGAATCTTCATAATTTCTATTCTGAGGCTTTCCGGCAAATCTTCTATCCCCCGAACGGGAATACTCCGGAGCTCTTCGCTTCGTATTCCGGCTGCCCATGCCACCGTAATCATAGGTCGGACGCTCCTCTCGGTTGTATCCATTTCCCCGAGAATTCCGGGATGGCTTCCCGGTTCCGCTTGCCGCACCGTATTTGGTTTCACCGTAGTGGGTCTTCCCTCTAGCCTCTCTTCTCTCGTATACGCCGTGGGCGTCCCGCCGGTTCTTTCCAGTCTTCTTCTTTCCTGCCATTCCTAGCTCCTTTCGTACAATACGAACTGATACTCAATTCCATTCTCGTTCTGAAGGGCACTTTCCCACGTAATCCGGAATCTGGAATCTTCATCCAGATTCACCATGAAACGGTCCGCTCCCAGATGGGCGTGCATCTTTGTCACGTACAGCTTGTCGCACTTCTCGTAGAACTTCCGATAAATGCTCTCGCCGCCGATGATGAACACATCCTCGCTGTTGTATTCCTTAAGTGCTTCCGCCAGTTCTTCTTCAGAGTGCACCACATGACACCGTTCCGCTTCGAAATCTGGGTTCCCTGTCAGCACATAATTTTCTCGTTTCGGAAGTCCCCTCTTGCCCGGCAGGCTCTCCAGGGTTTTTCTGCCCATGACCACCACCTTGTCCATGGTGGTTTCCTTGAAATATTTAAGGTCTCCCGGAATGTTGGCCAGCAGCTGTCCGCCGCATCCGATTCCCCATTCCGTATCTACCGCAACGATTAGATTCACGTCTCCTCCTTACTGTGCTTCCACACACACGTTTCTTCTATCTCTTCTATAAAAGTAACCCGGCAAGGCGCACCTCACCGGGTCTGCTTACGGTTTCGTATTGCAACGATTAATCTACACCTTTTCTCGCAAAAATGCAAGGGATTAAATCGCCACCGGAATATTCTTAACCTGTGGGTTGTGCTGGTAATTCTCCACCACCAAATCATCCACGGTGTAATCGTAGAAATTCTTCACATCCGGATTCAAGGTCACCTTCGGTGCCGGATACTGAGGACGGGTGATTAATTCTTTTACAATATCCACATGGCGGTCATAGATGTGAGCGTCCGCAATCACGTGAACTAGCTCACCGGCTTTGAGTCCGCTGACGTTGGCCATCATCATGAGGAGCAGCGAGTACTGCACCACATTCCAGTTTCCTGCCGTAAGGATATCCTGGGAGCGCTGATTCAGAATGGCGTTCAAGGTGTCTCCTTTGACATTGAAAGTCACGCTGTAAGCGCAGGGTTCCAGATGCATCTCAGATAGGTCACTGAAGTTATACATGCTGGTGACGATTCGCCGTGAATAAGGATCGTTCTTCAGAAGCCACAGTACGTTGTCCACCTGGTCCATCTCTCCCTGACGGAATGGATACTTCTGTGCCAGCTGGTAGCCATAGGCTTTCCCGATAGAACCGGTTTCATCCGCCCACTCATCCCAGATGTGGCTGTTCAGGTCGTTCACGTTGTTGGATTTCTTCTGCCAAATCCACAGAAGCTCATCAAAGGCCAACTTCATCGCCGTGGGCCTCAAGGTCAGAGCTGGGAATTCTTCTTGCAGATTGTACCGATTCACCACGCCGAAATTCTTAATGGTGTGAGCCGGAGTGCCATCCGGCCAATGGGGACGAACTTTCTGTCCCTCTGTGCTGAATCCATGGTCGATAATATCCTGACACATGTTCACGAACAGCTGATCTGCCTTGCTCATATCTCTCCCTCGCTATTCCGATTCTTCTATTCTTCTTCTATAATGCGAATTGCCTCTTCGATAACCTCGTCCAATCGTTCGGATTCCTCTGCCAGGAACAAGTACCCCAGAAGGGCCTCGAACCCTGTAGCAATCTTGTAAATTCTCGGATCCGTATTCCGGGGCCGAGACATGGAGCGATGGTTCCGCGCCCGCTTGTAGAGGCGAACCTCCTCCTCTGTAAGGAAGCCCTCCGCCAACTTCTTCATGGCCTTCGCCTGTCCGGCTGCGGAAACATATCGTACCGCCATCTTGTGGAGCTTGTTCACATCGTGAGGGTCTTGCTCAATCAGCATTTCCCGGACGCGAACCTCGTATACCGCATCTCCCATGTAAGCCAGCGTTGTGCTGTTAATGTTCTGTATTTCTTGATCCATCATCTAGTTGTTTCTGATAATCTGGACACCCTGAGGTGTGTCCTTCAGCGTATATCCTTTCTCCGCAAGGGTATCCCGGATTTCGTCGGCCCTTGCCCAGTTTTTCTCTTTGCGCGCCTGCTGACGCTCTTCCACCAATGCCTGAATATCCTCGCCGATAGAGTCCTCCTCTTCGTCCTGAAGAATCCCCAGCACACTAGCCAGCTCCATGATTCTTCCCAGAGCCACTGCCGCAAAGTCTTTGGAACCGCCATCATGCACTACCTGGTTCACCGTGGATACCATCTCGAAAATGGTGGAAATGGCAACGGCAGTGTTCAAGTCATCATCCATGGCGGCGATGAATTCCTTCTTGTATTCATCCAGCTTATCCAAGGCTTCCTTCTCGCCATCCTGCCATTCGTCCTTGCCGTTCTTGGACAGGAATTCCAGCGTCTCCACCGCGTTCACGATACGGTCGTATCCCTGCTTTACGCTGTTCATTTCCGTATCACTGAAGTTAATCGGATTTCGATACTGCCCTGACAGCAGGAAGAAGCGAATGAAGTCTCCGGAGAACTCTTTCCGAATATCTCTTACGGTAAAGAAATTGTTGAGGGACTTAGACATCTTCACGCCGTCCACTGTAATGTATCCGTTATGCATCCAATATCTTGCAAAAGGCACGCCATTGCAGGCCTCGGACTGGGCGATTTCGTTCTCATGGTGCGGGAACTGCAAATCCTGTCCGCCTCCATGGATATCAATGGTATCTCCCAGATGCTTCTTTGCCATGGTGGAGCACTCGATGTGCCATCCCGGACGGCCCATTCCCCATGGGGACTTCCACGCAATTTCGTCCGGTTCCTTCTGAGCCTTCCACAGGGCGAAATCCAGCGGATCCTTCTTTACTTCTCCAATAGCAATCCGAGCGCCGGATTCCAAGTCATCGATGTTCTGGCCGGAAAGCTTTCCGTACCCCTTGAACTTCCGAGTGCTGTAGTAGACATCTCCATCAGCCTCATAGGCATACCCCTTGTCAATCAAGGTCTGGATGAAGTCGATGATTTCCGGAATGTGCTCCGATACCTTCGGGTGTACATCCGCCGGAATCACGTTCAGCGCCTTGGCATCCTCAAAGTACTCCTTAATGTACTTCTCCGATACTTCCAGCGCAGAAATGCCCTCTTCCTTCGCTCTTCGGATAATCTTATCGTCTACATCCGTAAAGTTCTGCACGAACTTCACATCGTATCCTCTGTATTTGAAATATCTGCGGAGAGTGTCAAATACGACGAACGGTCTCGCATTTCCTATGTGAAAGAAATTGTAGACCGTCGGACCGCAGACGTAAATCTTCACTTTGCCTTCTTCAATCGGCACGAATTCTTCCTTCTTGCCGGTCATTGTATTGTAAATTTTCATCGGTTCCCCTTTCTATTCGCGAACTGCCTTCTTTCCATGTTTCCGGCATGTTCCCGGAAAACTTCTCTTGATTATACCTGTTTTTAGCGAATTTCACAAGACGACACACAAATGCTTATACGCCAATTACCGCACCGACGCACCCCATAATCAGTAATACATACAGGGCATTGACGTGAAACTTCTTAATTAGCACGATGGTGGCGATGCACATCAGGATGGCAATTCCGTCAATATGGGACGGAAGCAATCCGGATATGGCTGCGATGCTTCCGCCCAACGGATTCTCCGCCTGAATCGCCGGTCTGCAGATGGTGAGCGCGGCGGTAAAAATAAGTCCCACTGTGGCCGGACGAATCCCTTCCAGGGCTCCCTGGACCACTTTGCTTTCCTTATACCGGTTAATCATGCTGGCCACAATAGCCACCAGAATGAAGGCTGGTGTTGCCACACCCAGTGTGGCGATGAAGGATCCAAAGATTCCGCCCACCTGATATCCCACATAGGTTGCCGTGTTCACCGCTACCGGCCCCGGTGTCACCTGGGCGATGGCCACGATATCCGCGTATTGGGAAGGCGTCATGGAAACGAAGCCACGGATGGTGTCGTAAATCATTCCCACAATGGCCATGCCCCCGCCGAATCCCAGGGCGCCGATTTTGAAGAAAGCCCAGTACATTTTCATCAGAATCACGCTGGGTCACCTCCTGTCTTTTTCACCTGATAGAGGGCACGTACAACGCCCGCCACCAGGAACAGAAGAACGATGAGCACTACACTCAGGTTGGTGAACTCGATCAGCAGAATGGATAGCACCGAGGCGATGCCCGAGAACCAGTCTTTGATGACACCTTTCGCAATGGAATACACCGCAATCAGTACCAGTCCCATGGCCGCGGCCCGAAGGCCTCCCAGCGCGCCCATGACATAGGGATTGTCGCCGAAGGCGGACAGCCCCTTTGCCACCAGAATGATAATGATGAAGGATGGCAATACCACCCCTACAGTCGAAACGAGGGATCCAAGCAGTCCCTTTCGCTTGAATCCCACATACGTTGCCATATTAATCGCAATAACCCCGGGAAGGCTCTGGCAGACGGAAATCACATCAATGGCCTCCTCTGCCGTGAACCACTTCTTCTCATTGACCGCAATGTTCTCCAGAATTGGAATCATGGCAACGCCGCCGCCAATGGTGAATAATCCCAGTTTAAAAAACGTGATAAATAACTCTAGCACAATAATTCCCTTTTACCCAAGTAATATTGTTACATTCCGAACTTCTCGGCATTGACCAAATCAATGGCTGCCTGTACCGCATCCTCTGAAGACTTCAGTTCCATATCGCCGCCTCTTCTCAGCTTATACTCTACGGTGTTCTCCCCCGCCTTCTTGCCCACGGTAATCCGGATTGGCAGTCCAATCAAGTCGGCATCCTTGAACTTAACGCCCGGTCTTTCGTCCCGGTCATCTACCAGCACTTCCACGCCAGCCCGTTCCAGCTCGCTCTCGATTTTATCCGCCAGGTTCATCTGAGTCTCGTCCTTCGGATTAATAACCGTAACCATTACGTGATACGGTGCCACAGATATCGGCCAGATAATGCCGTTCTCATCGTTGTGCTGTTCAATGATTGCCTGCATGGTTCTGGTTACGCCGACACCATAGCATCCCATGTAGTAGACGCAATCATTTCCGTTCTCATCCTTGTAGAATGCCTTCATGGACTCGGAATACTTGGTACCCAGCTTGAAAATCTGTCCAACCTCGATACCACGGCTGTGCTCGATAACCGGCTTTCCGCACTTCGGGCAGCGTTCCCCTTCCTTGAGGACCTTAATATCGGTGACGATGTCCCCCTTATAGTCTCTGCCGTAGCATACGCCAGTCATGTGGTGGTCTTCCTTGTTGGCACCGGCGCACATATTCACCGTGCCTACCAGCTCAGAGTCTACAACAATCTTGCAATTCTGCAGGCCAACCGGACCGGTGAATCCTGCAACGCAGCCAGTAATCGGGCCCATTTCCTCTTCGTTGGCAAATTCGATATAGTGCTCCGGAATGCCCAGTGCATTCACCAGCTTAATCATATTCACTTCTCTGTCACCACGAACGAAAGCGCAGACATAATCTGCCGGATTCAGCTCTTCATCGTAGGTCACGAACATTAGCGCCTTGATGGACCTCTTCACATCCATCTTCAGGTAATCGCAAACATCCTGAATCGTCTTGGTTCCCGGAGTGAATACGGTCTTCAGCTCCTCCATCTCTTCCTGTACCGGTTCATCGTCCACGCACTCTGCTCTTTCGATGGTAGCAGCGTATCCGCATTCTGGGCAGTGAGCCAACTCACTTTCACCCACGTTGGACAGTGCCGAGAACTCGTGAGAGCGGCTTCCGCCGATGGCGCCGTTGTCCGCCTCTACAATTCTGTAATCCAATCCGCAGCGTGTGAAGATTTTCTCATACGCACCGTACTCGTTCATATAGCTTACGTCCATGCCCTCTGGATCTCTGTCGAAGGAGTATCCATCGCTCATCAGAAATTCTCTGGAGCGGAGCAATCCGTATCTTGGGCGAGACTCGTCTCTGAACTTCCACTGAATCTGATACAGTGTCTGCGGAAGCTCACGATAGGAAGAAAATTCGTTTCTTGCAATATCCGTCACCGTTTCCTCGTGAGTCGGTCCCAGACAGAAGTCTCTACCGTTTCTATCCTTGATTCTCCAAAGTTCCGGTCCATAAGCATACCATCTGCCGGATTCCTTCCAGAGCTCTGCCGGATTTGGTGCCGGCATCAGAATCTCCTGGTCGCCGATTCGGTCTAGTTCCTCTCTTACGATATTCTCCACCTTGCGCAACGCACGGTAGCCCAGTGGCATGAACTCGTAGATTCCAGCCGCTACTTTGCGAACCATATTCGCACGAATCAGCAGCTGATGGCTGACCAATTCTGCTTCCTTCGGTGCCTCTCTCAGTGTCTTCAGATGTCTCTTCGATAATTTCATTCTATTCTCTCCCTTCAATAGCACAAGTCGCTATTGCGGCAATCCCTTCTCCTCTTCCGGTAAAACCAAGTTTCTCTGTCGTCGTCGCTTTGACATTCACCTGATCTGGCCGGACAGCCAGGACTTCCGCCAATCTATTTCTCATTGATTCAATGTAGGGTGCCAGCTTCGGTTTCTCACAGATAATGGTTACATCCACATTAATCACACGATAACCGCCGATGATTTCCATTACCTCTTGGAGCAGTGTCATGCTGTCTGCCCCTCGGTATTTCTCATCTGTATCCGGAAAATATTTCCCGATATCACCTTTGCCCGCTGCACCCAGCAGGGCATCCATTACGGCATGAGTCGCCACATCCGCATCGGAATGTCCCAGAAGGCCTAACTTGCTGGGGACTGGAGTCCCGCACAATATCAGATCTCTGTCCGGGACAAGTCGGTGCACATCATAGCCGTTTCCTGTTCTGATCTCCATAGAAACGTCCTCTTTAGTCGTGATTTTTCGATTGGCATACTCCCCTTCCACGATGGCAACCGGAACGCCGGCGTATTCTGCCACCGATGCATCGTCGGTACCCTGATATTCATCGCGGGCCGCTTTCTCATAAGATTCAAGGATTACATCCAATCGAAAGCTCTGAGGGGTCTGGACGTAAAACATCTTTCTCCGCTCAATAACTTTACTGTTCATTATAGGATAAATTAATAACGAGTTCAAGACGGTATCCGGAACTATACGCATGGAGTCCACCGCCGGAACCGCCGTGCACACTGCCGAAGATTCCCGAAGTCCCTTCAGGTTTCGGTCAATGATTTCAAGGGATACATCCGCTCTAGCACCATCGTGAATCAGAACGTTCACCTGGGATTCCGGTATTTCTTTCGCTTTGCAGATTTTTCCGCACATTCTGAGGCCCTCCTGTACGGAATCACCTCGTTCCTTTCCACCAAGTACCAGATGAACTGCCTTGCCGGAAATGTCGGACAGAACCTGGCTGGTTTTACGGTAAAAATCCATATAGGATCCATCTGCCGGCATCACAATCACCAGCTCGTCAATCGCGTCATGCCGGGAGAAGGGTTCTGCTGCGCACTGAAGCACCGTGCTCCCACGGTAAGGAAGCATCTGCTTCGGAAGATTCATATTCATGCGGG
This sequence comes from Eubacteriales bacterium, assembly GCA_030525365.1. Taxonomy (GTDB): domain Bacteria; phylum Bacillota; class Clostridia; order Peptostreptococcales; family Anaerovoracaceae; genus Mogibacterium_A. Next base: position 12,504 of record JAUNEW010000033.1, read on the forward strand.
TGCCTTTACCTGCGGCTACAATAATGGCTATATTCATGGAATCATCTTTCCTCTCTGATAGATTTCTGTTCGAATACGTAAATCATTATACAAAAAATGGCCGTTTCCGGCCATATAACATGCAACCAGTTATATATGGGATTCGACCAATTCGTCGGCTTCTTCCATCGTGCAGTTCTCGGTTACCATTAACTCGCTTTCCAGGATCTGCTTCGCCGTGCTCAGAAGCTTCTTCTCGCCAGTGGAAAGCTTCTTCTTCCGATTACTCCGTACTAGATTGCGTACCACCGCCGCCACATCGAGGATATCTCCCGTCTTCAGCCGCTCCATATTTGCACGGTATCTGCGGTTCCAGTTGGCGGGCATCTTATCGGCCTCACCACCCAGCGTCTCATAGACCGTCTTAAGTTCTTCCTTCGTAATTATGCTACGCACACCAATGCGTGCGGAATTCTCCACCGGAACTAGCACCGTCATCTTGTTGTGCGGTAAATCTACGTCATAATACTGATGAACTTCTCCCAGTACTTCTTTCTCCACGATTGCAGTAATCGTTCCCGCGCCGTACATCGGATATGCGATTTTCTCTCCTACTTGAAACATAGTTATCTCCTTTTCGACACATTACTATTATATTCCAGCCGGAAACTTTTTTCAAGCGATAAAAATTTATTATTTTACCATCATGTTATTATCATGTCAACCATTCTTTAACGTCATTTATCCATTTTTCTTTTCTACAGGCTTTACACTACAAGGAATTACGTCATTTTAAAAAAATATTCCAAAAATTCGTTTTTTTCGTTTGATGGAACCGAATTTCAGCTCTCTATCAGTTCTTTTTCTATCATCTATCACAAAACTGTGATATAATTTCTACAGTTTTTCAAGTAGGTGAGGTCTGCACATCATATGTTCGCAGATTTCCATAACACGGAAAGGAGAAACTTCTATGAAGAAATTACTCGTAGTGGACGACGAAGATAAAATCCGCGAGGTCATTAAGGAATACGCGGAGTTCAGCGGATACGAGGTATCCGAGGCAGCAGACGGTATGAGTGCCATCGGCCTCTGCAAGCTGAACGATTACGACCTGATTATTATGGATGTTATGATGCCGAAGCTGGATGGTTTCAGTTCGGTTAAAGAAATTAAGAAAATCAAAGATATTCCGGTTATCATGCTCTCCGCAAGAGGCGAAGAGTACGATAAGCTCTTCGGTTTCGAGCTAGGTATCGACGACTATGTGGTAAAGCCTTTCAGCCCAAAGGAGCTGATGGCCCGGGTCAATGCAGTGCTGCAGAGAAAGAGCGGTGCTGACACCAGCAACGCACAGGTGATGAAATTCGATGGCCTGGAAGTGAACTTCGCTGCTAGAACCATTACGGTAGACGGTGAAAGGGTGAACCTCACTCCGAAGGAATACGATCTTCTGTTCTATCTGATTCAGAATAAGAACATCGCCCTGTCCAGAGACAAGCTTCTCTCGGATATCTGGGGATACGACTTCTTCGGGGACGATCGAACCATCGATACCCACATCAAGAATCTCCGGAACAACCTGGGACCGTATCGCAACTTTATCGTTACGCTGAGAGGAGTGGGATACAAATTTGAGTACGATGACACCAAGAAAGAAAACAACGCCGAAGAATAGTTTCGACATCAACAGCATTCG
>JAUNEW010000129.1 GCA_030525365.1 Eubacteriales bacterium
AGAAAAGGACGAACTCAAGAACCATGAATAATCTAAAAGAAGATTTGATTCAGCTGGGAATTCCGGAAGAACAGATTCTGGAGAACGAAAGCATGGCAAAACACATTTCCTTTCGAGTGGGCGGAAATGCGGATTTCTATGTAACTTGCAATAATGCGAGGGAACTTGCCAGGCTCCTGCAGTATCTGACGAAGCAGGAAATTCCTCATATGCTGATTGGAAACGGATCCAACCTCTTGTTCCGGGATTCCGGATACCGGGGGGTAATCATCCATCTGGATGGGGAGTTCCAAGACTGTCAGATATCCGGAACCACGCTGACGGCAGGAAGCGGAAAGCTCTTGTCTGGAACAGCGTCGGTGGCGACAAAGAGTGGGCTTGCTGGCATGGAATTCGCCAGCGGGATACCGGGAAGTCTGGGCGGTGCCATCTACATGAATGCTGGGGCCTACGGCGGAGAGATGAAAGACATTGTCCGCCGAGTACACCTTATGGCTGGAGATGGCAGTCGGGAGTACGCGAAATCCCTGGAGGAAATGGACTTCGGCTACCGACATAGCAGAATTCAAGATACCGGTGAAATCGTTACGAAGGTGGAACTGGAACTTACGGAAGACAATCCGGAAGCCATTCAGGCCAGAGTGGCAGAACTGACGGAGAAGAGAGTCTCGAAGCAGCCGGTGAATTATCCCAGTGCGGGAAGCACCTTCAAGCGTCCGGTAGGGGGCTATGCCGCCGCACTGATTCAGGATGCCGGTTTGAAGGGCACCTCCGTAGGGGGTGCAGAAGTGTCGGAGAAACACTCTGGATTCATCATCAACAAGGGCGGTGCTACGGCTACAGATGTTCTTCAGCTTATGGAGCGGGTGGAAGAGAAGGTCTATGAGATGTCTGGAATCCGCTTGGAACCAGAAGTTCGGATTATCGGAGAGGAAGAATAATGGACATGGATTTTTCCAGATACGTGTTAACGGCGGATTACCACACCCACACCCGTTATTCCAAGGGACTGGTGTGCTACTATCACGGAAAAGGCACGATTCTGGAGAATGTGACGGCGGCGTCGATCCGTGGACTTTCCGAAATCGCCATTACGGATCACGGACCGGGACATATGTTTTACGGCCTTTCCATGGAGGCAGTACTGGAGATGCGCCAGGATGTGCAGGAAGCCAAGGAGCAGTTTCCGGATATGAAAATCGAACTGGGCGTGGAGGCCAACATCATCCACAGCCGAAATGGGCTGGACGTGAAGCGGTCGGATGTATCGAAGTTTGATTTTATCAATGCAGGATACCATCATGGCGTACCAGGGGGCGATATGATTCGAAATCCCATCTGTTCCTACGGAATCTATCCTTCTGGAAGCCGGGAGAAGCTGATGGCATGGAATACGGAAATGGCCATTCGGGCGATTTATGAGAATCCAGTGCGAATTCTCACCCATCCTGGGGATAAGGGACCCTTCGATGTGGAAGCTTTGGCGAAAGCCTGCCAGGAACGGGGAACGCTGCTGGAAATCAACAACCGACACGAACATCTGACGGCGGAGGAAATCCGGAAAACCATGGAATACGACGTGTCCTATGTCATCGACAGCGATGCGCACAAGCCAGAGGAAGTAGGAACGTATGAAGGCGCTCTGCGCCGCGCCCTTCAGGCCGAATTGCCGGTTTCTCGGATTGTCAATGTAGAAGAGCGATAAGAAATTATTACAGATATTTAAGATGGAATGAGAGATGGAGAAAAAAATGAAAGTTGTAATTATCTCAGGCCTTTCTGGTGCCGGCAAGACCCGGGCGGCAGATTGGTTTGAAGATCAGGGGTATTACTGCATTGATAATATGCCACCGCAGCTGGTGAAGAACTTTCTGGAGTTATCCCTTCAGAGCGATAACCACATTGAGAAGGTAGCGTTCGTAGCTGATGTGCGAGGCGGCGAATTCTTTGATGAACTGGAGGCCTGTGTGGATGCCCTTCGGAAGATGGAAGGGGTGGACAGCACTCTTCTGTTCGTGGAAGCCTCTATCAACACCATTGTAAAAAGATATAACGAAACCCGCCGGATGCACCCGCTTACCGGGGGCCGGGCGACGGCCAAGGTAATCGAAGAAGAGAAGGATATGTTGGAAGGGGTTCGGAACAAAGCAGATTATATTCTGGATACCACCCACATGAAGGTGTCGGATTTCAATCTGCAGCTTTCGAAAATTATTCTGGGAGATGAAGGGGAATCCTCCTTCAACATCAACCTGACCTCCTTCGGATACAAGTATGGAATTCCAACGGAATCGGACATTCAGGTGGATATGCGGTTCATTCCCAATCCCTATTATGTGAAGAGCCTTCGAAAGCTTACCGGAAACAACAAGAAGGTATCTTCCTATGTGCTGAAGTTCGATATCACCCAGAAGTTTCTGAAGGACTTCACCGGAATGGTGCAGGATCTGGTACCTGGCTATATCCGAGAGGGAAAGTATCACCTGAATATTGCCGTGGGCTGCACCGGAGGACACCATCGGTCGGTGGCAGTGGCGAACGAATTAGGAAGAGTTTTCAAGGAGAAAGGATTCCGGGTGACCGTAACTCACCGGGATCTGGATTTCATTGCAAAAGGAGATAAGAAATAGATGTCATTTTCTTCGGATGTTAAAGGAGAATTGGCGAGAGTCAAAGTGGAGAAAAAGTGTGATATGCTGGCGGAGATTTCTGGATTCCTTCGGGTATCTGGGAGTCTTCGCCTCGCCGGTGGAGGACGTTTTATCATCGTGGCCTCCACGGAAAATCCAGCCATTGCAAGGCATTACAAGACCTTGATGAAGGAGTATTTCGGCAGTAATGCGCGTCTGGAAATGGAGGAATCCCAGGTTCCGGGACGAAACGGATACCGATATTCCCTTACTATCAGTCCAGAAGAGAAGAGTTCTCAGATTCTGCGGGAAACTGGAATGATGCTGATTCGAGAGGGAAACGATTATCTGAGCGATGGAATCTATCAGCCGATTGTCAGCCGTAAGTGCTGCAAGAAGGCTTATCTGCGGGGACTGTTCCTGGGATGCGGCACCATCTCCAATCCCAACCGAAGCT
>JAUNEW010000130.1 GCA_030525365.1 Eubacteriales bacterium
ATCTTCATCAATCAGCTTCGTGAGAAAATCGGTGTGATGTTCGGCAACCCAGAGACCACCACCGGCGGACGGGCGCTGAAGTTCTACGCCAGCATGAGATTGGATGTTCGCAGAGTGGAAACGTTGAAGCGTGGCGACGAAATGTTAGGAAATCGTACCCGAGTGAAGATTGTGAAGAATAAGGTAGCGCCGCCGTTCAAGAAGTCTGAGTTCGATATCATGTATGGAACGGGTATTTCGCTGGCGGGCGACGTACTGGATACCGCGGTGGAAGGGAAAATCGTGGACAAGGCCGGTTCCTGGTACAGCTACAACGGAGAGCGCATCGGACAGGGTCGTGAGAACGTGAAAGAATACCTCCAGAACAATCCGGATGTACTGGAGGAAATTCGCCGAAAGGTGATGGAACAGCTGAAACCGGAAGCTGCTTCGGATGAGGGTGAAGACGAAATTCGCGTAGACGAAGATGGTGTAGTTATTGAAGATTAATTTTCTCAAATGTATTGACAATAAATGATATTCATGGTAATATTCAGAAGTTAGCCGCACGGGTAGGGTTATAAGCGTTTGCACCCGTCCCCGGCGAGTCTGGATAGAGGAGGAAGAATATTATGTATGCAATTATTAAAACAGGCGGGAAGCAGTACAGAGTTCAGAAGGACGATGTATTCAAGATCGAGAAGATCAACGCTGAGGCAGGCGACACTGTTACTTTTGACGAGGTTCTGGCTGTAGGTGGAGACACTCTGACAGTTGGTACACCTTGCGTTGAGGGTTGTGCTGTACAGGCTGAAGTACTTGAGCAGGGTAAGAACGACAAGGTTATTATCTACAAGTACAAGGCTAAGAAGGATTACAGAAAGAAGAATGGTCACAGACAGCCTTACACTCTGGTTAAGGTTACTGATATCGTAACCGGTGGTGCAAAGACGGAAGCAGCTCCGGCTGATGATGTTAAGCCGAGCATGTCCATGAAGAAAGAAGAACTTCTGGCTATCGCAAGCAAGAAGGGAATCGAAGTAAGCAGCAAGGCAACAAAGGCAGAGATTCTGGAAGCAATCGAAGCATAGTAATTGAGTTTGATTAGGAGGTGTCATAATGTCAAGTAAAAAAGGAGTAGGAAGTTCCAAGAACGGCCGTGACTCTGAGTCGAAGAGACTTGGACTGAAGATTGGTGCTGGTCAGTACGTAAGTGCAGGAAGCATCCTGGTTAGACAGAGAGGAACCAAGTTCCACCCGGGCAACAACGTTGGTATCGGTGGAGATGATACTCTGTTCGCTAAGATCGACGGAAATGTTAAATTCGAAAGATTTGACAAGAAGAGAAAGAAGATTAGCGTATACAGCAACGAAGCTTAGTTTTGTATGGCCCCTATTAACAGATGGGGGCCATATTTTATATTTAAACAGGAGATACAGATGTTCGTAGATAGAGCAGAAATTAACATATCTTCCGGCAAAGGTGGAAATGGCGCGGTTACGTTCCGTAGAGAGCCATTCGTTCCGGAGGGTGGCCCAGATGGCGGTGATGGCGGAAACGGCGGAAGCGTCATATTCGAAGCGGACAACAACCTTCGAACTTTGATGGATTTCAAGTATAAGAAGGTCTACAAGGCGGAGTCCGGACAGGATGGTATGAAGAGAAAACGCTTCGGTAAGAAGGGACAGGATCTTGTGATTAAGGTTCCGGTGGGAACGCTGATTATCGACAAGGAAACTGGCCTCCTCATGAAGGATATGTGTAGCCCGGGAGACCGTCTTGTGGCGGCCAAGGGGGGCAAAGGCGGAAAAGGAAACGTGCACTTTAAGAGCTCGGTTCGTCAGGCACCGAACTTTGCGGAAGCCGGAGGACTTGCGAAGGAAAGAACCGTTATTCTGGAACTGAAGTTGATTGCGGATGTAGGGCTCTTGGGATTCCCCAATGTGGGGAAATCCACTTTGCTCTCTGTGGCAACCAGTGCAAAACCAAAGATTGCCAATTATCACTTCACCACTATTGATCCGAACCTAGGAGTGGTCAATATTCACGATAAGACCTTTGTCATGGCGGATATCGCTGGAATTATTGAAGGCGCCCACATGGGATTTGGACTGGGGATTCGCTTCCTCAAGCACATTGAACGGACGAAGGTGCTGATTCACGTCATCGACGTGTCGGGAAGTGAAGGCAGAGATCCCATTGAGGACTATCAGAAAATCAATGAGGAATTAGCGCAGTATGATCCGGCGCTTCTGAAGAAAACTCAGATTGTTGCCGCCAATAAGATTGATTTAGTTACCGATGATGAGAAATTGAAGGAATTCATGGACTACATGGAGAGGGAAGGCCGGAAGGTATTCCCGATTTCTGCAGCAACTCGTCAGGGAATTCAGGAGCTTCTGAACGAAGCGCTGAACTGCGTGGAGAACTTCGTGGCACCGGAGGAGGAGGAAATCGAACTCTTCGACTTCGAAAAGGATGACTACGATGAGGATTACAAGAAGCTAGATGCGTTCGTGGCGGAAGATGGTGCGTACGAGCTTACCGGTGGACAGCTTCTTAAGATTTTCCGCTCCACCAACTTCAACGACGTGGGATCCATGCGTTACCTGTACCGGTACATTCAGAATAAGGGAGGCATTGAAATGCTCAAAGAACTGGGGCTCCAAGAGGGAGACACGGTCCGCATCGAGGACTATGAGTTCGAGTATTTCGATGACTAGCCGGAAACCGTATTCGTACGAAGCCGCAGAACGATTTATCGTTCTGCGGTATTTTTTTACCGGAAAAATCCGATGAATTAAACAAATAATCATGATTCCCATACATGTTTTGACCGTAGATAGGACAGGATTGGTGGAAACGCAGTGCTTTGCGTACGGAGAGGAAATCCTTTAAGATTGGTGCAAGGAGGGAACCTCATGAATACCAATAGAATTAAAGAAATATATCAAAAAAATACGAAATTAGTATTTAAAATTGCGCTGGTTTTGGGTATAGTTATCTTAACCATAATCGTTAGCATCAGGCAGAATAGCGCCAACGAAATTAGTCTGGATACTGCGGAGAA